>JAAUPS010000238.1 GCA_012033015.1 Phormidesmis sp. RL_2_1
TGAGTGGTGGCCTTTAGCCCCGATGGGCGATCGCTCGCTAGCGGCAGCGCCGATCAAACTGTACGGGTGTGGAACATTGACCATACCGCGCAGCAGTGTTTGCGTGTCTTGACAGGCCACAGTAACTGGGTGTGGTCGGTCGCCTTTAGCCCCGATGGCCACTACTTGACCAGCGGCAGTGAAGATAGAACTATGCGCCTATGGGAACTAGGCCGTGGCCAGTGCCTCAAGACATTGCAAGGCAGCAGTAACTGGGTGTGGTCGGTCGCCTTTAGTCCTGATGGCCACACGTTGGCCAGTGGACAGGGCGATCGCCTCGTTCATCTATGGCATATCACATCAGATGATATGTCCTCAAGTCAGCCGCTAGCAACCTTAGCGGGCGCTCAAAATGCGATTTGGTCAGTGGCGTTTAGTCCTGATGGCCATCTGTTGGCCAGTGGTAATGAAGACGGCAATGTTCATTTGTGGCAACTGTCTAAACCCCAAACCCATTCTCAAAACACCCATAAAACCATCACTCAAAACGCCACCCATCGGAGATTGTCAGGCCATAGCAAATCCATCTGGTCGGTGGCCTTCGATTCGCAAGGAGCGACTATTGCCAGCGGCAGCGCCGATCAAAGCATAAAAATTTGGGATGTGCGCACTCATCGCCATCTCCACACCTTTATAGGCCATCAGCATTGGGTTTGTTCTGTTGCCTTTCATCCTCAGCAAAACATTTTGGCCAGCGGCTCGTATGATCGCACCATCAAACTGTGGGATCTCGATACGGGTGAATGCACAGCCACTTGGTGCGGTCATACGAGTGGGGTTTGGTGTATTGCCTTTTCACCCGCAGGAGATTTGCTAGTCAGCAGTAGTATTGATCAAACGGTACGCCTGTGGGATGTGGCTACAGGCACATGCCAACGGGTGTTGAGCGGACATGAAAATTGGGTGATGGCCGTTGCGATGAGTCCAAATGGGCAACACATTGCCAGTGGGAGCGCAGATCATACGGTGAGGCTTTGGGCGGCTGAGAGCGGTGAACTGCTGTATACCCTAACAGGCCATACAAACAGCGTTTGGTCAGTGGCCTTTAGCCCCGATGGCAAACACCTCGCCAGCGGCAGCGATGATAAAACCATTAAACTATGGGATGTAAACACAGGAACTTGCGTGAATACGCTGAAGAACAAAGAACCCTATGAGGGCATGAACATTACCGGGGTCAGTGGGCTTACCGAGTCCGAAATATCTACCCTAGAGCAGCTAGGTGCCGTAAATTTGCGTTAACCAAAAATTAAGATGACTACTCCAAACACACCCCCATCAAAACAATCTGCTGGGTTAGGGCCTAACACGTCAACTGGCAGCACAATGACTGACGGCACAATGACTGACAGCACAATGACTGACGGCACAATAACTGGCAGCACAATGACTGGCACAACAACTAGGCCCTCTCCACTCGGCAGATCTCAATTGCGCTCTTTGGCGCTACCACCGATGCTCCTCACAATGGTGATGGCCTCGATTGTGTTGTTGATCTTGGTGGGGGGGACGCTGTTTTGTTTTCCTGAATTTGCCCAATCTCGTTGGGTCTGGCCGCTAAAACCTTTTAACACTCGATTTTTGGGGGCAATTTATCTGACAGCGTTGGTTGGCTTAGTCAGCTTGGTTATCTCTAGGCGGGTAGCACTAACACGGTTGATTATGCCAATGATGGCGGTGTTTACCACTATTGTGCTCATGGTGTCGTGCTTACAGCTTCAGCAGTTTGAGCCGGGGCGGCGAGCAACCGATATTTGGTTTTGGCTATATCTGGTGGACTGTGTGGGTGCAGGTTATTACTGTGGGTATTTTAGCGCCTATCACTTTCCTAGATTGCGCCGTTTGCCAGGGCTGTGGCCTATTGGGCTAGGGGTTCAGTCCGGCATTTTGGGTGTGTATGGCTGGAGTTTGTTGTTTTCTCCGGTAGCGGCGGGGAGCGCTTGGCTATGGCCTTTGGATGTGTTTCATGCCCAGCTATACAGTGCTATTTTTTTGGCCGGATCGCTCGGGTCTGCCCTGCTATCTCGCCGGGCAACGACTGCAGAGACAAAAACATTGGGCGCTATTCAAGTGACGTTTAGCAGCTTGGTGCTGTTAGGAATTTGGCTGGTGGATAGAGTAGCCCAAAGAATTGATTGGGGGCTTTGGGTGAGTTGGGCTTGGGTGGGTGCGATCGCACTACTCGGCTTAATCGGATTAGGCTTAATAAGCCAATCAAGCCTTGGCGCAAAAACCGCAACCGACACCTAAAAAAGACACCTAAAAAAGACACCTAAACAAGACACCTAAACAAGACACCTAAACAAGACACACTCATTCAGCCTTCGTATCTGCGCATTTATAGGCTAGCTCCCCTAGGATGTAAACCGATTCAATCGCACGGTCATCGCCCATAATGATGAGTGAAAACGCGCGGTCGGTCAGTTCGCTGACCGATTTGGCAGCATCGGGGCTATTGCGAAAGGCCATCAGCGGCGTAGAGCGCAAATCAAGGACAATGAAATCGGCGTCTTTGCCAACCTCAAAATTTCCTAGCCTATCCTCTAGGCATAGTGCTTTGGCTCCTCCTAACGTGGCCAGGAACAATGCTTGGAAAGGTGAGAGCTTTTGCTGGCGTAGCTGCGCAACTTTATAGGCTTCGTTAGCGGTTTGCAACAGCGAGAAACTAGTCCCTGCACCTACATCTGTGCCCAATCCGACTTTTACCGGATACTCCGTTGATTTTGCCTGCTCAAGTTTAAACAAACCACTGCCTAGGAACAAATTTGAAGTAGGGCAAAAGGCGATCGCACTCTTAGCCTCTGACAGCCGCTGAAACTCGCCATCGGTCAAATGAATACCGTGGGCAAACACCGAGCGCTCTTTCACCAACCCCGCCTGATCGTAAGCATCCAAATAACCCTCGCAGGCTGGAAAGAGTTCTTTGACCCATGCCACCTCTTTCACGTTTTCCGAGAGATGGGTATGCATATACACATCAGGAAATTCTTTTAGCAGCTCTCCTGCTTTTTGGAGTTGTTCATCTGTAGAGGTGATCGCAAACCGAGGGGTAACGGCGTAGCGCAAGCGGCCTTTTTTATGCCACTTTTGAATTAAAGCCTTTGACTCTTGATAGGCAGATTCTGCACTGTCGCAAACAGATGCTGGGGCATTGCGATCCATCATTACCTTACCTGCAATCATGCAAAGGTTACGGGCCTCGGCAGCTTCAAAAAAGGCATCTACCGATTGGGGAAACACAGTTGCAAATACCAGCGCGGTGGTGGTACCGTTGCTCAACAGTTGGTCTAAAAAAGTCTCGGCAACTTCTCTTGCATAGTCTAGATCGTGAAACTTGCCCTCAGTAGGAAAAACATACTGGTCTAGCCATTCTAGAAGTTGTTCTCCGTAGGCGGCAATGATCCCGGTTTGGGGATAGTGAATATGGGTATCAATGAACCCTGGCATAATCAACCGTTCGGCACAAACGGTTGTAGGAATCTCTCCATAGTCGGCCTTTAGCTCATCATAAGCACCAAAAGCCTTGATCTTGCCATCTTCTAGCACGAGCAAGCCATCGGGGAAGTACCGAACGCTTTCTGCTTCCGACACATAAAAGGGATCGCCTACAAAATCTAAAAACGATCCGCGCATGGCCTTGAGCGAAGGTTGATGGGGTTGATCTTGTAGACGAGTCATTTGAATAAACCTGCTAAATAGATCCCATTAGATAGATCTAGTGTTGTAGATCTAATGTTATAGATCTAGTGTTGTAGATCTAGTGTTGTATATCTAATGTTATAGATCTAGTGTTGTAGATCTAGTGTTGTAGATCTGATATTACTTGTTTTGATAAGACTGAGATTTTTGAGTGGATTGCTTGTTCCCGGCATCTGTCTGGCTTGACTGCTTGCCTTGCTGATTTGATTGGGGTTTAGATTGATTGGTTTGCTTGTCGGTATAGCCGTAGTCACTGGCATCTTGTGATGTTTCATAAGCAGATTGACTAGGGTAGGACTGGCTAGCTGACTGGCTCTGGCTGTAATCACTCTGGCTGTAATCACTCTGACTGTAATCACTCTGACTGTAATCAGCGGCGAGAGCGGATAGGGGCGCGCTCAGAGGCCAACCCAAAAATGTGCTAACGCTAAGGAATACGATTGTAGCTGCAATCAAAACACGACGAATCATCTGAAAACATCTCCTAAAAAATTGTATGACTAAAACAAAAGCTTAATCGGTAGCAGCATCGACCTCTGACAGTTCACCCGGCGGCACTGCGCTTTCACCAGCACTGCCCGATGAAATGCTAGACACAACAGCAGGTGAAACCCTTTGGGTCAATTGGGCAATAGCACCCTCAATTTGCTCCCGCTGATTGACCAAATAAACACTCACTAACGTCAAAACGACGCCGCCCCACTGCAGGTTGTTCAAGGTCTCGCCCAAAAAGAGAGCACTAAACAACAGCGCGAATACAGGTGTTAAAAAAATCAAAGCGCTGACGCTGGTCATATTGCCGTTAGCCGCCAGGTAAAAGAACATGCCATAGGTCAGGGCTGTGCCAAATACGGTCGCATAAACCAGGCCCAGCCAATCCCCGACGAGCAAGTTATCAATTGGGTAAGGTTCCCATACAGCAGAGAGCACCGCCAAAGGAATACCGCCTAAAATCATGTGCCAGCCAGTCGCCACAATCGGATCGGCATGTCGCTTAACATAGCCCATAAGAATGGTGCCAACCGACATGGACAGCGCCGCTAAAAGCATCAAAAACTCACCGCTTTGCAGCAAATTGGCCAAATCCAAATTAGCTAACGCTGATACGCCTTCGCCAGTGCCATAGCCTTGAAGGGATTGCAGCCAACTTGCCACAGGGATGCCCCCATCCCAAAGGCTGTAAATCCAAGCTGCCGGGAGCCCGCACAAACTGATGCCAGCAATTCCAATCGTCAGACCCAGCCATCCCCACGGGCCGATTAAACTGCCAAAGAGAATCCGGGCCAGCAGCGCTACAACCAGCGGCTGTGCATCAATTAAGACTGCGCCTAGTCCGGCACCTGTATTCACCAGCCCGGTGGTTAAAAGCCCTTGAAACATGGCACCATCTACCAGGGCAAATAGCGCAATCCATAGCCAAGCCTTCCAGGTTTTGGGCTGGGGCAACTTGAGTACGGCGGCGACTATCAGCGTTAAAAGCCCTGCGGGCAGCAGCCTAAAGGCTGCTAAAAACAGCGGTGATGTGTGAGGAAGAATATACTTCATCACGACCATCGCCGTGCCCAGAAAGAAAAAAGGCGAAACGAGGAAAATAGGAGATTTTGCCAGATCTGTTTTTTGAAGCTGCATAAGCTTACCAAGAATAAGGTATCGGGTGACTTGGCCCCTGCAAGGGGGCTATGACCATCGAATTTAAGAGAAAATACTTTCTGCCACAGACAAGCTCGCTACCAGAGTTAAGACTCTAATTCACTTTAATAGATTGTATTCTGAATTCTGTATACAATCTCAGCTTAAAAACCAGGGCCTGATGACAATCGCCTTGAATGACATTGTGTTGAATAGGCTGGAATTGCCTTGAACAGGATAATCTTGAAAGGATTATACCGTTGTTACTAGAGGGTTGCCTTGAGCTGTTTTTGCTGAAGATACAGGCGAAGGTTGAGGCACTGGCGAGCCATGGGCGGCAGTGAACGCGTTGCTTTGTAGGGTTGTTCGAGTTTGTTCTATCTCGCCATGTGCTTTGAGCAGGGCAGCAACTTTTTTGCGAATCATGATGCTGGGGCGGTCGGTGAACATGTGCTCTTCGCGGCTGGGCATGAGGGGCACGTCGTAATCGGTCGATTCTAAAATGCGCTTGTCTTCGAGGGTGACGGCACGATCAAAGGCGATCACATCGGCTGCAGGGGTATCGGCTGCGGTATCGTTGCGCACACAAAACTGCACCATTGGGAGGCGCGATCGCTCACCGGGGTCATGGTATTTACCACAATATGCTCTAGGCCATTAGGGTAGGTGATTTTTAGCTTGATGGTAAACGGCATCAGCCAGTCCATTGTCAGTGTCCGCGAGGTTTTCGCTTCGCCCATTTTTAAATTTTTCTGCTGCAGCTCTGGATTCACCACCCCTAGCTTGCCAAAGACACGTATCCCCCAGTCGGTTTCAGTGATTTCCAACTCATCAGGGGTGGGGTGTTCTTCACTGCCAAAAGTGTTGGTATGCACAAACGTTGGGTGGGCCAAATCTAACTCATTTTCCATCACCCGCAGCCCAGCACACTGCCACGGCTCATAAAATTCTTGAATAAGTCGATAGTTTAAATCGTCGGCTTCTTCAATGTTGGGAATATCGATTAGCGGATCTTCTAAACACACCCAAACGTAGCCATAGCGCTCTTGACAGCGATAGGCATCGACGCGGTAGTTAGCTGGAATCGCGCACTCAGGCTGAAGTTGAGGTACCTTTACACAGTCTCCTTTTCCGTTAAATTCCCAGCCATGATAGGGACAGCAGATGCGGCCTTGATCGACTTTCCCTAACGAGAGTTTGGCTGTCCGGTGACAGCAGCGATCGCGCACCGCCGCCGCCTGATCTGCCTCGTCTAACCACAGCACTAAAGGTTCGCCTAGCAGGTCAAAAGCCTGCGGCCCACCATTCAACTGTTGGCGAGGCATGACGGGGTACCAAAAGCGACGGAAGACGGGCTGCTGAGTGACTAACATAAAGAAACACTGTATGAGCACATTGTGTACTGTATACAATGTGCTCATATATTCTTTTGTAGCCACCGCTACGAAAGAAAAAAGTCGTTACAAAAAAGAAGTTTTGCCTCCAGCAAAACGGGGGGTAATGACTGGTGATCAACATTCCATGACCAAGGTTTGACGGCTAGTGCAGTTCGTTGAGCCATTGGATATGACAGCCATATCCAAAGTCGCTGCGTAGACTTTTGTTTTGTGGATGCTTAATGCTTTTTGACTGGTTTCTCTAATCACGGGCACAACCGGGTTATACAACCATACTTTTGCATCAGGATGAAGAGTCATACAGGCTGGTTGGACCTTAGTTAGCAAAGCCAACATGGAGTGTCGTGAGGACGGGTAGGTAGAGCTACAGAAAAATATTAGCGTCGTCAATAAAACGATTGAATTCTTTTGAGAAAAAAGAGCATAAATCTGCATCTGACAGATTGGCAGTAAGAGCTTCAGGACTTGCCCTCAATTTTCATCATTGTTTATGTTTATCTCAGCCAACAGTAAATCTTCGACGAAAGAAATGAAAGTCAAACTGCTTCTATACAAATCTACAATTTCTTCTGTGGTTTTATTATCGAAGTCGTAAGCTGCAAAGTTACTATGCACAAGAATATTTCTAAGATGTCCAATTTCTATAAATGCCTTCACTGAGAGTTGAAGGTTCTGAGATTGCTTAACTCTCTTCTTTGCTTCTTCTTTAAATTCGTCACCAAATAATGCAAAAAAGTTGTTTGCATTATTGCCAGATCCATTTGGATTCCCTTTTTCCCCCCAGACAAAGTAGGTGTGATATTGCAAATTGATCGCCTTTTTCTTGAAAAAATTGAGCGCTGCAACATCATTGTTTGTTTTCTTGTTGATGAACTTTACTAATATTTCCTGTACTTCATGTTCAAAGTAGCTGGCAGCAGAAAGCGTAATCACTTTCTTAAAATACTTATTTACATCGCTAGATAGAGATGGTTGAGCATTACTATCTAAGAATTCAACGATGGACAGGTACTCTTTGTATAAAATATCTACAGGAGTGTCTACAAGAGTCATGCTATGCGAGTATCTCCAGTGCTTTAG
>JAAUPS010000045.1 GCA_012033015.1 Phormidesmis sp. RL_2_1
CACCACGTCAGGTCAGCGCCGCTCAAGTCGGCTGTCTCTACATTTCTGTTAGAGATACAAAAAATAACCAACAGAAAGACTCCACCAGCAAGCGTTGTCATCGTCCCAATAACGCTAATCGGAGTATCGCGATGTTGATAAGTCAGGGCTGCTCTGTCGTGATTGTCGGATAGGTGGCCGTAATCTGGCTGAAATCTACGCTCCGGGAGTAACCCAAGCCACCACACTATCGACAGAAAGACTGGCGTTACCGTCATACCAGTCACCCACAACTTGTTGATTTTTATCTTTGGCCGCCACCGTTTCAATAGCTCCTTATTAAATAGCGTCTTAAATCGCTCCCGCATTCTTGAAACTTCCTCAATGCTGAGCACATTATCGCTCTACTAATTCAGGTATTCTCTAATATTTATGCGCGCTTAACCCCATTCACGCCAATACCTTGGCATAGGGTAATCGCGAACAGTATTTTTGCTCAGCTTAGCTCGTGATTCTTTAGCAGAGCGGCTACGCCAACCCGTAGTCTAAATGGTTTTTCAATGGTTGCTCCATGGTTTCTCAATGGTTGCTCAATGGTTGCTCCATGACTGTCTCCCTCCTCTTTTAGTGATTGCCGCTAGTGAGCCAGCTCTTTTCCATCGCCACCAACCTAACCTCAAAATGGAATTGTTTAAGTTTGTTGACATTAGCCCAAGTGCAACGAATTAGGCTGGCCCAAGAAGTGTATAAACAAAGAAATACGAAATCTCCTAAATCATAAGTTTTACTTGTGTTTCTGATTTAGCATTACTTCCTTAAGTTTTGCCGGACGCCGAAAAAATGGTGCGCCTTCAAGATAGACTTATGCATATACAATTTCGGATTTTAATAGAGCCTTATCTATTTAATAATTTATAAGGATTTATGGAACGGCGAGCTTACTCGCCGCCCATCCCGGATGCGTGGAGCCAGTTAGGATCTGAGGCCGCCCTTGCCTGCTGTCCTGACCCATAAGATCTGATTCAAGGAGGAATTACAACGTGGATTTTTTAGCTGAGTTCTTTGCGAAGTTCGGATCGCAATTACAGTCCCCAACCCTCGGCTTTTTGCTTGGCGGTATTATTATTGCTGCCTTAGGCAGCCGACTGGAAATTCCAGATGCGATCTACAAGTTCATTGTTTTCATGCTGCTCATTAAGGTCGGCCTGAGCGGTGGCATTGCGATTCGCAATTCCAACATAACGGAAATGCTGCTGCCAGCACTGTTCGCTATGCTCTTAGGAATTTTGATCGTGTTCATCGCAAGCTACACGTTAGCCAAGCTACCAGGCATCAGAACTGTAGACGCCCTAGCGACCGGAGGCTTGTTTGGTGCCGTGAGTGGCTCTACCCTTGCTGCTGGCATCACGGTGCTAGAAGGACAAGGTATCGAATACGAAGCCTGGGCTGGCGCTCTCTATCCTTTCATGGATATTCCAGCCCTAGTGACAGCAATCGTTTTGGCCAGCCTTTATACCCGCAAACGGAAGCGCGACAAGTATCTCAAAAATGAGGAGTATCTCAGAAAAGAATCTGTTGCCGTAGGTGGATATGCTGCCGGAGCAGACGGTTCTGAAGGCGGGTATGCCAGCGAGTCGGGTGGTTCTTTAAACGACCGAGTTCAGATATGGCCCATTATTCAGGAAAGTCTCCAGGGCTCTGCCCTATCGGCACTGCTGCTCGGTCTCGCTTTAGGCTTAATAACCCGACCGGAAAGTGTTTTTGAAAGTTTCTATGAGCCCCTCTTCCGTGGTTTGCTTTCAATTCTGATGCTGGTCATGGGTATGGAAGCTTGGGCAAGGCTTGGCGAACTGCGCAAGGTGGCCCAGTGGTACGCTGTATATGCCGTGGTGGCACCGCTGCTGAACGGGTTCATTGCCTTTGGTCTCGGCTATATTGCCCATCTTGCCACGGGATTCACCCCTGGTGGCATCGCACTCCTGGCTATCATTGCCGCCTCTAGCTCAGATATCTCAGGCCCGCCCACGTTGCGAGCTGGTATCCCCTCAGCCAATCCTTCTGCCTACATTGGTGCGTCTACAGCCATCGGTACGCCAGTTGCTATTGCCATAGGGATACCGCTCTACGTCGGGCTTGCTCAGGCAATGATGGGGGGTGGCTAATCCCAGATACGTCGCCGCGCTCTGCTGGTGCTTCCCTTAGCTCGGCAAACAGCGCGGCAGGTCGGGCAAAGCGGTAGCGCGCGGTGTTACCGTTTCCCTGAGTTTCTAGTTAGTTCAATGAATGAATACATTAGGAGGTAATCCATATGGCCAAGCAAGCGAGCAAGCTCGTCATCGTCACGGAAAAGCTGTTGCTCAAAAAAATTATCCAAATCATCGACGCAGCCGGAGCGACCGGCTATACGGTGGTAGATGCTGGCGGTAGAGGCAGTCGCAACGTGCGCTCAACAGGACAGCCCAGTGTTTCTAGCACCTTCTCAAATGTCAAGATTGAAGTGCTCACCGATAGTCGGGATATGGCCATAGAGATTTCGGATAAAATCTCAACGCAGTTTTTCGACAATTTTTCGGGCATCGCCTATATCTGCCAAGCGGAAGTACTGAACTCTTACGCTTTTTGTGGGCCAGATGGCTGCTAAATCGAGATGATCTAAATCAATATGATATAGATCTTCAAAACAGATACATCTTTAAAACAGATACATCTTAAAAACAGATAGATCTCAAAAAGCCGGGGGTGCACCTCTGGCTTTTTTTTTGCTGGGCTTTATGCCCGTGTGACATTGGCGCTGGCTAGGCTCAGTACACAAACATCACATTTCAACCGCACATTTCAACCGCCGCCTGAGCCAAAATGATGCCAGCCAAGCCATTATGCTTGTAAAATTCGACGGGAAAGCCATCATTGGCATAGCTCATCAACGCTCTCCGTCATGTCAGCCAAACCTCGCCTATCCGTATCGCCCGTAACCACCGCTGCAGAGGTCACGCGATCGCCAAATGGTCTCTTGCCCAGCAGTGTGATACTGAGCGGCATTATCCTGACAGGCGTTGTTTTCACCCTATGGCTGCAACGATTTTCTGCCAATGGGGTTGTCTTTAGCGGTGACGGTGGCCTTAAAGCGCTGCTCACGCAGCACATTGCCCAGCAGCTAATGGCCTTCAACTGGCCGCTAGATTTATCACTTCGCCTGCCCGTAGCTGAAGGCGCTAGCACCTGGGTCAATACCCTTTGGCAGCAAGGGCTCTATCCCTTTCAGCCGCCTTTTGTCTATGAAGTAGGCCCACAGCACTTCATTACCTTTCCCTTTACCTTTCCTCTGGTGAGCGCGCCCTTTTATGCTCTGTTTGGCGATCGCGGTCTCTATGTCATTCCCCTTGTTGCCCTCTGGTCCATCTGGCTACGCTTTTGGCAAATAGGTCGCCGGGCCGGTTGGCCGCCACTGCCCTTTTCATTAGCGCTCATCAGCCTGATTTTTGCCTCGCCGCTGACGCTTTATGGCGGCATTTATTGGGAGCACAGCTTAGCGGTAGCCCTCGCCTTTTGGGGCGTGAGTGGACTGTTGTTCCCAAGGGCGAACCCGCAGATGACCCGATCGCCCTATCAGGAGGTGATCAGTGGTAGCTTAATCGGGCTAGCTGTATGGTTTCGGCCTGAGTTTTTGTGCTTGGTGGCAGCGGTGAGCATTGCTGCGATCGCCGCCTACCTAGGCTCCAGCTATTTTTTCTCTGGCCGCTTCTCTGGCCGCTTCTCTGGCCGCTTCTCCGGTCACTTCTCCGGTCGCCGCTTTGACCGCTTCTCAAGGCAAACCTCCCTCCCTTTCGCTTTACCCCCTTTTTGCCTCACTCAAGTGATCTGCCTCATCGGCGCTATGGCCTGCTCTGTCGGCCTGTTTTTCGCCCTCAACTACGGTATCTACGGCCATCCCCTCGGCATCCACGCCATCCAAATCGTTGAAGAATCCTCTCTCCAAACCCAACTCGCCCAGGCCAAAGACGGCTACGGCCAAATGAGCACCGCCCTAGTACGCTATTGCCCGGTGGTCATCCTTGTTGTGGTAGCAGCGCTGTGCAGCCCCGAGCTAAAAAAATCTAGCCTGAGAGTAAAACGCAAATTTAAGACGCTAAAATCTACGCCTGCAGCTTTACACCCAACGCCTTTCCATCGGCCTTCTTTCCATCAGCCTCTAAGCCAAGCAGAAATCAGTCAAGCAGAAATCAGTCAAGCAGAAATCAGTGACCCCCAAATGGGTCTACTCGCCGCTCGTTTTGTTCTAGTCGTCAGTGTTCTCTTTGCCCTGAGCGTGCCGCTGATTGTGCCGCCGGGCGCAGGTGGTAAGCAGTGGGGGCCAAGGTTTTATCTGATTTTGGTGCCTTTTTTGTCCATGGTGTTAGCCGAGCAGCTACGTCCTCACTTTTTCCAATATTGGGCGCGCCAACTTACCCTCGTTGGGGCCGCTATTGTGCTGGTACTCGGCATCTACTTCAACACAGTCCATGGCGCTTTCTCATCTTTTCGATCTGGGCAGTCAATTTCTTTGCCTGCCAACTACGAACAGATTGCCCCTGCGATCGCTGCACTTCAGCAGCAGCCAACCCCTTGGATCGCCATGTCCCATGAGTTCGTTGCCCAGCAGCTCTGGAGCGCCTTACCGCAAAAAACATTTTTCCGCACAGAAACCATCGCCGAGATAAAACAGTTAGCCACCGCCCTTATCGCCCAAAACGAGAGTGAGTTTTTATACGTTTGCTACCCTTATCGAGATTGTTTTGCACCAGCAACCCCCGCCGCAAGTCTCAGGCTATTGGCCGACAATCGCAGCCTTGCGTTTGTCTCTTTGGGCAACTACGGGCAATATCCAATATATAGAGTAGATATTCGAGAATAGAGCGGAGATATTCGAGAATAGAGCGTAAATCTTGAGAGCGTAAATCTTTAAAGCGTAGAAATTGGTATGGAGATCGGCTTGTGAAAACCAAAGGTTCTGTCTGGAAAAAATTTCCGCTCGGTCGTTTTTTACGTTTTGGGGTAGTGGGCTTTAGCGGTCTCTTTGTTGATTTGGTGGTGTTTTACCTGCTGCGTGAACTCATGAGCCTACCGCTTTATCTGAGTACGGCCCTCTCGATCGAAACGGCTATTGTCAATAATTTTTTATGGAATGATGCTTGGACATTTGCTGACTTGGCTCAAAAGGCCAAGGGTTGGCGGGCCAGACTAGGCCGATTTTATAAGTTCAACCTGGTGTGCCTGCTGGGCGCTTTTTTACAGGTGGGTATCATGGCTGTACTGCTGCTTATCCCTATGGTTAATCAGTTACCTAGCGTGATTGCTCAAGTTGTGACAGCAGACTGGGTCGATAATGCCAATGAGTATTTTGCCAAAGTCGTTGCGATCGCAATTGTCACCCTTTGGAATTTTTGGATGAATCTGAAGCTCAGTTGGCGCACTAAAAAGTAACCGAAGTAAAGTAACCTTGCCTCAAAAAAGTAACCTTTCGCAAAACAAGTCTTCCTCATACCCTGACTTGCCCTCCCTGGTGCTGTTTTGAGCCAAATAATTTACCAAAACTCACCCCAAAACATAACCCCAAAACATACTTTTCTTCACAGAGAGAAAAGTTATGATTCTCTATACAATAGGTGTAACTATATTAGGTGTAATATATACCTACTAAAAAAGTTCTAAACCTGAGCATGACTGCTCCTTCAACTCAACATAATTTTCTCCCATTACAGCTACTAACACTAGCTGCTAACCCTACGGCTAAGTTACACAACTCTATTTGCAGTAAGAAGTTGCAACCGCACAGGTTGAGTAACCTCACTCACTTGATGTGTTACTTGTTACGGTTAAAGCAACGTGGATAATGACATCAATGGTTCAGCTCAGTGACGGAGCAAACGAAGAATTTAATACAAGTAGCTTGGCGCTCAAGCAGCAGCTTGCCAGTCGGCGGCGAGCAGAGCAGGCGCTCTTAGCGACTAAGCGACGGCTGCAGCGATTATTGGATTCTAGTCCAGCCGTTATTTATAGCAGTCAGCCTGCCAGCGGCTACAGCATTATATTCGTCAGCGATAGCGTCCGACAGTTCGGCTACCAGCCGCAAGATTTTTTAGATAGCTTGGATCTTTGGCAGCGATGTATTCATCCTGACGATTCAGCTAAGGTATTGCTTGAGTTCGCTGTGCTCATTCGGCAAAAGCACTGGACGTTTGAATATCGGTTTCGCCACCGCAATGGCGAATATCGCTGGATTCAAGATCAGCGGAATCTTCTTTTTAACGAAGATGGTAAGCTGGTCGAAATTATTGGTTCATGGCAAGACATCACAGAGCGCAAGCGCATTGAAACAGCTCTGTTTCATGAAAAAGAACTGGCCCAAAATATCTTGCAGTCGATTGGCGATGCGGTCATTACCACAGATGCCTCAGGCTGCATTCAGTACATGAACCCAGCCGCTGAACAGATGACTGGGCAGTGCTTATTGGCCACCACTGAAATGCCGCTGTCACAGATACTGATCAGCGATCCAGCCAGCCTCAAGCCTTCGATTACCCATACGCTAGAAACGGCTAAAACGGTGCGCAAAGCCGTGGGACTGCTGCCTGATCAGGTGTTTATTGTGCGCGATGGGCACAAATACACCATTGATGGTTCCGTTGCGCCTATTTGCGATCGCGCTAATCGCGTTATCGGTACGGTGGTCATATTTCGAGATATTACCCAGCATCGCGTGCTGGCGCGTCAGCTATCTTGGCAGTCTAGCCATGACTTTTTAACCGGCCTAGCCAATCGACGAGAATTCGAGCAGCAGCTTGCCCAGGCGATTGCCACCGCCCAAACCGCCGCCGCCCAAACCGCCACCGCCCAAACTGCCACCGCCCAAACCGTCATTCCCCCTGTCTCTGCCTCAGCCACCGCCTTTGAAACCAACGCTCAAAATGTTCAAAGCGCCTCTCAAACCCCCTCTAAGCGAGCAAATGCCAGCTTCCACCACACGCTGTGCTATCTCGATCTCGATCAGTTTAAAGTCGTTAACGATACCTGTGGCCATGCCGCCGGAGATGAGCTGTTGCGACAGCTCTCTAGCCTCATGCGCCAACGATTGAGAGCAGTCGATACCCTAGCACGGCTCGGTGGCGATGAGTTTGGCATCATTTTACGCAACTGCAGCGTAGCGCAGGCAGCAAGCATTACAGACAACCTTCTAAAGTCTATCAACGGCTTTCGCTTCGCTTGGCAAGGCAATGTTTTCGCCGTCGGTGCGAGCGCCGGACTAGTCGAACTCAATGCTCAGTGCGGCGATCTTAATTCGGTTTTGGGCGCGGCAGATGCCGCCTGCTTTGCAGCCAAGCATCGAGGCCGCAACTGTTTTCAGGTGTACCAAGCAGACGATCAAGATCTCGCCAAACAGCGCGGCGAACGGCAGTGGGTAGCCCGAATTTTAAAAGCATTAGAAGATAATCGATTTTGCCTTTATCAGCAGGCAATTGTTCCCGTCAATCCGGTTGAAGGGTCTGTGACCCACTACGAAATGCTGCTGCGGATGATTGATGAAACCGGAGAAATCATATCGCCTATGGCGTTCATCCCCGCTGCAGAACGCTACGGACTCATGCCAATGTTAGATCGCTGGGTGATCAGTCACTTTTTTGCCGACTACGACTACTACGCTCAGCATTTGCTTTCAGGCTCACCTCAACATAAATCCATCTATACGCTCAACCTTTCGGGGTTGAGTATTAACGACGAGTATTTGGCTACTTTCCTCAAAGAGCAGTTTACTCGCCACAATATCTTGCCTCAAACCATCTGTTTTGAAATTACCGAAACAGCAGCCATTAAAAATTTATCCAAAGCAGCAGAACTAGTTGAAGAAATCAAAGAACTCGGCTGTGCATTTGCTTTAGATGATTTTGGCAGTGGGATGAGTTCTTTCACCTATCTCAAAACGCTACCCGTTGACTATGTGAAAATAGACGGCAGCTTTATTCACAACATTATTCAAGATTCGGTAGACAGTGCCATGGTCGAATGCGTGACTCGAATTGGCCGTGAGCTGGGCATTCAGACAATTGCTGAATTTGTTGAAAACAACGACATCTTTCTCAAGCTCAAAACCCTAGGCGTAGACTATGCCCAAGGGTTTGGCGTGGGTATGCCTTCTCCATTAGATGGCACGACCTATCACGGAACACACTTCTCATAACACTTCTTTCTCATAACACTTCTAATGACACTTTTAATGACAAGGGGCCTGTAAGAATATCACCATGCCAGAGACTATCTTGGTAATCGAAGATGAACGAATGACCCGCACAAATCTACTAGGCTTCTTGCGCTCAGAAGGGTATGAGTCCTTGGGGGCTGCCAACGGGAAAGAGGGTATTCAGCTAGCACAGCGCCATTTACCCGATTTGATCATTTGCGATATTTTGATGCCAGAGCTAGACGGCTATGACGTATTGATGACCCTACAAAAAAATCCTCAAACAGCTTCGATTCCCTTTATCTTTTTAACGGTTGCTGCCGATGAAGATGGATTTCGCCACGGTCTGTCGCTCGGCGCTGATGACTATTTGAGTAAGCCTGTGACCAGTAAGCAGCTAGGGGCAGCCATTACAGCCCAGTTGAAAAAGAAGCTTAAAAACAGTGATCTGCCGCTGCCAGTCACTTCCTCAGCAGACTGGGTGCCCCATCAGTGACTCCTCCCGTCTCAGTTGAATCGGTTGAATCGGTTGAATCGGCTAAGGCCAAGCTCCTAGAAATGCTATGTCCGGCCCTACAACACAAGCTCACCAGCCTGACCGAAAAGGTTGAACAGATACATTTATCTACGGCCGGTTTATCTGCTACCGGTTCATCTACAGATAAGTATCAAAATGCTCAACAGTTGCAGGTTGAATTTGTCAGACTTTTATCGCTAGTCAATGAGGTGTCGGCACTGCAAAAGTCTTTAACTGCTGCAAATGCAACGCTGTTGTTGGAGGATTTTTCCCTGATGGCGAAACGGACTTTTGAGCATGATCAATAATTCTCAACCTGCCATACCTGCGACGCTAGCCTTAGCTGACATTGCTCAACGGTTAGCTCAAGCTGGCATCGCGATCGCCGATCGCACCCTAGCTGAGCAAATTTTAGCCTGGACAGAAGGCCATCCGATACTGACAGAGCAACTGCTGGAGGATGTCATCCAGGCAGTTGCACAACGGCACTCACCCGTTGCGACGATGATGACGGCAGGTGACGGGCCATTCGCCAATGGACTGGCCAGTGAGCTGGCCAATGACCTGGTCAATAAGCTGGTAAAAGCTCGATTTACCCCAGATATGCTCGCACCGGATGTGTTATTTGCTGATCCGTCTAGCTGGCAGAGCCAGCGTGTATCAGAGCTACTAGCAGACATTCAGCAGGCACTCGTCGCAGACCAATCGCAGGGCTGTCGGCTGCTGAAATACTATCAGTTAGTATTGCTAGCTCGTCATCACTTACCGACCGGCTATCTCAGCGAGCAGCAGCGGTTAATAGAGCTAGGGCTAGTTCGCCAAGATGCCCAAGGCAATATTAAGGTGGCCAATCCCATCTATCGGCGAATTTTTAGCCCGACTTGGGTGGATGAGCAGTTAAATCAGCCCTTTGTCTTGCAAAAAGGACGCTGGATACTGCTCACATCGCTCTTCTCTATTTTGACTTTCATTTTGTTGCAGAGTGTCTTTCGCTATTTTCCGTGGGCTCCGACCCATCGCTGTGTGCAGTCGGCGGAGCTGCGCGATGCGACACTGGCGAGTGTTTCTTTAGCACCTGAGTCTATGGAGCAAGCCATAGATCAGCTCCTGACTTTAAAGCGCCAAAATCAACTGAGTGAGCCGTGCCAAGCTGTCCTATACGATTTACAGTACAGCTATGGCATTTATGTGGCTGCCAGTGCGCATAATAACCCGTTGCAAGCGGCGACCTATCTCTGCCAAATTCCTGAGTCCTACTATCGCGAGCGAAATGTGGTGCCTTGGTTTAGTCGTTGGTCTAACCTATATGAAAGCGTTGACTTTGCCGATCATTTAGATCGCTATGTTGAGCGGCAGCCCTGCCCAGGCTATGACTTTTTGAATCGAGCCAGTAGTTCGACAAGCTACTGGCCTAAGCCTGTGCGACTGAGCCGTGCTTTTTATCCTTAGGTGATAGTGTCGTGCGATCGCAACCTGATCTCAAACCCATGTTAAGTTTTTACCTGAGTCCTCAAATTCAGGCAGTAATACCCATCCAAGGGTTGATCAAGGTAATGACTTTAGAAACCTCAAGTCTGACATCGATTCCAGATGTCTTGCAGGTTGTCATGGGGCTCTACAGTTATGGTGGTGATATTGTTTGGATCGTCGACTTACCCTACCTACTGAATCTCACACCGCTTTATTTGACCAATACCCGTCAGCTCTGCAGCATTTTCATTCTGCGTGAAGACCATCAGACCATAGGCTTTGCCGTCCCTGAAATCGGCCAGATCCTCACCTTAAAAGAGAGCCAACTGCATCGAGACTACACCAACCCAAGCTCTAGACAATTTAGCTGGTGCATAGACGGTATTTACACAACAGCCACCGCCACCATGGCCCGTATTCAGCGAAAAAAGATATTTGAACTTTTGAAAATTAGAGAAATGGCATTTTAATCCATGGCAGATGATTTTTCACGACAGTCCCCACGGGCATCCAATAGTCCCCAACCAGGCACGGCTCAACCAGGTATACCTGCCCAGCTTGAAAATTTCACCCATTCAGCCTTGGAGCCAAGGAACGCTAGCAATCCCGTCTCTAGCGATACCGCAGAAGAGCAGCTCAATTCAGAGCATTTGACAATATCACGCTCCGTTGGGCCACGCTCCTATTCCCGGCAAGGTTTCTTTTGGCAATTAATCTTATCGACAGTATTATTCAGCTTGCCTCTGGTCGTTGCAATTGCAGCTTTGAGTCTCTGGCTCAAACAGCCTCTCGTTGGTGCACTGCTCGCCAGTGTGATAACCGCCTTAGTCGCCAGTCTCATTGCTCGGCGTCAGGCCCCTGGGGCGTTACAGCAAAGCTTAAAACACGACGAGCTAGATTTACTAGAGGTAGAAAATAATCGGCTGTCAGCCCAATTGGCAAAAGTCACGCAGCAGCAAACTATTCTGACCCGACGGCATCAGTTTTTGAGCATGTTGTCATTTCGGGTACGACAAATCCCTGAATCAGCCGTATTGTTTGACACAATGGTGCAAGGCGTCAGAGAACTGCTAGAGACCGATCGCGTCATCGTCTATCGATTTAACCCCGATTGGTCTGGAACCATCATTGCCGAATCAGTCAACCCCAACTTTCCCGCCGCTTTACATGAGACCATTGGCGATCCCTGTTTTCACCAGCGCCACGCGGCCCAATACCAAAATGGTCGAACCAGGGCCATCAACGATATCTATCAGGAACCTGGCCTAACAGATTGCTACATTAATTTATTAGAGCAATATCGGGTGCGCGCTAATTTGGTAGTACCGATGCGTCAGGGCGATCATCTATTTGGCTTGCTGATTGCCCATCACTGCAGCGGCCCTCGGCAATGGAGCGAAGACGATCTAGCGCTCATGAGTCAAACGACCACCGAAGCCGAATACCATCTAGAATTTCTCTGCAAAAATAGCCAGCAAGAGATGAATGCCAAACAGGCTTGGTTTTTAGGAGACATTGCTTTTCGAGCGAGGCAAACCAACGATGTTGACGACTTATTTCGATACACAGTAAAAGGACTGCGTCAGTTGATAGGGGCTGATCGCGTCATGGTGTATCGGTTTAACCCTGACTGGAGTGGCACGATGGTTGCTGAGTCGGTCGCCGCTGAATTTCCCCCAGTGCTCTACGAAAAGATTGACGATCCTTGCTTTCGCGGGCGCTATGTCGATTTGTACCGCAATGGCCGGGTACGCGGCATTAACAATATCCGTCAGGAACCGAGCTTAACAGAGTGCCACATCCGACTGTTAGAAAAGTTTGAAGTCAAAGCCAATCTAGTTGCACCCCTACGATTTGGCTCCGAACTATTCGGGTTACTGATTGCCCATCAGTGCTCAGCCCCTCGGGAATGGCAAGACGAGGATCTCAGTTGTCTCTCTCAAACGGCGACACAGCTAGAGTACGCGATTGAACATCTGCACTCCATCCAAAAACTAGAAACATTGGTTGAGCGCACTCGCCTATTTGGTGATATTGCCTTTCGCACCCGGCAATCGCAGGATCGAGCGGCGCTGTTGAATGTCATCATGCAGGGCGGGCTCAAGCAGCTTAACACCAATCGCATCATGATTTATCGCTTCAATCCTGACTGGAGTGGCACCATGATTGCTGAAGCCATTTCGTCAGATCGTTGGCCCAAAGTTCTAGATACCAAAATTTTTGATCCTTGTTTTCGCGGGCGCTATGTCGAGCTTTATCAAAATGATCGCATCCGCGCCATCGATGACATTACTCAAGAGCCAGGGCTTTCAGATTGTCACATTCGCACACTTCAGCAATATGAGGTCAAAGCCAACCTCGTGGCCCCTATCCGACTTCAAGGCAAGCTCTACGGTTTGCTAATTGCCCATCACTGCGAAGCGCCTCGCCACTGGCATAAAGATGACAAAGATTTTATTGCAGAGCTAGCCACCCAAACCGAATATGCCCTAGAGCATTTGGACTTTATTGCTCGATTAGAAGCTGCTCAACAGATGTCTGAGCAAACATCACAAGAACAGCGCCAGCAGCGTGAAACCCTTCAGCAACAGCTGACTGGCCTGCGTCAGTCCCTGCAATTAGCTTTCAATGGCGATTTGCGGGTGCGCGCGGTTCCTCCCGAGGGAGAAATTGGGATCTTTGCCCAGTTTTTAAACGACTCTATTGAACATTTGCAGCAAATTGTTCAGGCGGTAAAGCGAGCTGCAGAAACGCTCACTCAAACCACCTACGATAACGAACATCGCATTAGTCAGCTATCGAGCGCAACCCTACAGCAATCTGACGAGCTAGCCACCGCGCTAGCGCTAGTCGAGACAACCGCCAGCGAAATTCAGCAGATCGTCGAACATGCTCAAAGCGCCCAGATTAAAGTTCAACAGGCCGATCAGATCTTCCAAGCCGGTGATCAGGCTATGGATCGCACCGTAGATGCTATTGCGCTACTCCAGACTAAAGTAGATGACACTGCCCAGCAAATCAAGCGTTTGGGTGAAGCTTCCCAAAATATTTCAAGGGTGGTTAACCTCATTCGAGACTTAGCCGGTCAAACCAACGTTCTGGCCCTCAATGCCTCAATTGAAGCGAATAGTTCAGGCGATCGCACGCAAGGGTTTGGGGTAGTCGCTGAAGAAGTGCGATCTTTAGCAGAGCAATCGACAGCAGCAACACGGGAAATAGAGGGATTAGTAGAAGAAATTCAAACAGAAACCAATCAGGTCGTCAGTGCCATGGAATCTTGGGATGAAGAGGTCAGCGCCAGTACAAAATTAGTTGAAACAGCCCGGCAACGACTCAACTCAATTTCGACATTTAGCAGTGAAATTCGAGCCCTGATAGAAGCTATTGCCCACTCGTCAGGGACCCATGCTCAAGCCTCTGTCTTGGTTTCTAATACCATGCAAGATGTCGAGAAAATTGCCCAGCATAACTCCCAACTCTCAACCAGCGTTACCGAGTCTTTTGGCGAATTGTTAAATGTTGCGCATCAACTGCAGTCACAAGTAGAGCAATTTAAAGTTTAGGAACAGTCTCTCTCTTGCAGATCTCTTGCAGCTCTCTTGCAACTCTCGTACAGCTCCCGTACAGCTCCCGTACAAGTAGGCACAGTCTACGTCCCATGACGCCCTATGGTTTCTGACTTTCGCCCCCACGAATCCTATCAGTTTTTTCTCCAAGAAGCGCCAGAGCTCCTGCAAGTGCTAGAGGAAGGGTTTTTGCAACTGCACCAGACAACAGATGTGGCCAATTTGTGGGATTTGATGCGAACGACCCACGCCATCAAAGGAGGAGCAGCTTGCGCGGGCTTAAACTCAATACAGACATATGCCCATCAATTAGAAAACTGCCTAAAGCCCTTAGCAGAACAATCTTTACCCGTTAGTTTAAAAATAGAAGAGTTATTATTGCAGGCCCTAGATTTCCTCAAAGCTGCGGTTATCGCTGAAGTGCAAGAGCGTGATAGCCACAGCATTTTACAACAGGCTGAGCCAATTTTCACTGAATTAAACGCCTGTTTTTCACAAGCCCCAGCAGATATATCAAACCCTTCTGTATTAATACCTCCAGCAGCAACGCCAGAATACCCAGAAGATATTATCGGAAGTCTGTTTGCCGAAGATGTAGAAAAGGGATTGCAGCGGCTGACAAAGCTGCTATCAGGAGGTACTTCACCAGCTAGAATTGAAACTTTTAAAGCTCAGCTAGAGATTTTTCGAGGGATTGGTGAAATCGCCAATTTACCAGGATTCATTGCGATCGCAGCTACCACCCTAAAAGCCCTCAACTACGCGCCTCAAGACCTAGAACCGATCGGCAAACAGGCACTCGCTGACTTACAAGCAGCTTACGAGCAGGTGATCCAGGGCGATCGCCAGCTTGGTGGCAAGCCCTCACCCGAACTGCTAACTTACGAAAATCCTAACCAAGGACCTGCTGCGCCCCCGATTTTTCTTTCGCCCCACAACGACCAGCAGCAGTGGGAACCGCTCAACACCCTAATCGGCGAAATCGTTACCCTAGATAGCCGTGCAGCCGTTCAACAAACCCAAAGCAAAGAAACATTGGCCATCGGGCAACGTTCCTTTGCCCGATTAAAACAACTCATTGCCCAACTGCAAACGATACATCCGCAAACGATGCATCGGCAAACAGGCGTTCGTCTATCCGCAGCTTCCAGCAATCGAGAGCATCCTTCTAACACAGCAAACCATCGTTGGCTCCAACAACAAAACAGCCGCTTGCAGACCGGCTTACAAGATGTGAGCGAAGAAATGTCTCAGCTCGGAGAATTCTTCAAAGATTTTACCCTCATTCTGCAACAGTCTCAGCACTTATTCAACCAGCATCAAAAGCAGTTAAAACAAGTCCAGAACCATCTCTTACAGGCACAGATGGTACCCATCAGTAATCTGTTAAATCAGTTTCCTCGGATGGTCAGGCAACTCTCCCAAGAGCAAAACAAATCGGTTCGATTAATTCTAGTCGGCAGTACCACCTTAGTCGATAAAACCATACTTGAAAAACTCTACGACCCCTTGCTACACATACTGCGCAACGCGATTGACCATGGCATCGAACCCCCCGATATTCGACGGGCGCTTAACAAAACTGTACCGGCTACCATCACCATTCGAGCCAAACATCAAGGCCATGACACCTATGTAGAAATAGAAGATGACGGCCAAGGCATTAATCTAGACGCCATTCGTGAAAAAGTCGCTGCCCAAGGGTGGATGACACCGGAAGAAATCAATGCGCTGTCGCCCCAGCATCTATACGAATATCTTTTTCAGCCCGATTCTCCACCGCTTCCACAGTCAGCCCGCTGTCCGGAAGAGGTATTGGCCTGTACGCCGTCAGAACCCAAATTCGGGCCTGCAAAGGCTCAGTACGCCTACGATCCGATCGTGGCCAGCACACCCTATTCGTGCTCAAACTGCCACTGACTACAACCGTCACCAAACTACTCCTATTTCGCAGCCAGCAACAGCTCTATACCCTACCAGTCGATGCCCTCACAGCCATAACTTACGCCACCCCTGCCCTGCTGAAATCAGATTCAACATTTGATCAAGAGCAGCGCTATTTTCTCTGGAAACAGCAAGAGATTCCTTTATACGCCCTGCCCCAACTTTTGACCTATCACTATCCTGATGCTTCTGTCAGCTACGAAGCATCAGGATGGGTATCCCCCTTTCCCGGTGCTGCCGAACAGCCCCCTCAAGAAACCGCTACGGTTAATTTTCCTGTGTTATTAGTCGCCCGCGATGAGCAAATCGTGGCCTTCCGAGTAGACGAAATCTTGAGCGAAAAGAACTCGTGATTAAGCCTATCAGCAATCAGCTCATCACCGCTCCCGATTATTTGCAAGGCGCTGTTGTCCTAGGTGATGGACGTCTTTTACCAGTACTAGACGGCAGTGTTTTGGTAGAACGATGCCTACAAACACAATATCCTAATCGCCCTAAGTTGCGTAGCGCTCTTCGTAGGATTAACCGCCCGATCATGCCCACCGTCATGATCGTAGACGATTCTTTAACAATTCGCAGTGTTTTATCACTATCCCTGCGCAAAGAAGGTTACCAAGTACTGCAGGCCAAAGACGGTTGGGAAGCGATGACCTTGTTAGATCAATCCCCTGGCATTTCCGCCATCATCTGCGATATTGAAATGCCTCATATGAACGGATTGGAGTTTCTCAGCAGGTGTCGGCGACAAGGGTTAACGCTTCCAGTGATTATGCTCACCTATCGCAATAACCAACGCTATCGTTTGCTAGCAAAGCAGTTAGGTGCCTCCGCGTACATGACCAAACCCTATCTTGATAAAGAACTCCTCCAAGTTCTACGCAACTGCCTGAGTGAGGCGACCAATGGATAGAGGTATATCTATTACCGATGATGGGTTATTGGTATATCTGTAGTTCAAAACTGTCCAGATTCATCGTGCCTGTGAGCGACTGGCTAGCTGCTAACAGATATCGATCCTGTAAGAGCTGCTCAGTAGAGGCGATAAAAGCTTCCGCTTCCGCTTCGGTTTCTGGCTGGCCCCATAACGGATAGTTTGCTCTAAACCACAGCACCCGGCGATAGTCTTTAGCGGCTAAAGCTGCCTCAAGGGCTTTCGTGACCTTCGCCGGATCACTTGCTAATACATCAGGGTTAGCCTCTTCATCGAGGTAATACACCAGCCGTTGTACATGGCCCCAGGCCCGAGAGTTCATCACCACCAAAGTTGGCACATCATCTGCCAGTAGCGCCGTATTCAGCGCATGAAACATCTGGCGATCGCGCATACCAAAATCCGCCACATTGACCCCGATATACACGGCCAGTAACCCTGCTGTCAGTATTTCTCGCCAGCGCCCCGTAGCAACCTCAAGCCAAGCTGCCACCAGTAGCACACATCCAGGCAGCACCACAATAGTCGCTCGCCCCCAGCCAAAACCCAGGGTATTTTTGCCGCCCAAAATATCTACACCGAGAGCAAGCAACAGCGGAAATAGCCCAACGAGTGAACAGGCTATCAGTACCTGGTATTGCCGTCGTCGATAAATGCCGATGAAACACATCACGACAAAGCCAATAACCCCACAACCAATCGCTACCGCCGTAGGCTTAATCGGCTCCCCCAACGGCTGCATACTGGTGCTCAAATGCCCTATCAGCAAGTAATTTGCCAATGTTTGGGCGAGATCTTTACCATGTTGCAACGCTGTTGTCAGCAGCCCACCATCAGAAGAGAGCCGATCGAGCACATCGCGGCGGTTATTGATTTGTTTAAGCGTGCCCCACAGCCCCCACGGCATAAAGAGTAAAAAACCAGCGCCAATGGTCAAACCATGCTCAAACCAGCGCTTGCGATCTAGATACAGCACCAAAGCTATCATCGCAAAAAACCAGTAGCCAAAGAGATACTGTGTCAGCAGCCCGGCTGTCAGGGGGAGTGCCACCCCGGCTCTGAGCACCCAACATGGCCAACCTTCTGGCCTGCTAGCTGTAGCATCAGATTTATCAATGCCCATCAGCGCCAGCAAACAAGCCCCGCTAATACTCACCCACAGCAGCAAAGGCGAATACATCCGCAAGTCTAATGAATGGGATAGAAAAAAAGGATTGAGTGCTAGCAACGCTGTAAACATGAGCCCGCCTCGCCGACCGAGTAACCGTCGTCCCAAAAAATAGGCAGCCACCAGTGTGATTAAACTCATCAGCACCATCAGACTATGTAGCGCTGCCTCACGAGTACCAAACAGTCGTATCCATCCGTGCGTACTCAAATACAACAAAGGGGGATGCGGTTCACTTAAGTTGCCCTTTAAAAGATTTTTGACCGTTTCTACAGTATCTAGAACATTTTTTTCCGGGGGAATTCTCAACAGGGGGGCAAAATCTTTAATGGCAAAAGGCACATCGTCGGGTAGTCGGTATGCATTTTTTTGGCCAGTGGAAAGGAGTAGCGAGAGTACTTCGTCGTACCATAGCTCTCGCTTGTCTAGCCAAAGCAGTCGCATTCCTACCCCAATGGCAATACATAGCTGCAAACCAATTTGAAATACGCTGTCCCATCGGCCCAGAGCCGACGTTTTGCCAGCCTCGGAGGCTGCATTCAGAGAAGGGCTATTCATGACATCGTCTTGTTTCGTTGTTCAGCGGCGGCTGAGTTGGGGGCATGGGTACTGACGCCATAGGCATCTCGCACCAAATATAGCGGTCGTCCTTTGACCTCTTCATAAACCCGGCCCAAATATTCACCTAAAACCCCCAAACTGACCATTTGCACGCCTCCCAAAAACAGCACGGCCACCATCAGTGAGGCATAGCCCGGAACATCCACACCTGAGAACAACGTTCTCAGCATTAAAAACGAACCGTAGAGAAAAGAGAGGGCAGCAAAGCCGAGGCCGATGTAGCTCCAAATGCGTAGGGGGCAAGGCTAAATGAAGCGATGCCGTCAATCGCAAAATTCCACAGCCGCCAGTAGTTCCATTTCGTTTCACCGCTGTGGCGCGGCTCTCGATCGTACATCACTTCCGTTTGGCGATATCCCACCCAAGCAAACAGTCCCTTCATAAATCGAGTGCGTTCCGGCAGTCGCTTGAGTACCTCTACCACCTGTCGATCGAGTAGCCTAAAGTCACCCGTATCTCGGGGGATAGGCACCTTGCTCATGCGCTCCATCACCCGATAAAAAGAATTGGCAGTAGCCTGCTTGAGCCAAGTTTCACCTTGGCGCGATCGCCTGCTTAGCATACACTACGTCATAGCCCTCTTTCCACTTGGCCACCAGTGCCTCAATTAACTCTGGTGGATCTTGCAGATCTGCATCAATCGGGACTACCGCCTCACCACAGGCATAGTCAATGCCCGCCGTTAAAGCCAGTTCTTTGCCAAAGTTGCGCGAGAGCGCCACGACTTTGATCTGAGGGTTTCGTTGCCGATGTTGCAGCAGCCCTTTGATGGTTTCATCATGGCTGCCATCATCTACACAGACAATTTCATAGGTGCAGCCCAAACGATTGAGTACCGCCTCTAGCGCTTGAACAAAAAGTCAATATTAGAGGCTTCGCAGTAGAGCGGCACAACGACCGAAATTTCGACAGAGGTCGGCGTGGGTGAATTGGTCTTCATGAGATGACGGTGACTGGGATAAATAGGTAGCAGATGAGTAGATGCTCGCAGGTCAAAACTTTAAAGCTTGAGTGAGTTGTTATGTGGTCAACGTGCTGATAGGGTCAGTTGACTTGCGAACCTACGCACCCTTATGTTCTAACAGAGTATGGGATATATCTCGGTTGACAAAGTCAGCGTTTTATAGATCTATTGCATTTTGATTGCACAGAGTTCACAAACAGATCTACCGGGTAATCTGCTGGTAAGTTTGCATTATCCATAGTTTTTATCACCCTTTTATTCATTTCAGATAGCTTTTGATATGATTCATCCGCTGCTCACGCCGCCCCAAGGGCCGCTACAGGTGCCCACTGTCGCACCGACCTCTGGTTCAGGCACCGCTGAGGAGGCTGTTCGGCAGGTCGTTGAGCCCCCTTTGTCTGTGAAGTTTTCCCTGGTGATTCCGACTTACAACGAACGGGGCAATGTCTCCAAAATTGTGGCGCAGCTTACCCAGCTATTGGATGGCTTTATGCCAGGTGATTATGAACTGATTCTGGTGGACGATGACAGTCCAGATCGCACCTGGCAAGCGGCCCAAGATCTGACGGCGGCTTATCCACAGTTGCAGGTGATACGTCGCCAAAGTGAGCGGGGGCTCTCTTCAGCCGTGATTCGAGGTTGGCAGGTCGCCCAAGGCGAAATTTTAGGGGTAATTGATGCAGATCTCCAGCATCCGCCAGAAGTGTTGCTCAAGCTGCTCACAGCGACGATGGCAGGTGCTGATCTAGCCGTGGCCAGTCGTCATGTCGAAGGGGGTGGGGTCAGTGACTGGAGTATTGTCCGGCGCTTTTTGTCTCGGGGGGCTCAGATCCTAGGTCTGATAGTGTGCCCGTCTGTGGTAGGGCGGGTGAGTGACCCGATGAGTGGCTATTTTATGGTGCGGCGCAGCGCGATCGCAGGCCCCCATCTCAACCCTGTGGGCTATAAAATTTTGCTGGAGGTCATCGGCCGAGGCAATATTGGTGAGATTGCTGAAGCGGGCTATGTCTTTCAAGAGCGTGAATCGGGTGAGAGCAAGGTCACTTGGAAGCAATATATAGAGTACTTGGGTCATTTGGCGCGGTTGCGATCGCGCGGCAGAGTTGGCCGTCTGCGTCAAAAATTGCCATCATCGTTTGCTCAAAACTTTCCAATGCAACGCTTTATTCGCTATGGCCTAGTGGGCCTGAGCGGCGTTTTAGTAGATATGGCTGTACTGTATCTGTTAAGCGATGGTTTAGGTTTAGCCCTCACCCGCAGCAAAATTGTTGCCGCTGAAGTGGCCATCATTAATAACTTTTTATGGAACGACGCTTGGACATTTGCCGATATGGTCAAACGCCAAAGCGGTTGGAGCAGCCGCCTCAAGCGATTGCTCAAGTTCAACGCTATCTGTCTGACCGGGCTGGTGTTAGGCGTACTGTTACTTAACCTGTTCTATAATCTCGTCTTTGGTCAAAATCTGAAATACATTTCCAACTTATTTGCCGTTGGCATTGTGGCTATTTGGAACTTCTGGCTTAACCTTAAGCTGAGTTGGCGAGTTACTGCCATCAACGAGAAAGACTAAAAGGCTAGGACGAATCAGGCTAGGACGAATCACGCTAGGACGAATCACGCTAGGGCTAAAAGATTAAACGACTAATTGTTTCGCCAAATCTCCAGCAAGGCAGTCGCTCGCTCAACCCCGAGACTATCATCCTGACGCCGGTATATCTGCAGTGCCTGATCTAGCGCTGAAATGGCGGCATTGCCATTCCCTTGTCCCCATAGGGCCAGACCCAAATTGTAGCGAACGCCAGGATCTTCAGGAAAGGCTCGAACAAGCTGCCGGTAGGCCAATATCGCTCGTAAAAATTGGCCGCGTTCTAGCAGGAGTTCTCCAAAAGCTGCCTGGGCAGACGTCAGCGTTGGATCAGCCTCAACAGCTTGCTCGAACTGGTTGAGTGCGTCATTTTGATTGCCTCGATTGAGATAGATTTGGCCCAAGTAAAAGTGGGATTGCGCGTCAAATTCATTGAGTCGAACAGCTTGCCGCAGCGCATCGAAAGCCTGTGATTCATTGCCTTGCGCTAACCAAATTTGGGCTAAAGTGGCCTGCACGCTGCCGCGATTGTTATCCAAAGCCTGGGCGCGCTGTAATGGCATGAGAGCATCGTCGTAGTCGCCTCGATTAAAATACAGCATACCGATGGCTTCATAGGCTTGAGCATTATTAGGGGCAATGCTGACGGCTTGCTCGTAAGCCCTAAGGGCTGCGTCGTCGTTTTGCAATCTCAATAGTGAGCCGCCTAAGCCAATGTAAGCATCGGCGGCGCGCGGATCAATCTCAATGAGATCACGGTAGACATCGGCGGATTGCTCGTAGCGCTCAGACATAAATAGGCTGTAGGCTAAGCCATAGTGAAAGGCCAAATTTCGCGGATCGCGATCTAAGGCTTGACGATAGTATTCAGCGGCGCTAGCAAAATTGCCCTGTTTCCCTTGCAAATAGGCAATACCGGAGTAAATTCGGGGGTTATTGCGATCGACTTGCAGGGCCTGCTGGTACAGCGCGATCGCCCCTGCATAATCACCCGAGTCAATCCGCTTTTGAGCATCCCCAAGTAATTCGGCTAACTGTGCCGCCTGTTCATCACTGAGTTCACTCGTGCTTTGGGCGATCCAAAAAGCTGATGGGCGCTCATCAGCCCCGACCACAGCCCTGCTAGCATCGCCACCGGCAAATCCAACGACTGCTGCCGCAGCGGCCTTGGTTGACAACAGTGCAGCACTCGCTGACAGCCCAAACATGGTCAACATCAATGCGAACTTATATGGATAACCCACCAGTTAATCTCCTAAACAAGCGAAAATGAGCAAAAATTAATAGCAGGTCAAAAAATAGACCCCAAAGATTAAGCTAAACAAACGTTAACGGTGCCCGGTTGGACTCATGATTCTATCAACAACTGATTCTATTCAAGGAGAGAATATTCAAAACTATCTGGGAATTGTCACTGCCGAAGTGGTTTATGGTAGCAATGCCCTGCGGGATTTCTTCGCTGGCATCCGAGATGTTTTAGGCGGGCGCACAGGGGCCTACGAACGCGTTTTTGAAAAAGGCCAGCAAGACGCGCTTCAAGAGCTGCAGGCTAGAGCCCAGCGGCTAGGCGCAGATGCTGTCGTCGGCATTCAAATGAAAACAGACACCATTAATATTGACGAACACGGTGTGTTGATGCTCATCACCGCCACTGGCACTGCTGTGAAACTGTAGTTTTAGCCTTCATCAGAGCCTTAGCCTTAATGAGCTTTAGCCTTAATGAGCCTTAGCCTTAATGAGCTTTAGCCTTGGCGTCGAAAAACAACCGATAAATTATTAGCAGGCATCTCAATCACTTGCTCAAGTCGCAAACCGTGCTGGTTAGCGAGGGCCGTAACCTTAGCTAAATCTCGAATGCCCCAATTGGGATCGCGATCGCGCAGCATCTGATCAAATGCTTCATTGCTGGCAGCCATAGGCTCACCAGCGCGCCGAAAAGGCCCGTATAAATACAGCACACCTTCTCTAGGCAAGATCCGCCCAGCGCCAGCCATCAAATGGGCGCACATCTTCCATGCACAAATGTGAATCATATTGATATTGACAATCGCTGTAATCGGCTCAGAGCGAAGTCGTTGCTCAAGCGCATCGGTTGCGACTGGCCGCTCTACCGGCCAAGGCAACACACTCACATCCAACGCCAACGGCGGCATCCACAAATTTGCTGAAGGCAACGCCTCACCCCAAGCTTGAATACTTTGCCTCGCCTCGGCTTGTGGCTCACTCGGAATCCACTGTAAATGGCTCATACGGGGTGCGAAGTACGTAATGTGCTCCCCTGTCCCACTCGAAATTTCTAACACAGTGCCCATACTGGGCAGCACCTGCTGCAGCACTGTCAAAATAGGCTGACGATTACGCTCTGTTGCCGTCGCATATTGACGCGCATCTGCTGAGTAAGGCTGTGACATTATTTTCAAAGGACTACCATGCCTTATGCGCAAGGCAATTTTGGGAAAACTGAGTCCAATCGTCCGGCTCGATCGTTTGATGTTAACCCGTTATCCAGCCACCATGCGCAACTTTTATAGAAGGTTAGCTCACTCTACTATACGTGCCTATGTAAAAAGTCGTACGCTCATACTGACTTTACTGCTCAGCGCTATGGCCTCTTCTGGAGAAGTGTCTTCTAGTCGGCGATCGCCCAAGTCATTCCTACAGCAGGTGGCAGCGCGACTGAAATTAGCACAACCCCAGCGGCTGCCCCTACCCATGCGCCCCCCTACAAACAGTTCAACATCAGCGGCGGTCAGCGCTCCAGCGACGGTGCTAACCTTTTTCACAGCTTCGAGCAGTTCAACTTAACCGCAGGGCAGATTGCCAGCTTTATCACGCTGCCCGAGGTTCAAAACGTCCTCAGCCATATCAACGGCGGTGCTTCTCGCATTGATGGCCTCTTGCAAGTACTGGGTAGCGAGGCCAATCTTTATCTAATCAATCCCGCTGGCATTTTGTTTGGCCCCAACGCTCAGCTCAATCTGCCAGGCAACTTCACAGCAACAACCGCTACGGCCATCGGCTTTGACGATCAGTGGCTCAACCTACTCGGGGCCCAAGCACCGCTTGACTACAGCGCCCTGACTGGCAATCCGACAGCCTTTGACTTTACGACGGCTGGCAGTGTCGTCAACTTAGGTCATTTGGCCGTTGGCCCTGCCCGCAGCATTTCCATGATGGGCGGTAGCATCGTCAACACAGGCAGTGTGACAGCGCCTAGCGGTAATATTACTCTTGCAGCCGTAGAAGCTGGAAAGCTTATTCGCATTGGCCAAAGCAATCAGCTCCTATCTTTCGAAATTTCTGCTGTCAATGCCAATCCTGCATCATTGTTGACCCCGCTGACCCTAGGTGAACTGCTTACAGGTGGCAGCGACAATTATGCCGACACTTTGGTGAGCCATGATGACGGTACTGTCAGCCTCATAAATGCCAACCAGCCTATCGCTTCGAATGCTGGAGCTATTTTGATCGATTCAGGAAGGCTCTCTGCTGCTAGCAGTGACGGTATCGGCGGTGAAATTAATCTTTTCGGAAGTCAAGTAGACTTGCTCAAAAGCACATTGACCGTCTCCGGACAAAATGGCGGTGGGACGCTGCGTCTCGGTGGTGATTATCAAGGAAGTGAACGAGCGCCAACTGCTCGCCAAACCCATATTGATGCCCTCTCGATCCTCACAGCCGATGCCCTATCTAGTGGCAACGGTGGTCAAATATACATTTGGTCAGATGAAGACACTCAGTTTGATGGTCACCTTAGCGCCCAAGGAGGGCCCCTGTTTGGGAACGGTGGTTTTGCTGAAATTTCTGGAAAATATAATCTGAGCTACAGCGGCACGGTTGCGCTAGAAGCCCCTCAAGGAACACCGGGAGAACTTTTGTTTGATCCGGATTTTATCTGGATCTTCAACGGTTCCGGCATCGACTTTCATCCCGGCGCTACCCTGCCAAACATTAGCGAAAATCAAGGCACAGGTATTTTTGTACTATACGAAGATACGCTGGCAACGTTTACTAACATTACGTTGTTTGCTCGCCACGACATCATTGTTTTCGATGATGAACTTATTCTCGCGCCGAACAGCCGCGTCGTCTTTAAAGCCGATGCCAATAATACTGACGGGGGTCGTTTTATCATGCCGTCAGACGGGATGATTCGAGCGCCGGGAGGAACGGTTGAAATTTATTCTGGCAGTAGCGATCAGGGTATCCGACTAGGCCGCATTGATACAGGGGCTACAGGCAACATTACCTTGACGAGCAACGCCTTCGATTTTGCCGGGGGTAATGGTTCCTTGATGGCCGATACAGTCACGCTCGAACCCGTATCTTCCGGGCTAAACCTCCATCTTGGCCCGAATGTAAGTGCAAATAACACTTGGTATGCCGACGCTTCTGCGATCGCTGCAGTCAATAGCAATCAGCTCAATTTGGGGCGCACCAACGGTACAGGGAAAATCACACTTGATCCAAACTTAGCCAATAGCCTGAGTAGCGCGGGTAATCCCCAAATCATTTTACGCGGTGGGGCCAACGCTACATTATTAAGTCCTAGCGTAAATACGACTTGGAATATTACAGGGCGAAATATCGGTGAGATTGCAAACTACAGTCAATTAGGATTTTCTGGGATTGGTAATTTAGTCGGCAATACCGGCACCGACCTGTTCAATTTTGATAACTCCAAAGCTAAAATTACAGGCTCAATTTTAGGGGGTACCGGCGATTTGACCCTCATCGGTGACGATATTAACCTGCCAGACGGTAGCCTCCGGGGCTCAGGGAATCTCAGCATCCAGACTGCAAACGCGGGTATTGCCATTGAGTTAGGCGGCACTGATGCAGGAAAACCCAATTACCTAAACATAACGAACCGTGAATTTGATGCTGTTATCCAAGAGGGGTTTAGCGGCATTGAAATTGGTGATGAAAATGCTGGCCCCATTACACTGAACAACCTCCTTGAATTTAGGGTGCCGATCACGATGCGATCGCGCTCCACCATCAATACCCAAGGCCACGACATCACAGGCAAAAACAATGCCAGCATCACGCTTAGTGCCAATGGTGAGATTACCACTGGCGATCTGACAGCATCGGGGGGTGACATCACCATCACCACCCCAGCAACCGTTCGTGCTGACAATATCGTCACGAGTCCTGGTGGCAATATCACTATTCGACATGGCGGCAATGGCGAAGTTCCCTTCTCTATCGGCAACAACACCGTCAACGGAACATTAGGTGAAATTACTGATATGATCACTCGCCTGAGCGATTTAAACGTTTTGGGTAATTTGATCGAAGGCAATATCAGTATCCTGACTCAGTTACCATCACCACCGCCGCCACCACCACCACCACCGCCGCCGCCACAGATGAGGATCGAGACGACACACTTCGTTAGCCGTCAGATGAGATTGGTACATCCAGATGATCAGTTCGGTTCACATGTGTGGATGGGCTA
>JAAUPS010000239.1 GCA_012033015.1 Phormidesmis sp. RL_2_1
CGAAAGCGCCCAGAGAAATCCCAGAGCAAGCGCCCAGAGCAAAGCGCCCCAGAGAAATCGCCCAGAGCAAGCATCCAGAGCAAGCATCCAGAGCGACTACCTCACACAATATCTGCTCAACAGAAAATCTGCTCACCAGAAAAAGGCCACATCACAAGTGAAGCAGCCCTTTATCAGTCGAACTCAACTGCGGTGTTTACGCAGCGTTGTTCTTATTTAATAAATCTTGGACTTGACCTAGGGCTGCTCTAAAAATATTGAATCCAGCCCAGCCAGCCGCGATTAGCAAAGGTGACAGAACAAGCACAATGCGAATATCCATATTTGAGCCCTCTCCAAAAAAGTAGTATTGCTTAAAAGGTTGTAATAATCCTCTCATATTAATTTAGCATTACCCTGGTATTTCGATGACAACGCCTCCTCACATTCCCCTACAAAATCTGTCTGCCGATAGACCCCAAAGATCTGTGGCTATGGTGACTGGGGCCTCTAGCGGGATTGGTCTGGCGATCGCTCAGCGTCTAGCGGCGGACGGCTATGATTTGGCGATTTGCGCTCGCCGTCAGCAACGGCTGATGGAAGTGGCTCAGAGCCTTCGCCAACAAGGCGTTACAGTCTTAGCACAAACTGTGGATTTGCGGGATGAGGCACAGATTCTCAGCTTTTTTGCAGCCGTAAAAAACCATTGGGGCCGCTTAAATGTTTTGGTAAACAATGCTGGGCTTGGCCATAATGAGCCGATGATGACCGGTAAAACAGACGCTTGGCGAGAAATGCTAGATGTGAATGTGTTGGCGCTGTGCATTTGCACTCGCGAGGCGATTAGCCTGATGAATGAGACTGAGACTGAGACTGTAGGTTTGCCTACAAGCGAAGTGGGAGCAGCTACTGAAGCTACTGTAAAGGCCGGACAAATTGTGCACATTAGCTCCATGTCAGGGCACCGGGTACCGGCGATCGCAGGCATTTATTCGGCGACCAAATTTGCTGTGCGATCGCTCAGTGAAACCCTCCGACGCGAACTGCGCGCCGCCAATAGCAACATCCGCATTACGGCGATTAGTCCCGGCATCGTCGAAACCGAATTTGCGCAAAAGTATCACCAAAGCGTCGAGCAGGCGAAAACCACCTACAGCCAGTTTCCGGTACTGCAGGCGAGCGATATTGCGAATGCGGTGGCTTACGCGCTCAGTCAGCCTAGCCACGTTGAAGTCAACGATATCCTGTTGCGTCCTACGCAGCAGAGCAGCTAGCCGATCACTTCTAGTTCGTCTTCATGCAAATGGGCCTTAAAAGGACGCTTGGCACCTTCTACCTCAAAGGCCGTGACAATTTTATAGTTGGGACTAATGGGTCTACCCTCCCAATCTATTAAAATAGCGGTGATAGTGCCCTCCATACCCTCGACGTTGTGGGGCTGGTTGCGGTGCTGAGGGTGGTTGAACAGTGTCAGGGGCGTTTTGACACGAACGCGATCGCCAACTTTCATAGGAGAAAACTAAAAAACTGAACAGAGATCATAGAGCAATCGTCAGATACATTTGGCGATTGCTGGCCACATAGCGCTATACCTGATCAATAGGTGAAACCGTTGATCAGGTATAGCGCTATGTGTGGAACGCTATGCATCGAATTTACCTAGAATCGAGTGTTTGAGTCACCTTCACCCTAGGCAAAATCTATGCAGAACTTCAACCTATTCTCTCACAGCAATGGAACGCCACGAGCATCTCTACCTACGAGCATCTCTACCAAGGACATGGCAATAGCCCATAAATAGCCCATAAATAGCCTATAAAACGTTCTCTTGAGTGGGGGATGGCAGCGGCTGATCTGGGGTTTCAGAATTTTCAATGGTGCGCCATAGCAGCCAGCCAACAGCACCAACGACGCTAAAATAATCAGGGCGAGCAAAAGCGTGACCAGCTTTTGGCCTGGGGACGCGTGCCGCTGCCTGTGGGGACATCGACTTTATCGGCTTCGCTGAGAGGGGCATCGTCCTCGTCATCTTCGCCATACAGCAGCGCCCTAGATGCTGCCGTCATTTGGCTCGGAGGCTGCGGTGGCAAAGCGGCTGCAGCGCTGTTGCTGGGTCGGATATGAGGAGATTGGGCATTCGTCTGGGCATAGGAGGAACTGCCTGTTGTGGTTGCCACCCGTTCTGCGCTTGCTGTTGTCTCTGCCATGATGCCGCCAGCGTCGCCGTCATCGAGCATATCCACGCTCATCAAAACGACGGCCACATTGTCATGGCCGTTCTTTTGATTGGCTAACTCTACCCAAGAGTCCACAGCCGCCTCTAACGGCACTACTTTTTTGACGATCAAGCCAATGTAGTTGGCCCATGATGCCTCGACTTGACGGTTGTCGCTGAGGCCGTCGGAGCACAGCAGCAGGACACCAGTGGTATCAAACAAAAAGCGCTGGGTATGGGGTCGGAGCTGCTCGTACTCGCGCACGCCTACGGCTTGGGTGAGCGAGCTGGCCTCTGGGTGTTGCCAAGCGGTGGCATAAAAGCTCTTGCCGGCGCTGACTTCTCGCCCTGCAATATCGTCATCTACAGTTAAAAGCTGGCAGTGCTCGGGGGTAATCCAATAGGCGCGGCTATCACCGATATGGGTGAGGTACAGCTCATTAACTTCGGCAGGGCCGTTGACAGTCTCTACTCGCTGAGGCAGCACCAGCGCCATCACCAGTGTCGTCCCCATGCGCTGACGGTCGGCGCGGCCCTGCTGATCGTTTTGCTGGGCAATCAAATTATTGGCAACGCGAATGGCGGCTTCGATCTGGTCAATGACGACCTGTGGCGGAATGGCTTTGTTTTCCTCCATGGCTTGGGCCAATAGCCCGCGAAGCTGGAGCTGGAGCGATCGCACGACCTTTTGGCTAGCGACTTCGCCCCCTTCATGGCCGCCGACGCCATCACAAACAATGGCCAAGCGAGGCAGCAACGGCAAGTCTGAGGTATTGGTGCGATTGAGCTCGGTGTGGCTAGGATAGCAAGCATCCTCGTTGCGTGCTTTGGTGGGGCCTGTACTGGTGGCACCTGCGACTTGAAAAGCCATAGGTGAGCCTGCTGCTTCTTTTAAAAGCTGTTGATTGACCTGTGCTTTAATCGCGGCCCAATCAGGTGCAGGCGATCGCATGGCCTGACAGACATTTTGCAGCAGTTTGGCGATATCTGGCTGGGCCTCTGGTAAATAAGTGCTCTCCCAAGCCGCAGCCAGATCGTCTATCGCGGGGTTGATCGGATTCGTCGAAAGACCAATTAACCGAACCCGCCAAGCCTCAACACGGATATTGCTTTTTTTCAGCAGGCTAGCTGCCGCGCCAAAATTTTTCAGCGGTTCCCATAGGCTGATCATTTGCCATAGCCAATAGGCTTGGTGAAATGCCGAAGCCGTCGGCCAAGCCTTGGTAATCGCTGGCATTAATTGACCTTGGCGATTGACCGGCACATTGCTGAGCAGCAGCACGGCCTCACCTGAAGCCTGATGGCAAATGCCGTATACTCCCGGTAAATTGAGCTGGTAAGGATAGGCTTTGAGATAGGGCAACGCAAAGCTTGGCACCGGCTCAGGTACTTTGGGCGGCTGATCGGGCTGGATATCTAGCCAGATAGAGGGCGCAATGACCTGATAGCGACCATCTACGCGATCGCCAATAGGAATTTTGTGCGTTCCCTGCCCCAAGGCCCAAACATACTGTCCGAAGGGATATTTACTAGCTTCGCCGTTCATATAATCGATTACTTCAAAGAGGCAATTGCCATCAAGTTAGGTCAATGGTAAGGGAAAAGGGATTTAGTGCAAATAAATTTGATGAGTTTCAGCCCAATAAAGTGCAAAGCCTGTGGTAAGGAGCCAAATTTGATTCGGGTGAACCCAAGGTCAGAGGGGCGAACCCAAGGCTAGATTGGGTTGATCACCCGAGCCCACTAGCCTCATAAAAATAAATAATAAAGATGCCAATGAGAAATGGGGTAAAGTTCCATTTCCACAGCGTCTACAGTTAGGCGATCGCTGCACTAGTCTATAGGGAGATGACTGTAAGCGATATTGATAACTTATGAATGCGGCTTTGATCTGGATCATTATCGGTGTAGTGCTCTGCCTCATGGAGCTGTTGCTACCAACGGCTTTTATTGAGTCAGCCTTGGGCTTCAGCGCTTTTATGGTGGCACTACTCACCTTTGTAGTGCCTAATCCAAACTATCAAATTGCCCTATGGATGCTGCTCTCAGGCGTTGTCTTTTGGGCTTTGAAGCGATTTATTCCCAACCGTACATCCCCCGCCCTACGAGAAGCCACCGAAGCGAGAACCACCACCTTGATCCCCCCCGGACAACCGGGCAGAGTGATATACGAAGGCAACTCCTGGCAGGCCCGCTGCGAAGATGACAAGGTATCGATTGAGCCTAACCAAGAGGTGTTCGTTGTCTCTCGTAAGGGCAATACCCTTATCGTGATTCCGCTCAGTAGCTTTCAATAGCTCGCCCTAGCTGCCGCTGTCGCCGTGAGGATATTGGCGTTGACGGTATCTGCTAGCTCATAATCATTTGCTCACTCGAATATCGACTCACATACGGGTTGCTCCCAATTTCTTTCAATGCAAATATCCTCACATATCCACAAATATCCACAAATATCCACAAATATCCACAAATATCCTCACATATCTACAAATATCCTTAAATCCTCAAATCCTAGGAGTTCTGCATTCTGATGAATCCTTTTATATGGTTAATCGTATTAGCGCTGGGCGGTGGCATTGCATCAAAATCTGTGCGGATCGTCAACCAAGGCGATGAGTCTCTAGTTGAAACCCTAGGCCGCTACAACGGCAAAAAGCTCAAGCCCGGTCTCAACTTCACCGTGCCCTTTGTCGATCAAGTGGTGTACAAGCAAACCGTACGAGAACGGGTACTCGATGTTCCTCCGCAGCAGTGTATTACTCGCGATAACGTCTCCATCAGTGTCGATGCGGTAGTGTACTGGCGCATTGTCGATTTAGAAAAAGCCTATTACAAGGTCGAAAATTTGCAGGCAGCCATGGTACACCTTGTGCTCACCCAAATTCGCTCTGAAATGGGTCAGCTCGAACTCGATGAAACCTTCACCGCCCGCGCTGATATCAATGAGCTGCTTCTCCGTGAGTTAGATATTTCTACCGATCCTTGGGGCGTCAAAGTTACTCGGGTCGAGCTGCGCGACATTGCCCCTTCAAAGGCCGTGCAGGACTCTATGGAACTGCAAATGACTGCTGAGCGGCAAAAACGAGCCGATGTCCTGACCTCAGAGGGCGAACGGGATGCCGCGATTAACTCCGCCCGAGGTCGAGCTGAGTCAGCGGTGCTCGATGCAGAAGCTCGCCAAAAGGCCGCCATCCTTGATGCCCAAGCCGAGCAAAAGACGATTGTCTTGCGTGCCCAAGCTCAGCGCCAGGAGCAGGTGCTCAAGGCCCAAGCCACTGCCGAAGCTGTAGAAGTGCTGGCCAAAAAAATCAAAAATGACCCCCATGCCCGCGAAGCTTTGCAGTTCCTTTTGGCCCAAGAATACCTAGCCATGGGTCGCCAAATCGGTGAAAGCGACAGCAGTAAAGTGATGTTTCTCGATCCGCGCAGCATTCCGGGGGCGCTAGAGAGCATGAAGTCGATCGTCGGCGACGAGCTTGAACATCAACGCTTGGGCTGACAATCTGGATGATGCTTTATAGCCTGTGCCGGATGCATTCGGGTACCGCTACATATCAGGTTTGGGCATCACACGAGTAGGTCATCACCACATATCACCACATATCACCACATGGTCATCACAACCGCATTAAAAGAATGGGCAGTGGCAGTCGATGCCTTAGCCCAAGGCGAAACGATCATGCTCTTGCGCAAGGGCGGCATCAAAGAAGCCCAAGGTCAGTTCTCCGCTCAAGCTCAACGGGTTTTGCTACTGCCAACCTTTGAGCATCAAAAGCCTGAACTGCTCAAGCCCGCCTATCGATCTGCGGTAACCCCTGTCGCATCGGGGTGGCATCCGCAATTGATGACCTTCAAAGCCTGGGCAGATATTACCCATATTTTTTTGACAGACGATGCCGATCGGGTGGCCGCCCTCTCGGCCTTTCATATTTGGCAGCCGCAGCTTGCCCAGATGCGCCTCAACTGGAAACCCAAGCAACCGCTGTATGTGTTGCTGCTGCGAACCTATCGGCTCATTGAGCCGATAACCTTGCCCTGGCAGAGTGTGTACGGCGGCTGCCGCTCTTGGATCACGCTGACGCCAGTGATGGCGATAGATCCAAGCGAAAAAGGAAGTACGGCTGCGATCGCCGATAGCGATTACATGGCCCAATGCCAAGCTATCGCAGCCGTTTTATCTTCGTCATAGCGTCACGGCGTGACGGCGTCTCATGACTGAGCGCGAATCAGAGTTTTCTCGAAGATATGGCAGAAGTTGGACTAGGATAAGTCGGATTGCCATGACGCCCCAAATCACTTTGCTCGGGCAAATCAATCGCACTTGCAGGATAAACAGCTTGATCTTCAGTTCGCGCCACTGATTCTTTGACTAGTCGAGGGGCCACGATAGTGACCGTTACCCCTCGACCAGCCCCTTCGCTACAAATGCTAATATCGCCCTGCATCAGGCGCATGAAATTTTGTGAAATGGCCAAGCCTAAGCCAGTGCCCTCATAGCGCCGAGTACGAGAACCATCTACCATCACAAAGGGTTTGAAGAGTTTGGATAGGTGCTTAGGATCAATGCCAATGCCAGAGTCTTTGATGGTAATTTTCACCCATGGGCCGGGCGGCATGAAGATTTCAGTAGTGTGGTGACTGGCCTGATCAATATGTGAATCGCCACGTGAATCGCCACGTGAATTGCCATATGAATTGCCATTGGCATTAACGCCAGCGGCCATACCCTCAGGGCTGAGGCTATGCTCGGTGGATTCGTCAGTGGTGACGCTGATGGTGATGGCACCTTCATCGGTAAATTTTATAGCGTTGCTCAAGACATTGAGCAGTACCTGCTTGAATCGAGAATGATCGACCGGAATCATCATCGGTTCTGAAAGTTCCGGGCGGATGAGCTGCAGCCCTTTTTGCTTGATTTGCAGCGTCTGCATATCCAATACATCTCTTAGTACGTAGCGCAAATCAATCGGGTCGATTTTGACATCTAAGGTGCCTGCTTCAATTTTGGCGATATTCAAAATATCTTCAATCACCGACAGCAGATGATAGGCTGCTTTATCCGCCTGCTGCAAAAACTCCAGCTCTTCGTCCCGATCATCGCAAAAGCCATCTTGAATTAGGCGAAGGGAGCCAATAATGCCGTTGAGTGGGGTTCTGAGTTCGTGGGAGGTATTGGCCAAAAACTCATTTTTAAGCTGATTTGCCATTTGGGCATCTTGCCAAGCATGGCGCAGCTCGGCGGAGTTTTCGCCCAGCCGCCTCAGCATTCGCTCAATCACAGTCCCCAAATAGTCCAGTTCCCAAATGTGAGACGTATGGGGGGCTGCTTTGAGTTGAGAAAGATCGTCTACGTCTTGGGTGTAGCGAATCAACCGCTCTACCGGTAAGGAAAGGCTGCGAGCGACGTAGAGGGCTAGGAGTGTACTGGCAACGAGTAATCCGATGGTGAGCACAAAGAGTACATTGCGAATCTCGTTGAGGCCATAGAGGGCGTGATTGATGGGCGTAACCGTCAATACAGTCCACATGTTATTTTGCTTGGGGCTGCCGGGTACCTCAAAACCACTGTAGCCAGCCAACCATTCTTGGCCATCTTCCGGTAAAAACTGGCTAAGATGCATA
>JAAUPS010000240.1 GCA_012033015.1 Phormidesmis sp. RL_2_1
TTTGCCATCCCATCATTTGGCTGAGTATGAGCAAGGAATGATCGAAATATTCAGTCAAGCCAATAAACGAAAAACACCGTTCTATATTACTCTCCATTGAAGCCAGTTCCCGGATTGAGTGGCTCATAGCAATAGGCAACATTGGGCGCTGCGCCGATAATGCCTCCTATCCAACTGCTGCCGGAGCGATCGTGGCCCAGCAATACAAGCGGTGGCAAAGAAGGTCGTATTAATGAAGTCATTTTTGTGGAAAGCAGGCGCATTTATTTATCTATTTTCATCACTATGAACAAAACAGAAAAAACAGAAGAAGCTCAAGGTTAAAGGCAGGTCGGTCAAGCCTTATAGAGCGCTGCTATTTTATTTTTGACGCCTAAATAGATTGAGCGCGATGTGGAATAGAAGTGATTGAACCGCGCAGAAATTATTTGCTATTGACGAAAAGCTTACTAACTCATTTGCAAAAGTCACCCGCAAAACTGCTGAATCTGCTGCTCAAAAAGAGTTTCTGCATACTGATACAGTAAAATATCGGCTGCATTATATTTCTCAATGAGTGCCAAGGTTTTACCATCAACCATATTACTTTTTCCTTTGTCAGAAACATTCTCCTGGGTATAGGTTGGAAAATTTGCCCAGTTTAAATGCTGTTTGAATAACACTAAGCTCTCATCAAAGCGCTCTGTTAAACCAACAACAGTGAAATGATTATGCAAATTTTCTTGAGCCCTAGCCAATAGTAATTCTGGTGAATCTAACAGTTTTCCTCCTGCCAAAAAACGAGTCTGGCCGTTATTATGCAAAGAGCAATCGACGACAAACTCGGCTAAGGACTTATTCGCAGCAAGGGTATGTTGCTTATGATGTGTACTTTGCCTGAGATATCTGTACAGAGAAATCACCCGCTTGACGGGATTTCGAATAAAGGTGATGTAGCGCGAAGGTTCATTGAGATATTGATGTAACCCAAAGTACATATGCCCTTTAATACAGGCGATATCAGACATCCGAGGATTGTAAATATGGGTGCGAAAATTCTCAATCGTATTTTCAGGAATACCGTGAATGGTACGATACTGCGCTTGCCATAGACTTGCTTGAGGCAGTCGTAAAAAGTGGTGCCTGCTGTTTTTGGAATATGCAAGAAAAGTATTTTCGTACTATCGGCCATATGGCTAGATATATTATCGGGCATGTTGTGTGACGGTTATTTAACGGTAGAGTGATTCATAACAGGTGAGGGTAGCTATTTAAGCCTTGTGACTTAAATGTTTTAACGACGAGTTGGGCATTGTTGTGCCAAGAATTCTCCTCGATAAATTTAGGCCAATTTAGCTTTAAAGGCTCTTGTTTCCACTGTTTTATTCCTTGAATGATCGCATCTACATCATCCGGCTCTACCCAAAGCCCTAGTTGGTACTGCTGCGCTATAGATTTTAACGCACTTGTTCCAGCCGATACAAGACAGGCTCTTTGATAACCTGCCGCCATATTGAGCACACCACTTGCCGAATAAAAGGATCGACTATAGGTTAACAAAATTAAATCTGCCATATTGAACAAGTTGGCCACTGTGGGCTCATCTACAAACCCAATTTCCCAGCGACAGCGATCGCCCACACCGAGTGATTCAGCCAATTGTTGATAGCGGGCGACTAGATTTTGCTCAGTCTGTAGCTCTTTACCTGCAATCACCAAATGGACATCAGGTACCTGAACCATCGCCCGAATCACTAAATCCAAATTTTTGTTAGCTCGAATATGGCCAAAGGCCAGCATTACCTTTGCTTCTATTGGCAGGCGCAATCGCGCTCTCGTTTCAGCAACTGATTCGGTTGGAGCTGCTTGAGCATAAGGCCCGTGAGGAATGACCGTTACTTTTAAATCGGGCATAGGCTTGACCGTATCTAGCTGAATCGCTTCATGCACAAAGGCCAACTGTAAAAAAGAATACCCTGCCGCAATCGACAGACGATGCCACCAAAGCGGCCCTAAAACAAAGTCACGTACCGGATCATGCACCACCGCACCAAAGGTAACACCCGATTTGGCTAGCTTTTTGAGTGATCCGGCCCAAAGTGGCGCAAAATATTCTGCATAGGAACCAAATAGCACATCCTGAATGTGAGCCTTGTGAATAAAGCTCACCAGCATTGAAATGTTGTACAAAGTGTTGCGAATAAAATATATCGCCTTGAGCACTTTATTGAGCACCACCAGCTTAGAGGCCGCCACCTCTGACGAAACTTCTCGTAAAATCGGGACACATTTGTATTTGGGGCTGCGACAGTTGAGATAATTAGGCGTACACAAAAGTATCACCTCAATGCCTAAGCTATCTAAGGCATTTGCCTGCTCATGGGCATAGTCTGCTAGCCCGCCATAGCTAGCGGGTGAGTAGTAAAGTAGTTTCATCATCGTACGAATAACAAACAAGCTGTTCGCTGTTGTTAATTGAACATTTGTTGATAAAAATAGTCGGCAGAAAAGTAATGCTTTGCTCTGTCCATATTTTTCAGTGCTTGATGGCGATAGTGAGGGTATTCCACAGCCATTTTCTCAATGGCTTGCACTAACTTATCAACCCAGTCATCTGGCGATTGATCTGGCGATTGATCTGGCGATTGATCTGGCGATTCGTCTGGAATGGCAATACCTGCACCAAAGGCTGAAACCGTGTCTTCTAGCCACCCTCCACGAGTGTAAATCATTGGGATGCCAAGGTAGGCTGATTCAATCGCAATCCGCGAAACTCTCGCATAATAAGATGAATTACGATAAGGCAGGATCATACAATCGACGCTTTGCAGTTGTTTTTGATAGCTTTCACTATCTAAGGGATAGTCGATGACATTCACTTGGGGGTAGCGCTGTAAGCTTTCTGGGCTGCACCGCATCCCATCAGGTAAAGCAAATGACTCTAGCCACTGAATGCGAAATTGGCCCGTAAAGCTAGGGTGCTTTTCGAGCAGCCTTTCAATCGCAGCTTTTAAAATATCTGAGCCCTTTTCATAGCGTGCAAATCCGTAGCAGGCAAAGGTTAGGGGCGCTTGTAAATGATTGGCAGCAGCATTTATCGGCAAGGCAGGTACCGGGTGAGTCATGAGCACAACAGGAAGCTGGCTCAATGCTTCAAATTCTTTTTGCGCACCCTGGGTCTCTACGGCCAACCTGACTTTGTTTTGCGCCACTAAACGCTTAAATCGCCGGAGCAGCCAGCCTTGTAATTTTGTATTGAGAGAGGCGGGTAAAATGCCCTGCTGCTCGGTGGCATTCCAAATGCCAGGGTTGGTGACAAAAAATAAAGTAAGCCGCCGAGGACGATGGGGATGAAGTGACATGATCGCCCACCATGCCAAGAGATGATGGACTAAAACAGTCGGTGCCAAGGCTTGGTCGTAGCGGGGTTGTTGGGCAAGTAAGGGCCAAAGGGCTTGGATGCACCGCCAGCTATGTAATATAAAGCCATAGTAGCGATCGCCCCATTTTTTTAAGATCGAACTTGTGGCCGAGCTTTTGGTTGCATTATCCAAATAGCGGGCATAGCGGAACACCGGAAAGCTGTTGAACTGATGTCGAATCTCTGGAACGGCCTTGCAATGACAGGCGACATCGACCTGATCGCCCTGAAGCTGGGCTGCTTGAGTAATCGTTTTGATATATGCAAACCAATGGGCTTTCAAATCTCGCAGAGATTCTTCAACAATGAGTAAGGTTTGGGGCATAGGGTGAGTTTATCCAAGGGCTATCAAAATGGGCAGATGATCTCAACAGCTCAGACCCATGGCCTGAATGAGGTGCTGTTGGCGATCGCTCAATTTTCCTGATTGATAACATCTTGGCCAACGATGCCCCTGGAGGCGCTGCTGCAGCCCCTTTTGCTTTTGCTGTAACCATGCCCATAACCGCAGCTTATTTTCGTTGCCGTAGGCTTCAAGCCTTTTGATCTCACTCGTGCCATCTACGGCTAAAGAGGTAACAGAACCGGCCCTATGCCAGCTTTGCCAAACACGGCTGCGAAAGTCTATATCACTGAGAATAGCTTCAAACTGAGGGTGTGCCTGCAGTTGTTGAATCACCGAGCTATAAAAGCGAGCAGTATCTTTGGCCTGCAGATCGCTCTGTGCGCCGTTGTTTTTTCTTCCGCAGGCGGTCAGCTTCCCGTAATTTTCGAGGCGATAAAAGGTGAGCGATTCAGCTTCATGAACCAGCGTCGCGCCTGATAGCAAAAGCCTAACAAATAGATCGCCGTCTTCATAAAGTCGCATATCCTTGCGGTAACCGCCGACTCGGATAAGGGCTGTGCGGCGAATCAGGCACTGCTGAAATACCATTGACCAACGGGTTAAAAACCAGTGCAGCGGATGCCGACTCGCAGGCAACGGGCGCTGCTGCAACACCACATTTTCAAGCCGGATGCAGCGATTGTCCATCCAGGCTTTGAGCCAAGGGCCGTAGACCATATCAGCGCTATGTTTAATCAAGGTTTGCGCTTGCACTTCGAGCTTATTCAGCGATGACAAATCGTCGCTGTCCATAAACTGGATAAATTCCCCTGTAGCTAGGTTAAGGCCAGCGTTGCGGGCCGCCCCAGGGCCTTGGTTTGGCTGTTGTAGAAGGATGATGCGATCGCCAAAGCACCGCAAAACAGCAACTGAGTCATCTGTTGAACCATCATCTACGACGATCACTTCATGGGGCGCTAGGCTTTGGCGCAGCATATTTTCAACTGTGTCACCGACAATGGCCGCTCGATTGTAATTGGGGATAATCACAGAGACTTTTACCATAAAGCTGTTTTGTGATAGAGCTTGCGAGTGAGTTTTTGTATGGGGTCATATAGCAGCCGTCGATAACGGCAGCGGCGGTCAAACTGCTGTTGGGCTTGGCTCAATTCGTTAGCCGAAAAGGCTCCACTGATTAAACGATCTGTTTGTTGATGGGCGATCGCCACCAAATGATTATCTACTGTAAGCTGCTCAGATACGGCTAACTCTAAAGATACTGACGCCTGAGAAGGCTGTTTCGGATTAACATTTTGTTTCACAAAAGAGGCATCTGCAAAGTAATTTCCAAAGGTTTTTTCTAAATAAAGACAGGCATGATCAAAACGCTCTAGCGGAAATAAAAGTACTTTTGACTTGCTACGAGCTTGTGCAGCGTATCGTGGGAGTGAGGTAATTTGCCAAAGAGATGCTTAGTTTGGTACTGGGCCAAAGGGGCTAAGTCTGACGGATTTTGCAAAAGGTGCTGTAAATAATCTGGGTAAGTAAACTGCCGAATTAGTGGATTTTGGCCAACATTTCCAGGGAGTTGCTTAAGATAAAAGAACTCGGAGCGAAGGCGCTCTATAGGATTGCGCACAAAGCTAATGGCGGTTAAATCACAGGCTTCGACATCTGCAAAAGGAAGATCTAGGCTGAGCCGATGGCCACCGATACCAAGCCGACTACTGCTTTCTTCAATATACAGCTTGAGATTAAACGCCGGAACAGGGCCTTCGTAAAGATGATGAGGAAATCGCTGATAGCCCTGTTTCAAGTTACGATGCAAAATATCATCAAAACTAAGGCCGCCACACTTAAGGACTATGGATGAAGCAGAAAAAGGAACGACTCATACAGGTTTTACTGCATTACTTTGATAGTGCTGAAGGCACTCAAGCACTTGCTTTGCAGGATCAGCAGCCGCTAGATGAAGGGCTGCTTGGTGCGCCGCTTTTCCTATTTCTGGCCAATGGTTTTGATGTTGCCAAGCTTGCTCTAAACTGTGACCGAATGAGCTAGGTATAGCAGCATCAGCAATCCACCCAGTCTGACCTTCGACTAAAATCTCCCGATTGCCACCAACATCCGTCGTCACGGTGGGTCGTGCGCACATCATGGCCTCTAGAATAGCCAAGGGTGCGCCTTCTCCTCTACTTGGTAATAGCATTACATGATTATTGGCCCAAACGGATTGAATATCCTGCACGTAGCCACGACAAGTAACGCGATCAGCCAAATCGTAATAACGAATTAACTGCTGAACATATTTTTCGTCAGGGCCAGAACCATACAAATTTAGATGCCAATCACGAGCTTTCCACTGCGGTTGAGCAAGTACTTCTAACAGCACATCTTGCCCTTTCCACAAAGTTTCAAAGCGTGCTACACAGGCTAATTGAACAGGCTCTTTCTGTACCCAAGGTAGGGGCTCAAGTTGTTTATATCGAATGGGATTACATATAACATGAGCGTTCTCGAAATTCATCGCTAGCTGTCTTTGTGCAAGCTGTAGATTGTATTTAGAAACAAAGATCTGACCTGCCGATGCATCAAATAACTGCTGGATTTTTGCTCGACTAGCTGGCGAAAACTGTAAGCTTTCAGCATTAAACTGGCAGAGCACAATCACAGGAACATCGCTTGTATCCAAAGAATCTAATAAATCCGGAATGTATATTGGATCTAGCAATGACCCTAGAGACAGCAGAACAACATCAGACCTTGCATACAATGGCTTAAAGCTTGAAGAAAAGTATTCTGTGATTCTCGCTAGCCTTGGGTGAATAACGCTGTTTTTCCAATAAATGTGTGCGCCTAGCTCAGATATTTTCTTTAACTTAAGGGATGTTTTCATATCTGAAGATACAGATATATTGACGCTATCATTTTTTGAGAGAGCTAATAGTGCAGCAGCGTACCATAGCTCTTCACTACCGGCCCAGTGATATCCGCTAACAGTTGAAATAAAACCAATCCTCAAACTCAAACTTCTCCTCGATTGCTGATTTTTTAGCAGGCACACCTCCCCAAACCTCATAAGCAGGCACATTTTTATTTACTACTGCACCTGCTGCAATCACGGCTCCATCGCCAATCGTAACGCCAGGTAGAACGACTACTTGGCAACCAAGCCAAGCATCACTGCCAATTGTAATAGGGCTGCCTTCGTAGCCTTGCAGCCGAATAGGAACAGCAATATCGCTAAACGGGTGATTGCCGCTGATGAGGTAGCTGTAGGCTCCAATCAGGCTGTTTTGCCCAATGGAGATAGGTTGGTACGCTCCTATGTAGACATTGCGACCGCAATATACATTCTCCGCTAAGTTTAATAGGGTTCTGCGCCGGACTCGTCTGCAATCCAAATTAGAGCGTCTTTTCGAGAACACAGCCCTGGCCAATCTTAATGAAATGAGAAAAATCTAGGCGACCTCGAATTTCAATTGGGGCGCGGATTTTGGTGGTGTGCGATCGCACCGAACGTAGCCAATTCCGCTGATTTATAGCCCAGCGAACCCGAAAAAGGGCTCTCGGCAATACACCAGCGGCGGGCGAAAAGTTGCCTTATAGGGAAGCGCAAGCAGCTTGTTGACAGGCTTGTTGACAGGCTTGTTGACAAAGGGCAGCATGGCCGGTGATTGTTCCATTTAAGCGACTAACTCTTTCAGCTTACTGACTAATAGCTGATGGATATTATCAGGATGAAAGCGCTCATTGTACATAGTATGAGCATTTTCAACAAGCTGTTGCTGCCGTGCAGGATTGTCTTTGACGCTAAGAATAGTTTTCAAAAATCTTCTGGCACAGGCGAGGTGCAAATCTCCGCCGAGTCAAATTCTCGGGCATAGTACACCGCAGAGCAATACTCCGGCCCCCAAATGAAGATAGGCTTTTGAAAAGATAAATACTCCACAAATTTGCTTTTGAAACTTGTTTTTCAACCTGCGCGCAGTCAGCATCAAATCCCATCAAAAGAAACAGTGCATCGACTTTCTGGAATTTCTCACGAAGTTTGGGCAATGGAACACATCCGCGATATATTCCG
>JAAUPS010000241.1 GCA_012033015.1 Phormidesmis sp. RL_2_1
CCATGGGCTTGTAGGGAATTTCCGGTATGGAAGAATTTTTGATCGATAGATTTTAGCAATGACATGTTTAATATTCCTCAGCGTGAGGTGATGAATGGAGGTGATGAATGGAGGTGATGAATGGAGTTGAAAATTTAGTTTTGTTCGTCAAACTCGCTATCTTTTTCTGCCTTGTTAGCCTGGTTTTCTTTGTCTTGCTCTAGCCGGTACAAAAACTCACAGGTATTACGGATTAGGTTGATCTGTCGTCCGGCTAGGCGAGCGCGATCGCCTGCAAAGGCTTTCTCAAAGACATCTATTACAAAGTAGTCTGAGAACTGAAGAATAGCCTGTCGTTCTTTCTCACGGTCAGCGATAGGCGCATAACCATCTGCTCTTTTACCGTGCACCCGATCCATGAGCTTAAAGATTTCTGCGGCGACTGCGGCGACTAAAGTTTCTCCGGTAAAGAAGGAGGATTCGGCTTTGAGAATGACTTCGGCGGCTAAGTCAATTGGTTTTAGAACCGCATTCGCTTTGGGATTGTAGCGTTTGTTTGCTCGGTAGAAGCTGCGATATAGCTCAGTGAGCTTTTGGGGATGATTCATAGGTGATTTGGGATCTCGTATTGTGAGCTGTTGCGCTGTGGCATCGTAGGTGAGGTAAGGATCAAAGCAGGGATAAAAGTCATAGGCATAGAGCTGAACTTTCCGAATAGGAACGTTGTCTTTTTTTTGTTTGCGGAGCCATTGATTGAGATAGTCGAATATGTACAAGGGGCTGGTGTCTAGGTCTTTGGCTAGTTCGGTAAGCTTGCCCCAGTTGGCGTCGTAGCCGCTTTTACCTTGTTTGGCGTTTACATCTAAATGAATGCTGTAGGCGCTAGTCAGGGCGTTTAGCGGCGACGAATGAAGGGCACCATCAGCGCTTGCCAACCCTCCAAGATATAGTCGAGTCGAAATCGGTCTTGGCCTACTAGGGTGCGGATGGCTTGTGGGGCACTGTCAAGAAAAACGGTTTCTTCAAATTCAGCGCCGTCATTAAAAGGTGGGATAGGCGATTCTGAAACGACCGTTTTTACATCGAGAATCATGGGTGTAGCGAAGGCTAGCCAGGTGGGCATAATCCATGATTCTGTTTCTGTCGGATCGCGCCCTGGTGGCAGAGCCATGAAGAAGAAAGTGAGCGGCTGGTCTTCGGGATAGGAAAGTTTGAACGTGCGATCGCGCTTATAGTCTTCATGCTCCGGTGGCAAACTCGTTTTCTCTGCCAGCTTTTCATCTATTAAGAAAGCATCTACCGATTGATATTGACTCCGTTTAAAGTTGGCAGTTGAATCTTGAATAAAGTGATTGCGGAGGCTAGTCGTAAAGCGAGTTTGAGCAATATTGCTGTAGGCAGCTTGCAAAAACCGACTCGTCTCTGGGGTGAAGTAGTAAGTCGGATAGAAATAAAGATAGCGGTATTTACCATCTTCAAATCGTTTTCCCGCGGCTTGAGTTTGATTCATCAAAATCTGCCGTAGCATCATTTCTAACGCCGCAATGCTGGAAATATTTCGTTTGGCATTAGAACCACCTAGCATTTGCTTATTGGTATATACCTGCGGCGTAAACAGCACCTCCGATTCCATTTGTTCTTTCACGCTGTAGGCAGAATGAGAGACTGAACAAATTGCGAGCTTTCCTCGGCCAATCTTTTTAGCCGCTTTGTAGCCCGCCAGCTCTTGCAAGAAGGTATCGACCTGTTGTTCTACCGTTTGTTTTTTCGTTTGCCCTGGCAGCATCACCACGCGGCTGACCCAGATGCGCAGATCGTCCCAGCCGTCGGGCAAGTCATATTGGGTGGTGATGGGCTGCGTTTTCTGTGTGATAAAGTCAATAATCTGGTCAGCGATTTCCCGAATACTGGCTAGTCCGGAGCCTTTCACCAGCTTAGTTGCCATAAAGTACCACTCGTAGGGAATGCCGCCTGTGCTGCCTTTCACCTTGAGTTCTTTGAGCGTGGTGTTGATTTTTTGGATCTCTCGGATTTGAGGCAGATAGGTTTGTAGCCCAAGATGTTCTGCAATTTGGAGTGTTAGCTGATTAGGATCTAGTTCTACCTTGGGTAAGGCTGGTAGAGAGTGGTCTTTTTTCTGGGCTTTGGTGTGCTCTTTACGGAGAGTTTCAATGCGATCGCACGTTCCACCCCAAACTTTCCGGCATACCACATCGCCAAACTCAGCAAGCTGATCGATGCGAATATCATCTCCTAGCTCGAAGTCATAATCAGCCGAGAGCGCCCCTTTGTCTTGGAACTCTTTGAGCTTCACGCTGCGCTTAGGTGTCACTGACTTTTTGGTATCACTCAATATTCTGAGGGTCGCTTTTAGCGCGATTTGCATGAGCTGCTGATCATCACAAAAAGCGTGTAGTAGTCGGCATACTTCATACCTTTGCCATCTCTGCCAAATCCAGGTTGACGCAAAGCCAACTGACGAGAGCAAAGCTGCTTGACCTTTTTGATGACCCGCTCAGGCAAACTACTCGCATCGACCTCGGGCGGCTCGCCATAGGCCAAATAGATAACGCCCGTGGGTAAATACAGCAATGGTTCATAGAACTGCTCACTGTCTGTGTTTAGGGCTGTGTGGGCATCCATTACTGCATTGTTGACCACATTGGTCAGCACACCACGATTTTCAGCAATACTGTGATAGGTTAGCCGCAGTTGTCCATCACTTAGCGTATGCAACAGCTCTTTGAATTTATAGCTTTCTGCATCGTGAGGGTGTTTGACGATGGAGGCTAACGAATCTGCCAAACAGGTTAGATCTGATAGATTTCGTAAAATTCGATCTTTCAGCGTAGGTCGCAGCCCATATTCTGAAAAATTCCAGTTTGTATCCCAACGGCGCTGAGCATTGTAGGCCATGCACAGCAAGTCATCTATATATTCACGATATGTTTTCGGATCGTCAGGATTAATAAATTGATCTAGTCCTAGCTGCTGTATCTTTTCATCAATAATTTGACGATGATCTTCAATTGCCTGCTTACGACTATCTGAAGCCACATCTGGAAACTTCTCAAAATCATGCAGAATAAAAGCTGCAATGACTAAGCGCCGCTCTCTTTCTTTAACGACGCGTTGAATAGTGGTATCGAGCTTTTCTAGCCGTTGTTCCACTAAGTTGGCTGGAAATAATCCATTGAGTAAGTGAGTATTCAGTGACTGATCGCCTGCATTATCACGACGAACATTTTCTCTGCCTTTTTGGCGATCAAGCTGGTCAAAAAACTTTCCCCCTTTCGCCGTAACACCTACAGCCTTTTGCAAAAGATTAGGCAATACATACTCGGCAAAATCCTGCATCACTAAATCGTCAGGATGCTGCGTTTGAATCGCTGAGCGCATCAGCTTCAGCGTCAGCAGCTCTTTTTGTGATTCTGAAATAGTCCGATCTGATAGCATTTCGTCATCAGACATCTGCGATAAAAAATCGCTGTAGTTATCTTCGCTCATGGGTTTTCTGTAGCTATAGATAGCTATGAAGCCTGTAATTTACGTTTTGAGATGTGGCAAAAAGATCATTTACGAAGAAATCATTTCTTTATCCGTGAATTTTAGGAAGCGTGACGCTTCTCATGAGAACATTCGTTCTCATCCAGAGCTTAGCAGCTTCTTTTTATAGTGTCCTGCGTATAGGATGTGAATACCTTTGTAGTAATTGTGCTATTTTAATATTCTAGATTGGAAGAGATGGTAGGAAATGATGAATCCCGACTATCGGGACTGAAATTTCACATCCTATGCGCGCATCCTAACGCCCTTCTCTTGGCCAGTTACGAATCCCGACTATCGGGACTATTTCTAGAAAATGAGAGGATCTCCCCTACTCTGCTTTAGTTGATAACCCAATGTATCTATTAATAGGGCACTTTGCCCAAATGCCACTGAGTAGGGCGGGACGGCATCATGGTAACTACTTTGATCACTGATGGGATAAATCTGAAAGTGCATGGGCAGTCGTAGCTGATAGCGAATATCAGGCACCGTTTGTGCGACCACATAGCTAACAATGCCTTGCCGCTTCAGCTTGTTGTTCAGATCACTGGCCCAGGGATTATCTGGCTGCCAAATTTCTAGCCCTGTCAGCACCTTGACCTGATGGGTATGCGTTGCCAAGCTCTCAGCGTGGTTGAATTTCCAATTGAGTCGCTCTTCTCGGTAGGCACGCAGCTTTAGAAAAATTAGGCAGTGCTCGAAGCGACCTTTGGGGATGGGCTGGCCTGTAGCTTTTGCGGTTTCTTCGAGCGATCGCAAAAACTCAGCCTTGGTCCAAACCTCCACCTCCAAATTACTGAGCACCCCTGGCAGGCCATAGGTTTTGTACCGATCGGCTGGGTTCTCTTCTGTCAGGTCGTACAGCCCGCACTGCAGAGGGCTAGACCCTCGAAAGCTACAGGCATCTTCGTAGATAGGGTTGCCGTTTTTTTGTCCAGATAGCGCTTTCCAATCAGCTTCCCAGCCTTTGACCCGGCCAAAGAGCGATCGCAACTTCTGCCCAAACACCTTCTCGCAGTTTTCGCTAAATGAGTCAAGGCTACCTGTATATTGCTGTTTGATTGTCTTGTGTTGTAGTCGAGTGGCGATCGCCAAAGACTGATACGCGCCCCACCGCGAGTAGTAACTGCGAAAGTCATTAATGCTGCGGTAGTTTGCTCGAATTGTCTCATGTAAAAAAGAGCGGTCGTAGGTGTGTTGTTCTATGAGCGGTGGTTCCTCACCTGCAAACAGCCGCTCTGCAAAGAACTTAGGAATTAGCGCGTAGGCTTGAAATTCATCAAAGGCAACCTGATGCCTATCTCGCTCATAGCCATCGTGCCTGCCTAATCGGCCCAACCGCTGAATAAAATTACCTGCATCTGCCGATTCAAATATCAAGAAGTTGATTTTAAAATCTACTCCGACATCAATTGTGCTGGTGCCTACGACCAAATCGGCCTCTAGCGATCGCGCCCGTTTCTCTTGGCCCGAGAGTCCTGTGTTCTCTCCAACGCTCAACCCATAGGGCTCAAACAGTGCCTGTAGGAAGGGTACTAATCTTTTCACAGATGCAATCGAATTCAAAATAACCGCTCCTTTTGTACCAGGATGCAATTGAAAGCGAGTTAAAATCTCTTCTGAATGTTCTTTTATCCACCCTTCAGAACTCGACGCGCCTGCCTCAACAGAAACAAAATTCAATGTGATCGCGCGCGAGATTTGTCGCCAGTTGTTAGCCTCTAAATCTGCTTTTTCTCTGTCACTATCTGGAAATTGATACTTATTTTCTTCATGCGGAGCAATCACCTTACAGCGAAATCCCGCTGTTGTTAGGCGAGTCAACATTTCCTCATCAGGCGTTGCCGATAAAAACAAAAACTTCTTTTGCCGATTCGTCGCCCGAATCAACAGCATGGTGTTGATGACACTTGCCACCTGCGGCGCAGCAAAAATGTGAAACTCATCGAAAATAAACAAATCGAAGTTGCGATCTATTCGGCTCCAAAGCTTATCAGGAGCCTCTTTCGCATTGATATAAGCGCCCCGGTATATGTAGTGGAAAATGTCAGGGTTGGTCACAATCACTTCCGATTGGCTGGTGCGAGTTGAGATCGCATCCGCTTTTTTCAACCCTTCTGTTTCTGCATAAATCTCTAGTTCTGCGCTACTCAATCTGTTCACTCTTGGCCGATGAGAAGGTTCAAACCGTTGAATATTTTCCAACAGTTGATTCTCTTGATCGCCTGCAAGCGCATTTGTCGGATACAAGCCCAGCGCGCAGTAATATTCTTGAAATGACTTGAAGTAGGCCGCTAAGCTTTTGCCATCTCCCGTCATTGCTGTATTAAAAATAACGTCTATTTTCGGCTCATTTAGTGCCTTAAACGTTTCGATCTGATGCCATGCTAGCGATGTCCATCCATCGGGTAACACGACGCTGCTGGGCAAATGCTCCGCCGGACAAGAATACACAGGTTTGAGGTGAATACTTTGCATAGTGACTCAAGCGATGAACTGCACTTGTAAGCGCCTACAAGACCATAATAGTGTCTAATAAATGCAAGTGCTGTTCAAATTTATAAAAAATGTACGTACAAATTTGGCATAGGCCATAACGCATTGATTGACGAGTAGGCATAGGGCCAATGGCTAAATCTTGAAGATCCATGACGACTGATTGGCTCTCTCTGTTGATCGCGGCTGAAATTTTTGAATTTTATGATCACGTCGCTAAGTGAGTGGCAGGATTTCTGCCAAAATATTCGAATAGAGTCAAAGTGTACGTACATCAGTGAGCTTTTAAATCAAGCTTCTAAAACAATGGGACGCAAAGGTCGCTCAGTGACGCTGTCACTCTCAGATAAGGATAAAGAGCGATTGGAAGCGATCGCACTTCATTACGATATGACTTGGGGCGATCGCGCTAATATTTCCAAGCTGATCGAAGCGATCGCCCGCCAAAAATTAAAACTTGCCCCTAACCACGACTGGAAACCCGAGCGGATAGCGCTTTTAGAGACTGCCCGTAAGCTGCTGATAGATGCAGGTAAATTGGAATATGCCAGAACTTTGGCCAAATGGATGTGCGATCGCTCAGAACTCACCATTCCTCAGCGCCAAGAATTAGAGCGATTTTTACAGCGAGACATTTGCCCCTGGCGCATTCAAGTAGAACGCTATATTGATCGGCAGCAGCCCTTTCGCCTCACCTATCAAGACGCTGCCGATCGGCCCTGGCAATTTACCGTTTACCATGCGCGCATTGTCCCCCGCAAAGATCGTGAATATTTGGATTGCTGGTGCGAAGAAACCGATAGCAGTCAGGATTTGCCCCAACTGGCCCACAACCGAACGCTGCGGCTTGATCGCATTACCGATGCGGCGGTTTCTAAGGTGGGGGGCCGCTGGCGATTAGATCTGGCTACCTTGGAGGTTACTTTGCACTTGTATGGTGGATTGGCTATTGCATACCGTACCAAACAGGGCCGCGATGTCTCTGTTAATTGGTTAGATGATCAGCCGCAAACGCTCTGTGTGGTGAGGCAAATGACCAGTTTCTTTTGGTTTATGCGCGATATTTTGCCCTATGGCGCAGATTGTGAAGTGATCGGGCCGCCGCCTGTACGAGAAAAAGTGAGAGAGGGTGCGATCGCCTTAGTGCAGCGCTACCAAACCTGAAAGAGAAATTGGGTTTGCCAAGGCAGATTCCTGCTACTCATACCCTACGCCGTTCGTCAATCAATGGTTGAATTTGCTAATCAATCATTCGTGAGCGATCGGCATATGATTGCCGTTTCAGTCCCGATGGTCGGGATTAGGGGATGGCGCGGTGACATTTTTGGATGGGCTTGAAGGTGTTTCCTTTGTGGCCACAGGCGATCGCAGCCTGGTTGTTCGATTCTAGTCGGGATACTCGCTTGGGACTGTAAGTTTCAAGCGAGTATCAATCAGCTCTAAGCCTTCCAGAATGTAAAAGTTTCCAACCTGAGCGGTTAGATCATCGTAAGCGACCTTTGCCTCAGCTTCAGTGCTGAAGAAGAAATGCAGTCCGCGATCACTAATGCATAAGCGCTGTGAAACGTATCTAAGAGGAAGAGCTTCCATTGAATTAATTGTTTTTTTTTAATCGTATCTTAGAAATCTTATGGATCAAAATCTAACCCGTTTCAGTCCCGATGGTCGGGATTAGGGGATGGCGCGCTTAGTGTGGAAGACACGAAGTCGCTTGAATGCTTCGTTTCAGTCCCGATGGTC
>JAAUPS010000002.1 GCA_012033015.1 Phormidesmis sp. RL_2_1
TCGATAGGTTTGGTTCACAAAACTAGCCTATCTTTTTTGCCTACACACTGCTCATCCCTCCTATTCAAAGGATTTCGGGCATTGTGTCACCCCGTCAGGGATTTCATATGATTACTCCGGCAACCACCATATAGGCGTCACTTTCAATAAAATGCCTATGGTATAGGTCTTAGGCTTATTCTGTCGGATCTATTTCATTGCCGGTTCATTGCCGGAGTAATAGCTAATTAATCATACTCATACTGCGCCTAACAAAGGCGTTGTTAGCAGCCTGTGAGTACTGCATTAACTTGGAGGCTGGGTTCAAAAAAGGCCGATTTAGGGTAACATCGCAGCACAAAGCGAACCGTCATCTAGGCGGCCAGTTTGAGACGAGCTGATCGCACCAAACTGTCACCCTGTTTTTAAACCATTCCATAAAAAATGCCTAGAGCTTTTCTCTAGGCATTTTCACAGCAGCGCGCTTTTACAGCAGTTTATGGCATATCAAATCGTACGCATAATACATGGTACGTGATCGTATCCCTTAAATGCTGTTACTGTTGGTCTCTTAAGTCACCTGGCTCTTCAATGTACATTTCGGGCTCAATCGCATAGTTATTGGCTAGTCCCTCGTTACTCACCGTTTGACCAGCAGTGGTATCTATACTGTCTGATTTTGGCTCTTCTGTTTGCTTGTAGTTGTCGCCTTCGCGTTCCATGCGGGCCGCTGTTTCTGCAGGAATAATACCACGATCAAAGCTATCAGTCTTAATGCTGTGCTCACTTTCCATAAACTGAAAGTCTCCTTGATAAAGTTGTTTTGCGTAGCTACTTTATTGCTATGTTTGTAGCTGTGTTTATGAAGCTACAAACATAGCTTTATTCACCATGACCTATGATGCATCTATCAAAAGCAACAGAAAACAGAATCTGTTAAATCTGTCAAAGATATCCTATGGAAGGCATCAATAACAAAAAATATCAAGCTCTAGACGTTGCTGCCAGAGCTTGATCTTGGCATCACTTATTGAGCTGTCTAGTTGGTAGCATCTTTGATGCCATCTTTGACATCTTCTGTAGTCTGAGTGGCAGAAGCTTCTACTTGCTTGGCCTTGCCTTTTGCTTGGGCCTCCTTGTTGTCGGTTGCCTTGCCAATAGCTTCTTGAGCTTTGCCTTCAAGATCTTTGGCAGTTGCTTTTGCTCTATCTTCAATACTCATGTTGAGATGTCTCCGAGTTAAGTGTGTTTGACCCTTATAAAGTATCTCTTTAGCTTGGGCAAAAGTCTCTACCTTAGGGCAGTCTTGAGCTTTCCATAAGATAGAGTTGAGCGTAATGATCATCATAAGGCCACAAAATAAATTTTCATTTGCTCTAGCGACGCTGTAACCTATCTTTTAGGTTGTCTTTTGAGTACAAGATAACCTAAAAGATAGATAGAAAATATACGTTGAGAATGAGAAAACATAGAAGCAACAATAGCTCTTATGGTAAGTTTTGTAGGCTTAAGGGCTTTATACACTAAATTTTCAGAAAAAGTAATTCAGAAAAAGTAATTCAGCAGGGTCATTGTGCAAGGGGTTACACGTCAAAGGTTATACAAAAAAGTTATGCAGAGGGCTGAAAAACTATGCCTATTCCTCCTAGCTCGCAGTCATCGTCGCCAGACTCTTCTGTAGAACAAAGCTCCATGGCGTCGCAGTTCGTGGCCGAACAGGGACGGCAAAAACCAGCTCCGACTCAGAAATCTGTTGCCAAGCCAGCTATCAAAACGGGTAACGAAAGACCTGTACCCCGACGCCTTCCGCTTTTGGCGCTGCTGCGCTATTACTCGCCGCCACATATTCATCGACCTGTTATCAAAGCTGTTCGAATAGTGAGCAGGTTGTGGGGCATCAATGGGGCTGAATGGCACTGGATGGCTGATAAGCCAATGCCGTTAAAAATTTTAAACCGTAGTCTATGGCGGGGTGCGGAACCTTCTTTTAATTACTATATGATGCTGTTTCTTTCTGGTGTCATTTCGGCATTAGGATTGCTGGCAGGCAGCACAGCGGCCATCATTGGAGCGATGATTGTTGCACCTATGATGGGGCCGATTACCGCTATGGCTTTTGCCATTACCATGGGGAATCGCAGGCTGCTGAAGCGCTCTGGGCTTGCTGTGGTGACAGGCGCATTGCTAACGGTAGGAACCGCTTATTTTATCTGTACGCTGATTGGGCTGAGTACACTGAATGCCGAAATTTTAGAGCGCACAAGGCCCACCTTGATTGACTTGGCGATTGGTTTGGCGGCGGGGGCGGCGGGTTCTTTTGCGAAGACTCGGCGTGATATTGCAGATGCTTTACCGGGCGTTGCGATCGCAGTAGCGCTGGTGCCACCCCTAAGCGTGATTGGCATTGGCTTAGCGGTTAAATCTCCATCAGTGATAACCGGCTCGACGCTGCTGTTTTTGACCAACTTAGCCGGTATCATCTTGACCGGTGGGCTGGTATTTATCTGGCAAGACTACGGATCGATCACGAGGGCCAAACAAGGCTTGCTGGCTTCTACTGTGATTTTGGCTCTTTTGGGCATCCCCCTTGGACTCTCGATGCGGGATCTGATCATTGAAGAGCGATCGCGCTCTCTTGTTGGTGATCTCATTCGCCGCCAAACCGAAACATTTAAAGATACCAACATTCGCAAGCTCAAGGTAGATACCGATGGGCAGACCCTACGCGTAAACTTAGAAGTTGCCGCACCGATGGGTTCTATCTCCCAAAATCAGATAGGACTTGTCCATCAGTTCTTAGAACAAGAGTTAGAGCGCCCCATTAACCTTTCGGTTGATATTTTTCCTTTAGAGACATTTTGGGTCGATCCAACGGTGGATGCTTTAGAGCCTAGGCAGTGACAGGGTAAATGTGCTGCCTTGACCGAGCGCCGAGTCTAGCGTTAGGCAACCTTGATGCATTTCGGCAATTCGTTTGGCAAGGTGTAGGCCCAAGCCACTGCCAGCACGCATGTGCTCACCTTGATAAAACCACTCAAAAATTTGAGCTTGCGCCTCTTCGGCAATGCCTATGCCCGTATCTATGACCGAGACTTCAATGGCATCAGGCAATGGAGAAAGCCGCACGACAACGCTGCCTTTATCTGTAAACTTAATCGCATTTGCCAAGAGATTGGTGAGCAACCGTCGCAGTTCGATGGTATCTCCCTGTGTTTGATACGGGTCTTGACCAGTGTTTTCACAGTTTTTGGTCTCGGCATTAGCCGGTTGAGCATCTACTCAAGGAGCAGTTGTTTTTCATCGGCTAAGGGTTTTAGCTCTTGCACAATTTCTGTAGCCAGGGCGTGCATATTCACAGGCGATCGCACCAGTTTTTTTTGGCCTGCCTCATGGCGATACACTTGTAGCAGCGTATTCGTCATTTGCAGCAAGTTTTGGTTGTTGGCAACGATATTTTTGAGCACGTCGCCGATTTCCTTTGGAGGCTCACCAAACGCCCCTTGGTGCACCAGAGTCAAAATTCTGTTTGCTGCGACCAAAGGTGTGCGTAGATCATGGGTCAAGCGAGCTACAAAGTCATCTCGCTGACGAATCATTTCTGTTTGTTCGTCCATACTGCGCTTGAGCCGAATCAGCGATCTGACTCTAGCCAATAGCTCGTTAAGATCAAATGGCTTACGGATAAAATCGTCAGCACCTGAATCTAGCCCTTCGGTCAAACTCATGTCATCGTAAGCCGTTACCAGCAGAATGGGAACGTAGGGTAACGCTTTATTCTGGCGAATTCGTCGAGTCACCTCATAGCCATCTAATTCAGGCATCATGACATCTAGCAAAATCAGATCAGGCGGTTGTGAGGCAACGGCGTCCAATGCGCTCTGGCCGTCATTAACGCAGCTCAGCTTATAGTTATCCTCATCTGCAAAAATAGACTCTAGAACAAATAGATTATCTGGAACATCATCAACAGCTAAGATCGTCGCAATTTTAGGTGTCACGGTTTACGGTTTTTTAAAAAGGGCTAAAGAAAAAATCTCGCTAAAAAATGGCGAGCAGAGAAAAATCCATCGCAAAGTTCTACTGAATCCCTAGAAGCAAAGCATAGAATCTCTCAAAGCAACTCTACCATTGATCCCGCCTGTCTTACTATGGCCAAAGATAGAAAAACCTTTGAGTTCTTAAGATGTGTTGCATAAATTTGCATAAAATATAGAATGCGAGTTGTGCGACGATGGCCGGATGAGATAGTCCAGTGAACGCGCTAGACTTCTCCAGGCATGACTGCCCTGGGTAATACGATCCTAAAAGTTGTCCCATGGCCCAGATCACTGCTAACCGAAATAGTGCCATGCATCATTTCAACCAGCGAATAAGTAATGGCTAGCCCTAGCCCCGTACCGCCATACAAACGTGTCGTTTTTTGGTCAGCCTGATAAAACGGCTCAAAAATATGTTTTTGATCTTCACGACTGATGCCGCAGCCGGTATCCGATACCATCAGTAAAATGCTATCTGCAACATGATTGTCAGTTGCAAGCGCTTGAGCTGAAGAATGGAGAGCCAGAGGCAGCGCTGTGAGCCGAATGCTAATCGTCCCGACCTGGGTGAATTTGATCGCATTTGAAAGCAAATTGACGAGTATTTGCCTGATGCGAGCTTGGTCGTTGATGACGATACAATCTTTTAGATCGTCGTCAATCGTTATGGGCAAAGACTTTTGGGATGCTAGCGACGCTAACTCTAAAACGGTTTGGCGAACCAGTTGAGAAATATCAAACCTTGAAGGCTTGATCGAGAGGCGACCGGCTTCCATTTTAGAAAAGATCAGCACATCATCAATGATCTCCAGCAGGTTTTTGCCGTTGGCAAGCACTCGGTTGAGCATGTTTGCCTGCTGTTGAGTGATAGGATCTTTCGATTTGCTGAGCAAAATTTGAGAGAAGCCAATGATGGCATTCAGCGGCGTCCGCAGCTCGTGAGACATGGTGGCCAAAAATTCTGACTTGAGCCGAGAGACTTCCTGCAGTTGTAGGTTTTGCTGGTAGATGTAGAGACGCTGCTGTTCTAGCTCTTTGTTTTGCCTTTTTAAAAGACGATTTTTGTCTCTGAGGTTACGGTTAATTGCGTCGATAGTGATCTCTGCTCGGTGTACTTTTAGGGCGCTACGAACCAAGCGCGCGATCGCTTCAGCAGATAGCTTGTGCTTAGGCAAATAATCTGAAGCACCAGCCTTCATAAGATCGACTGCTGTTTGCTCATCGCCTTGTCCGGTTAGCGCAATCAGCGGCACCCTAATGCCTCGACTGCGAATATGACGCGTCAGCTCTAACCCGTTTTTCCCAGGCAGGTTGTAGTCTAAAAAAATACAGTCGTAGTTGACATGCGCTAATGCCTCTAGAGCTGAATCACAGTCACTCACCTCTGCACAGGACACCTGAAAATCGGTCGCCTTCAATGCTCGTCGAAGCGCCATACGATCAACTTCATCATCATCAACGATGAGTATGTTTAAGGTTTCCTCTGGATTATGAGCAGACATTTTGTTGTGTTTGAACCAGCAAGGGAGCAGCGAAGTAGTCACGTACTATGAATTACCAACTTAAGCTGAGTCCCCGATTAGAGGGGGTCTGTCCTTGTGATAAGTTGTCATAACTTGTCACAAGATGGGTAATCGGTACTGCGCAGCTATTCAGTGGTTTAGGGCAAACACTAAGCGGGTTATTTACAAGTTATTTACCAGGCATTTATTTATAAGGCATTCATTTACAAGACATTTAATAGACAGGATAGACATTTACGGTATTTCGCAGAGCGTCCAATAACGGTCTAGGGCTGCAACGACTTCGGCAAACTTGGCGAATGTCACTGGTTTTACGATGTAGCCTGCTACGTTAAGTTTGTAAGCTTCGATGCGATCGCATTCTTGATCTGACGTAGTGAGAACAATAACAGTTGTCGCCCGCAATTTATCATCTGCTCTCAATGCCTTCAAAAACTCAATCCCTCCCATTTTAGGCATATTGATATCCGACAAGACCAATCGCCGGTGCTGAGGCATTTTGATATGCGCTGACTGACCTCGCAGTATCTCTAAAGCCTCTATGCCATTACTGGCAACGTACAACGGGTTAGTAATATTTGCCTTCTTAAAGGAGCGTCGAACGTTCATCACGTCCACTTTGTCGTCTTCAACTAGCAATATATTGGTCTGAACGATTTTTTCAGGCTTTACTTTTTTAGAAGCTGCCTTTTTAGAATCTGTCTTTTTATGGTCTGTCTTTTGAGAAGTATTTTCAGGAGTGACTGCTTGTGCAGTATCAGACGCGGTGGTCGTCATCTTTTACGTTTATCGACTACTGCATATACTATCATTCAGACAAGTCCGATTCGCTATGAGCACAGCGGCACACATCACACTCTGCCTTTGGACATAGTTTTGAGATGATCGAGATCGAGTAGATGATCTAAACAAAGTGCTTAGCCCGTACACCCATCCCATATTATCCATCGAGCATACCTCATAGGTTAGATCTTCATAGGTGAGATCCTCATAGGCTGGATTCTCATAGGCCAGATGAATGGGTTTAACAGAGCCAAAATCACAGTTATAAAATGGCTATACATGGCTACACATTAGGCTCCTGCTGCCGGGGAGATTTGGGCCAAGTGACTCGAAACACTGCACCTTGCCCCACATCAGAACATAGGGAAACTTGACCACCTTCTGCAGCGACGATTTTTTTGACGAGCGATAGGCCAATACCTGTACTTTCTAAGTCGTCGCGCGATCGCAAGGTTTGAAAAATGGCAAACACCTTCTCGTGATAAGCCGGATCGATGCCGGGGCCATCGTCTGCGATCGCAAACTCGTAAAAATCACCTGCATCTTTGGCTGACACCCGTACCGTCCCATCAGCGCGATCATGGTGCTTTATGGCATTGCCAATCAAATTTGAAAACACTTGGATGAGGGGCACCTTTTTAGCCTCTAGCACCGGCATAGGTGCTTCAATTTCAACCGTAAACTCGTTTAAAGGTGAGAGCGAATCAACAATATCATTTAGGATCTCAGCAACATCAACCCGCTCATGACTTTGGTGAGTGCGGCCAATGCGAGAATACTCCAGCAGACCATCAATCAAGCCTTCCATGCGGTGTACTCGGCTTTTTAAAAGTCCGAACTGTTCCTTATTTTCATCGGGCATATCATGACCAATATCTTCTTCGATCCAAGTGGCCAAGTTGGCGATCGCCCGCAGTGGTGCTTTTAAATCATGGGAAGTCACATAGGCAAACTGATCAAGCTCCTGATTACGCTGACGAAGCGTCTGCATTGTGCCTTTGAGTAAGTTATTGACCGTTAGCAAATTGTCTTTTTGCCGCTGAAGTTCTAGCGTTGCTGTCTGCCGAGCCGTTGTATCTTGCACGGTCGCAATCAGATACATCACCCTATCTTCGGTATCCCGCACCGCCGAGACAGTGACCTCAGCCCATATCACCTCTCCTTGACGCGTGACATAGCGCTTTTCAAACGCTTGTTGCGAGCGATCGCCGCTGCTTGACGCACTGCTGATTAACCGATGAATAGCGGCCTGACTCGTCGCCCTATCATCGCCATGAGTTAAGTCTAAAAAATTAGTTTGCAGTAGCTCATCCATGCTGTAACAAAAGATATCGCAGAGCCGTTGATTCACCTGCAGCCAACGACCATCGGGTAAAAGTCGGGCGATACCTACTCCAGCCTGCTGAAAAATCACCAGCAGTTGCGCCTCCTGCTCCCGATGAGCCGCTTCTATACGCTTGCGCTGAGTGATATTTTCAAAAGCCACACCAACACAGTTGCCCGTCAGCGGAAAAGCCTTTACTGCAAACACGCTTTTGTCAACCCGCTGATCTTCATAGTGCACCTCACCGAGATCTACAGGCTCTCCTGTGCGTCGCACCTGGGCATACAGCCTGGGCATTTCTGTATTCACTAAATCAGGAAAAGACTCCGACAAGGTTTTGCCTAAAATGCTTTCTATCGGTACACCCGTCATTTCGGTAGCCGCTGGATTGGTAGCGATGATTTTCCAGCTCTCTACATCATCGATGTCCTCTATCTGCCAAATGTACAGGCCCACCTGCATGTTGCGCACAACCTCAGCATAGAGCTGTGCCTCAGCTATAGCTGTTTTGGCGAGGCTGTGGGCTTCTTGCTCAGCAAGCAATAGTTCTGCATAGGGCGTTGGATTCTTCGCCAGTTCAGTTTCGTGAGTTATCTGACTGGGAATCTGACCGGCAGTGTCATGAGCTGGTTCCTTCCTGTTCTCAATCATCAATAGCTCTGAGGGTAAAACAGCACTTCGTAAGGCAGAATTTAATTAAGGAGCATTCACTAAGGAGCATTCACCAATGAATATCTTCAGCAGCGATAGCTTTTAGAACAATGTCTTTTGGAATGTATTTCGGTAGGCTTGTTGCTTAGTCTAACAATACTAATAGAAACCATAAAATTTTCATTGATTCCTCTATCTTTGGAACTCTTTCCGAAGATAGAGTTATGCCCATATGCCTTGGCAGCTTTGTCATCCGCTGGACAGATGTGTAGGGTATTATTGGTGCTCCATTGTATTGAAGCAAGTAGTTAAGGCAATGCTAGACATTCCAACCCAATACTGACAAACCAGATACTGACAAATCAGCTACTGACAAATCAGCTACTGACAAATCAGCTAATTGGCATAGCCAAGCAGCCTAAGCATGACCCAGCATAACCATCACAATACAATGCCGACGCCAACTAGCCCAGTTACCCTAACCCCTGAGACAGAAACTATGGAAGAAGAAATTAGCGTTGCTTTAGTTGAAGATCACGATTTGACCAGGATGGGCCTCAGAGCGGCCTTTCGTCAAGCAGGGTTAAGGTTTGTAGGGGAAGCTGACAATGGCGAAAGAGGACTGAGCCTCATTCAAGAAATGCGCCCCAATGTCGCCGTTGTAGATATCGGTTTGCCAGATATTGACGGCATCGAGATGATTCAGCGATTGAGGCAGGGCAGTCCTGACAGCGAAACGCGTATCTTAATGCTGACGATGCACGATAGCGAAAAGGCAGTACTGGCTGCTTTTGCTGCTGGCGCTGATTCTTACTGCACTAAGGAAATAGATACTAAAGACTTAATTACAGCGATTAAAGCAACCAATGCGGGCAACTCTTGGATTGATCCTGCGATCGCCAGCTTAGTCCTCAGTCAGGTAAAGCCCTCTGTAGCCGTCGGTGATAGCTTCAGCAGCCAAACCGTAGAGATTCGCGCGGTTGAGCCTGAATATGAGCAAATTATTGAAGCCTATCCGCTTACAGCACGCGAATTAGAAATTCTAGAGTGCATTGTTTCAGGCTGTAGCAATGCCCAAATTGCGGAAAAGCTGTTTGTCACTGTTGGTACTGTCAAAACCCATGTACGCAACATTTTGAATAAGCTAGGGGCGAGCGATCGCACCCAAGCCGCTGTACGTGCCCTTCGCTCTGGTCTGATTAGCTAGTAGCGTTATTCACTAGTAGCCTGACTCACTAATAGCCTGACTCACTAGTGGCTTTACTCACTAGTGGCTTTACTCACTAGTAGCCTGACTCACTAGTAACCTGACCCATAGGTTAGCGAATAACTTTGCGCCAGTAACGTTTCCCACCTGTTCTATGTCTCCCTCTCTGATTTTTTCTCTTTTGAAGCAAACCTTTGCCGAGTGGCAGCGGGATAAAGTCTCCCGACTGGCAGCGGCGTTAGCCTACTACACCACTTTTTCCCTGGCACCTGTGTTGGTCATTGTGATCGCCATAGCGAGCTTTATCTTTGAGCAAAGCGCGGTGCAAACGCGCATTATCGAACAAATGCAGGGGCTATTAGGCCAAAATGCCGCTGGGTTAATAGAAGAAATGTTAACCAGTCAAGCCCAAGGGAACGATGGGTTTTGGGCTACGCTCATTAGTATAGTGCTACTGCTCGCGGGCGCTTCTGGGCTGTTCATTCAACTGCAAGATGCTTTGAATACGGTATGGAATGTCGTTCCTAAAAAAGAAGAGGGTTTTGGTAAGCTCCTGCGCGATCGCCTGCTATCTTTTGGCATGGTCTTAGTCATTGGCTTTTTGCTCTTGGTGTCACTCCTCCTGAGTGCTGGTCTGTCTGCTGTCAGCGGGATGTTTGACAATAGGCTAATCGGCTGGGATGTCGGCTGGCAATTGTTAAATATGGTGATTTCCTTTGGCGTCATCACACTGCTTTTTGGGCTCATTTACAAGGTGCTACCCGATGCCAAAATAGCTTGGAGCGATGTATGGGTCGGTGCTGCCATCACGGCGCTCCTGTTTACCATCGGCAAGGCGGGTATTGGCTTATATCTGGGCAATAGCAGCGTAGCCTCAGCCTATGGCGCAGCCGGATCTTTCGTCGTTTTATTGCTGTGGATTTATTACTCTGCGCAAATTTTGCTATTCGGCGCTGAGTTCACTCAAGTTTATGCCAATCGATTTGGCAACCGTATCGAACCCGACGAACATGCCCGATATGCTCCTGAGGCAACATCTGCTGAAACAGAAAAAGGCAGTGATATCAGCGCTTCAAGGCTACCGCGTAGCCGATCGGAATATCGAGCACAGCGCCAACTACAAGCCCGCAGAAAGCCTATAGAAAGGGGCTCAGCGGCAAATCTATGAGAGAAATCCTCTAGAAAGAATCAGCAGAGAGAATCAAGAGAGAATCAGCAGAAAATCTCATCGCAGCAAGCCCAGCAACTCAGCTTAGGAAACAATGCTAGCCACCATGGAGAGAATCTAACCTCTATTCTGCATATTCCATCCTATCTGCATTTACAGACATATGTGGTTCATTTGGTATACGCTTGTGCCAGGAAGTATGTCAGTATATATGTCAGTATTTTCTAAGCGTTTTATACACGCAGGGTTGATGATACGGACAGGCGCGCGATCGCACAGCCTCGCCCACAGAAGATCTCAAGCAGATCTCAAGAGGAGCTGAAATGGAGTACATCATTCTACTAGCGGCTATTGTAGGCACTTTTATCGTCTTGATGGGACTGTCATCGCTTCAGCTCCGCAAACTCAGATCCACCCATCGCCGCCGATTGCAACCGCTGCTATGGATAACTTCTGCAAGGCAATTAGCCAGCAGACCATTAGCTCCTAGACCGCAAGTTGCCAGACCGCTAGCTAATACCAGACCACTCGCTAAAAGGCCATCAAATGCTCGTTCATCACACCACCAGCCTGCTGACGGTAGGAAACGCGATCGCAGAGCATTAAACCCATCAATTAGCGCGCCCCAATCCTTAGAACAAAAACTAGCTAGCGGTCGCTATCACGCCCTACAGAAACAAATAGAAGTACTAGCAGCGCGAGGCTGGCCAAAAGACGAAGCTTCCTGGAATTCATCTTTTATTCTCCATCCAACGGCACTAGATACCGCTTCCCATCCCCATCAAATTTTAGAAATATTAATATATCATGCAAGGCAATCCACACCTGGATTTGAGGTGAGCCAGTGCGTTTTACCGAGCACTCTCGAATCAGTGCTTGTCAGCCATCGGCTTGGGGCTCAAGCTTTGCTGAGCCGTGCACTCTGCCAGCAAATTTTGCAAAACTCTGGCTTAAACCAACAAGATGTTACCCTAAACGAGCGGGATACCGATATATGTTTGTTCGTTTGCGGTTTTGGCAGAGTTTTCTTGAAAGGATATCAGAAATTACCGCTGCAAATGCAACAGCGCTTAGGGCCTCGTCTGGGATATTTGAGCGATGTGGAATACATCTTCGTTCATCAGTACATTATGCAGCTTCGAAAAACCTATCAAAGTCAGCTACTTGGCCGCCTGCAAGGCCGTCACCAACAACACCCGAACAGACTAGAGCCATACCGCATCAGCAGTTACTTCGCTAAATTTACGAATGCCCCGTTTGCTGGTGCTTTAATACTGGCCCTTTGATACTGGCCCTTTGATCAGTATTCTAGGGTGGTCTAGCGGCAAGTTGACCTTGCGGCCTGTGTCTTGCGCTCTATCTCATCTATTGGATCTATTTCATCCAGTTGAGCCATCTTATCCTATCTCAAAAGAGAGAATCCTTTAGCCTTTTTATTAGCCTTTTTACAAGCCTTCTACCATGCTGATTATCTCTTGTGAGAGATGATTGTTATAGGATAACGATGGCTTAATAGATAGGAGACATTACTTCTAAAGGATAAACTACAACATTATGGAACTCTACCAGGGCCTGTTATGGGCCACACAATCTTACACCAGTGGTTTGCTGGCCCAAGCGGGCAACTTGGAACTAACGCCTGTTGAAGCAGTACCTATTCCTGTTGAAGTTCCGGTTCCAGTAGAAGGGCCACAGATAATAATTGCGGTACTTTCAGGGGTGATTTTAGCCTTTGGTTTTCAGCTACTGCTGACTAACTTATCGATGGCCGCAGGGGTGTCCTATGTCACCCATTCTGGCAGCAGCAGTAGCGATAGCTCCGACAATAGTGGCAATACCAGTATTAAAACGATTGGTATCGCTTTTGGTCTATGGACGCTGATTACCGTCAGTTTGGCTTTGTTCTTTGCCTGCTGGCTAGCGGTTAGGTTAAACCTGTATCCTGATCCTTGGATTGGTGCTATTACTGGCCTGGTGATTTGGGCACTTTATTTCTCATTGCTTACTTGGTTCAGTTCCACGGCAGTAGGCTCTCTCATTGGTTCTGTTGTTAAGTCTGCCACCAGTGGATTTCAGGCCATGGTGGGAACGGCGACAGCAGCGCTAGGCGCTAAGGGTGCCAGCAACGAAGTGATTCAAACGGCTGAAGCTGCTGCCGCTGCTATTCGCCGAGAATTTACCACCGGGATAGATGCAGTGGGCATTCAAGACAGTTTGCGAGATTACCTTGCAAACTTGCGATCGCCTGAAGTAGACGCTGCTTCACTCGAACAAGAATTTGAGCGGCTCATCCGCAACTCCGAACTCGCTAGCGTTGATAGAGGCAATCTCTCTACAATCGATGTTAGTAGCTTTGAAAGGTTGCTGAGCGATCGCACCAATCTATCCAAAGAAGAAACCAAGCGGATAGCAAAGCGGCTACACCGTATTTGGCAAAACGATACGGGCAGCAGCCAAAGCCTCAGCGAACTGATGGGCTTTGTTGCCTCAGCAACAGGTAGCCAACTTGCGGCCAAAGGGATTGGTAAGCAGCTTGCCCAGCTTGTCAACGAAATTCGCCAAAACCCACAGCAAACCAGCGATGCAGGTGAAAAAGGTTCAAATACTGGGGACAGTAGTGGCTATAGCCCTATGCAACAAATGGCTACCCAAACGCTAAACGCTCTGCTTGGCATGGTGATGGGCAAGGTAGATTTATCTGATTTAGATGCCAGCAAAATTATTGAACAAATCAAGGCAGCGCAGCAGGAAATTATGCATCAAGCTGGTACAACCACGCCATATCAGCTTCCACAGGCCATATTATCCAGTGACTATGCCAGTGAAAACATTCTCAAAGCTGACGTAGAGAACTATCTGCATCATGCTTTTATTGGCGAGCTAAAATCTGACGCGTTGGAGGAGAACTTCCGCAACGTCCTCTACGATACAGAAGCAGATGAAACCGAACTGCGCAAGCAAATTTCTACTCTTAACCGCAAAGTCTTTAGCTCAGTTCTCTCTGCTAGAGGAATGCTGACCCAGCTTGAAATTAGCAGCATTGCCACCCGCTTGGAGCTAGTTCGCCAAGATACGCTCAAAGCTGTCATTGCGGCTGAAACCAACGCGGCTGAAAAACGAGTACGCCAGGAAATGGAGATCTTTTTCCGCTATACGCCAGCTAGTGAGCTTGATTCTGAGATGGGCGAGCGGGCCTTTAGAGCCCTGATAGAGGACGAACCTTTAGATGCTGTGCACATGCGCGATCGCCTCGGCCAACTCAATAGCGATTACTTCCGACAGTTCCTAGTTGCTCGCAACGATGTGGCCGCTCATGAGATTGCCGCCAAGTATGAGCAACTGCTCACTAAAATCATCGCTGATGCTGAAGGCATTCACGAGGCCACAAAAGTTCGCCTACAGCAACAGCAACAGTCTCTTGAAGACTACTTGCGCAGCACCGGTAAAAGCGAGTTAAATCCAGAAGGCATTAAGCGCGATTTAAAAACATTGCTCGATGAGCCTAATGAAGGGATTCGGCGGGTGCGAGGCCGCCTCTCCCAATTTGATCGCAGCACTTTTGTGAAGCTACTAGGTCAGCGGCCTGAATTCTCCGAACAGGAAATCGACCAAGTGATAGATACTGTAGAAGAAAGCTGGAGTGCAACTATGGCAGCGCCGCAGAAGCTCAGCTTACAAGCCCAAGCAAAATACGATCAGGCAACGACAGCGATTGAAGAGTATCTCCGCAATACTGGTAAACCAGAGCTGAATCCTGACGGTATCAAGCGCGATTTGCAAAAGCTACTCGACAATCCCAAAGTAGGGGCCAAAGCCATTCGTTTTCGCCTAGCTCACATGGATCGAGATACCCTGGTGCAGCTACTCAATCAGCGAGATGATCTCACTGAGCAAGAGATTAATCAAACCATTGATCACACCCTAGCGACCATCGAAAATATCATCAAATCCCCCCGCCGTTTGGCGCGCCGAGTCCAATCGACGGGTAAAGCTAAGGTATTGTCTTTCCAAAGTGCTTTAGAAGATTACCTCAGTAACACCAATAAGGAGGCGCTAAATCCTGAAGGAATCAAGCGTGATCTGCAGCTATTGCTAAATGATCCTAAACTTGGCGCAACTAGGCTGGGCGATCGCATGGCTCAAATGGACGATTCGACCATGGTGGCACTGCTAGCACAGCGTCCTGATATCAGCGAAGCAGAAGCCACCGAAATCGTTGGCCGGATTGCAGATGTTCGCCACCAAATCAAAGCGCAAATCCTCAACCTGCAGCACCGTGTAGAATCTGCAATTGCCCAGGTTCTAGATCGCATTCGCCAGTATTTAGAATCCTTGGATCGCCCCGAACTAGACTATTACGGCATCAAGCGTGATATTCGCACCCTGTTCGACGACCCTCAAGCTGGATTTGAAGCCATGCGCGATCGCCTCTCGCAGTTTGATCGCGACACCCTAGTCGCCCTCGTTAGCTCCCACGAGCGCATTTCTGAGCGCGATGCACACCGCGTCATCGACCAGATAGAATCAGCCCGAGACACCGTCTTGCAAAAAGCCGAACGGGTAGAGCAGCAAATTGAAAGCCGCCTGTACAACATCAAAACTCAAACCCAAAAGCAGATTGAAGAGACTAGAAAAGCCGCAGAAGCCGCTGCCTGGTGGCTCTTTGGCACAGCACTCGTCTCTGCCATCGTAGCCGCAGTAGGAGGTGGTCTCGCCGTCACCACAGGCTAGCTTCCTCCGGCAAACGCCACCATAAGCCCCCTTATTGATGCCGCCCCTGTTTATTTCAGAATATGCAACCAAGCATTTTCAATATAAACAGGGGCTTTTGTCGTCAAGCACACCTTAAAAATGCCACAAAATACATTGCGAAAAGTAAATTTATGTTAACCTTTTAACTGTCAAGTAAAAAACCTTCACCTACTGCTCGTGGCTCAGTCATTGCCAAAATGGATGGCTCATTGATGTGTGAACCTGATGTGTGAACCATGGTTATGCGATCTGACGAAAAATGGCCGGTCAAGGTGACAGATCAGTCCTCGGTAAAAAGTCGCAAGACCTCAGCAATACCTTAATTGCTCTATCACTTCTTGCGAATACCTTAAGCCAACACTATAGGTCAAACCCTCAAATCCTAAACACATTGTTGTGCAAGACTCTGCCCAGTTCCCTACGTAGTTAATTAGAAGTTAATGAGAACCTATGCCTTATACTATCGATTCCGCCCGCAGCATCTTTCCCAGCACGCTATCTGCTGATACCGTTCCAGCAACCATCGCTCGATTTGTTCAACTCAGCGCTGAAGACCAACTTGCCCTTATCTGGTTTGCCTACCTCGAAATGGGCCAAGCTATTACGATTGCAGCCCCCGGTGCGGCCAACATGCAGTTTGCCGAAATTACCCTCAACAAAATCAAAGGAATGTCTCCTTTAGAGCAATCACAAACCATGTGCGACTTGGCCAACCGGGCCAGCACCGAAATTTCTCGCACCTATGCAACTTGGACACCCAACATTAAATTAGGCTTTTGGTACAGATTGGGTGAATGGATGGAAGAAGGCTATGTTGCGCCAATTCCCGAGGGTTACAAACTCTCAGCTAACGCTGCTGCCGTTTTGCAAGCCATCAGAGGACTAGAGTCAGGTCAGCAAATTACCGTACTGCGCAGCGCCGTTGTCGATATGGGCTACGACACAGGCAAACTCGGCAGTTTTACCCGAGTTGCAGAACCTGTTGCTCCCCCCAAATCCATCGGTCAGCGCACTCAAGTTTCCATCGAAGGCACTAATAATGCCACCATATTGAGCTACATGAACAATCTCAATGCCAATGACTTCGATGCCCTCATCGAGCTGTTTGCAGCCATGGTGCCCTGCAGCCACCTTTCCGTAAGCCCATTGTCGGCAAAGACGCCATTCTCCGATTCTTTCAAGAAGAGTGTCAAAACCTCAAACTGATGCCTGAGCGCGGGGTCGAAGAAGCTGCAGAAGATGGCTACAATCAAATTAAAGTCACCGGCAAATGCCAAACACCTTGGTTTGGCGCTGCCGTTGGCATGAATATTGCTTGGCGCTTTTTGCTCAACCCCGATGGTAAAATCTTTTTTGTAGCCATTGATCTGCTAGCTTCCCCCAAAGAGCTTCTCAATCTCATGCGTTAGATTAAAATAGCTCAGACTGCGAGTCGTTAGGTTCATCGCATAATTTTTATAAGCCCCTTGAGGTGTTTCTTCAAAAAAACAAATCTCAAGGGGTTTGATCGCAACCTCAATTAGCCATAGGCCTAACCCGCACCAACAAAAAACGCATCAACAAAACCTCTGCAGACCTATAGAAGAGTCCCTACAAAAGAGTCATCTATAGCAAAGTAAGGGTGCATTTTTACTTTGTTTTGGTGAGCATTCCTGAGCGCCGCCAAGCGACGCAGGGTTCCACTGCTCGTCGAGTGAGTCGCTACTTGTCAAGGCTGCTAGCGACTACTGTTGTCCTAACTCACTCGACAGAGGCTATAGAAGAGTCATAAAAAATCTTCTAGCATGATTGAAACCAGAATTAGACCTGATTAAACCAAGGATTAGACAAGGATTAGATTTCATTTCAGATGACGCAACCAACAGAAATTCAGTGGAGTCCAGAAGAAAAAAGAATTGCTACAACAGCACTCAAAAATGCTTATGAGCGTGAAGCGAAAGCACTGGTTAAAGGCATTCGAGAACGAGCTAGCTTAATCTCTACAACAGAAGAAATATGGCAGCTTCATGATTTTTTGAGCGCCCGCAGACACGAAATTGACGGCAAATACGATGACCGTGAACCTTTCTTAATGTTTACCTTATCCAGATTGCTAAAAGATGGCCTGATAGAACTTTCTGATCTCTCAGGACTGACTGCTGATAAACGCGCTAAGGTGAGCGTTTTGACTCGAATGTGATCGCGCTATCATGTTGTTGCTTAGCTGCTTTAGCAGCAAACGTATGACGCAACGAAGGTCAATCACCAAGGTCAATCACCAATCACCAAGGTCAATCACCAAGGCCAATCACGGCTATAGCAACCACATTTTTAACACTCCCAAAAGCATCAAAGCACGCAAGAGAAATGACCTGATATTGACCATTTCTCTTGCGTGCTGATGCAACTATTGGGATGCAGCTATTCTAATGTAACGATTTGAAATAAAGCATAGGCGACAAACTTGTCGGATAGGCTCTATTTGTTGGGCAAAAGTCCACTGGTGTAAGCGTCGCCGCTGTAGGCAGGGACACGCTCCGAAAAATCAGTTTCTTTGCCAGTGATTGTTTTTGCCAGCTTCTCAAAAGAATCAGAGCGCCAGTTACGCTCATGAATCGGCTTGGTTTGCTCGCCTCTAAAGTAAGCTTGGGTGCCAATAATAGCAGCGCCCATCCAGCCAACCAAGATAACTAAACCTAAGACAGTAAACATTGATTGAACCTCTAAATACTCAAAACGACTTGAAAAATTGCACTTAAAGCATTGAAGCTAAGCACTGAAGTGGCTTAGCTGACGTACAAAGCCACTAACAACACTGAGCAAACGAGGAGCATGGCCAGACCGCCCTGAATAACATAGCGACGCTGTTGCTCAGGCGAAGGAAAAGTAGAAAAGTATACCGGAGGCTCAGTAGCATAGTTATTGAGGCGACCGGTTTCGTCTGTAGTTGTGTACATAAGGTTGACTCCCTGTGTTTAGTGATGTTCCTTATGTCAACTAATGTAACATATACATTCCTTTTTGTTACATTAGTTGACATAAAATATTTTATGTCTTATAGAAGCTCATGCTATGAGTTGATAAAAGTCACTGGTAAAAAAGAATCAGATAGCGTCTGACGCATGAATATAGCGTTTGTCACTTGGCTTGAAATGCAGTACAACATGTGAGCTGAAACCATGACGTGACAGCGAGCCATATGCAAGACATAGGCCAAAATCAAAAGGCCAGTCAGACAATACGTGTCTGACTGGCCTTTTGATATGCTCTTTTAAGGCTATGGTTTTTTAAGAGCGCTTGCATCTGATGCTGCTATTAGCGCGACTCAAGGCTGCTAAGGGGTAGCCTCTTCCAACGCTTCTTCAACCTTGGATTCTATTGTTGTTGCATTAGTGTCATCGGGGCTAATCATGTTTTCTTTATTGGCTGCGCCCTGCACGCCATTGAGCCCTTCTTGAGAATTTTTCATCACACTACGGGCGTCGTTGGCATAATCAATAGAGCCTGTGATAGCATCCTCAGATTTTTCTTGGATTGTGTCCATTTTTTCTAATCCTTCTGAAGGATTAGAATCGCTACCTCCTATGCCCCAGACAGCCAATGCAGGCGCTGAACTTGAAAAAATGACCAGGGCGCAGGTTGCTGCGATCGCCAAAGGACGCAATGCTGAAAATAGAGCGGATAGGTAACTGCGAACGTGTTTCATGAGGAATCCCTCCCAATAAAGTGAGTAAGTTGTTAAGCGGAAATAAGCGGAAATAAACTGTTACCGTTAGACGTGCTAATTCAAAAGCTGCTGTCTAATCTCTGAAGTGAAAGTCTCTAATTAAAAAAGTCTTTCACTGATTCAACGACGCTATTGGCCGCATCATCAGCATCGTCAGCAAGGTCAGCGCCAGCACCCTTTACTCGGCCTATATCACGCTTAGCCTTACCTTTGAGTTCATCTGCCCTACCTTCTAGTCGATCGCTAAAGCTATCTGCTTGGCCGCCCAACGAATCATCTAGCTGACCTTTGACTTCACCGATGCTGCGTTTGATCTTGCCTACAGTGCCATCAACAGTACCTTCAAGCTGATCACTCGTTCCAGATCCTGCGACGCGGTCTAACTCAGCGGCTGCTCGCGAATTAATCACGCTTGCAGCACTGTCAGAGCCCATAGCCATTGCAACATTCATTGAGCTGCCAAACACGGCACCTACCGCCATTAGTAGACAAGCCAGACGAACTGCCCATCGCTTCAGCAGAGCATAGTATCGATTAAAAACAACTATCATGCGCTCTCTCCCTTATGTGAGTCGAACATCACTTGCGTGAATTACTTACTCATCAAAACGCTTTTGGGGGCTTATTCCCATCCATCTGATGGAATATTCAGCCATATCTTGTAAGACCTCAATCTATGCCAAAAGAAAGGAACACGGGCTATAGTATTCTCTCTGACGAGCGACTCAGATTAAAGGCCCATTCTCCTAAATTTAGTTACAGAAAGGCAGGATGCTGTCGAAACAGCAATCGCAATCGAATGGAGTTGGAGTATGACTATAGAATTAAAAGAAGATTTAGCGTATATCTTGCTGAAAAAAGTGGGCGATCGCACCCAAACTGATGAACCCCTTACTTTCAGCGCCGAGTCAGCAGACTTTGCTGGTCGCCGTACAAATAATAATGAAATCCTCGCCCATCTGGATTATCTCAATCAGAAGGGCTACATCAAGGCCGATTTTGAAGGAGACGCCTACGCTGATAAAGGGCCTAATCCCCTTCCTGATGCGATTAGGCTACAAGCTCTCGAGCTAACGCCCAGCGGGCAGAGCCTGCTCCAAAAAATGAGCAACAACCCACCCCAAAAACTGGCATCAGGGCCTAGCACAGCAATTGCGACCAAAGACGCTGACTTTTTGAACAAAGTTATGCTCAAAGGGCACATCGATAACATTTACGACGCACGGGACTTCACTGAAATTGTTTTTCGTACCATGCGTGATTTGATGACAACGCCAGCGACAGATAAAGTAGCCAGTGAGCTGCATACCGCTGCATCTCACACCGATAAAAAGGCAGCCCAAGAAGAAATTGTTGATCTGTGGCAAGATTCTAATCCGATTGTCCGCCTGCTGAGCAAAATTCGCCCTTCTCTCAATTTTGATGCCGACACATTTTTGTATCGAGTCGAAAAAGAAGGCGGTTTACCCAACACCACAGGGCCAAACACCGTTGTTAAAGCCGTCTTTAGCGCTACCAAAGATGAACTCTCTGAGCAGCGGATCGCAGAGATTGCAGACTTTATGCCTGGTAAAATTCGTACCCTTTGGGAGGAAGCATAGAAACAATGAGCCATAATCCAACAGAGCCTAACGAGCCAGCGACTGAGCATATTAACCCTGGTGACAAAAAAGCTCCTGATTCAGCTTCTGTCGATGAAAAGAGTGAGAAAGTTGCAGTATCCTATGAGGATGTCTTAGGAAGCTCAGTAGAGGTACCAACCTATTTCACAATAGAAGACGAAAACGGAGAAGAAAAAGCCCTTCACCATGTGGAAGATGCAGAAGAAATCTCTGATGTTATTCGCCAAGCCCGTGTAGACGACGACGGAGAGCGCACTTGGCATTAGCCTCCTAAGGTTAGATCATCCTGGCATTAGCATAATTATCAGCAGTGCCGATTTTCTATTAGGTCTTTAGATGAGTCCGCCGAACCGATTCGGCGGACTTTTGCCTTAGTTTTGTCTTTTTTGTTAACTGTCTTTTTGGTTAACTGTCTTTTTTCTCAAGTATTTTTGGTTAACTGTCTTTTTGGTCAACTCTATACAAACACACGTTATATGAACGCAGTCTCTGCCACCATAACGCCGCAACTCATCGCCCAATTGCTCACAGAGCAAGGCGCAGCAATGAATTCCTTAATTCAAGAAGTTCAAGCTAGGCTCATCGATTTGGTCAGCCAAGGCGTCGTTGCCCTACCGGGCTTTGTCTTTGCAGTAATTATCTTATTGCTGACCCGCTCAGGTGCCAATTTAGTTCGCCGGGGCGTTCATAAGCTAGCAGGCAGAACGCTCAAAAGTCTTTCTTTGCAATCACTGTTGGTACAAACCAGCTATGCAACCACTTGGGTTGTGGGCATATTAATTGCTTGCATTGTGGCCTTTCCTGACTTGGGTGTTGGCGATCTGATCGCCCTATTAGGACTAGGTTCTGTTGCTATTGGCTTTGCCTTTCAAGACATTTTCAAAAACTTTTTATCTGGTATTCTTTTACTCCTCCAAGAGCCTTTTTCCCTTGGTGATCAAATTATTGTGGGTAACTTTGAAGGTACTGTCGAAGAAATTGCCCTACGCTCTACCCAAATTCGCACCTATCAAGGTGAACTTGTTGTCGTTCCTAACTCTATTGTTTTTACCAGTCCTGTCCAGGTGATGACTGGAAATCCTCAACGCAGAACTGACTTGGCCATTGGTGTTGATTACAACACACCGCTACCCCATGCCATAAAAACCTTGTTCGATGCCGCTAAAACGGTGGAAGAAGTCAGTCAGACACCAGCTATTGAGGTCGATATTGTGGGCTTTGGTGATAGCTCTATTGACTTGCTCGTGCGCTACTGGACTAACTCTGAGCAAAAGTGCGTACGCCGAATTAAAACGCAAATGATGGTAGCGCTAAAACAAGCTTGTGATCAGGCTAATATTTCTATCCCCTATCCTATCCGCACGGTTTACTATTTCGATCAAGAAAAGTATAGCGATAACCTCCTCAACTGAATGAATTAAAGGTCATTCAATTCAAAACATTGCGATCTAGGTTGTGATCTAGATTGTGATCTAGAAATGTGCTGACAACAAATGTGCTGACAACAAATGTGCTGACAACGGTTACTGCTAGATTACAAGCTCGTCATGGCAACTAGTTCACAATGGTCATAAACGACGCTGATGATAAGCCTATTGAAAGTCTATGAGGTTTCAGTTTTTGAAACCTCACAGGATTGAGTGCTGTAGATTGCCATACTGGTGACAACAAAACCCCTTGCATGGCCTAATCTATAGCTTCTGTCGAGTTAGTTAGGACACTAGTTAGCGCCAGAAGCCTTGACTAGCAGCGGCTAACTCGACTGGCAAAGTAAGAATGCATCCTTACTTTGCGATAACGGCCCAATCACCGATTAGCCTCCTGACTTACTCAATAGCTTTATTACTCAGAAGAAACATGATGAAACGTTTTTGGCTTTCACTTTTAACCGGCTCTGCCTTAGCGCTCGCTGGCCTGACAAGCTGTGGAGCAGCGCCCGATATGCTGCAAATGATGAAATGGCGGCGGTCATGGAACCGGCGGAAAATGGCGCGATCGCCTCCAATGCTGACCCCATGGCCCAAGAGATATCCGCCATCGGTACGACCCAATCTAGTGACAGCGCAAATCATAACTTGCCCCGACTGCAACTCATTAAGCGCGCGGATATGACGTTGAGCGTAGAGTCTGTTGAAGAAAGCCTTGAGCAAGTTCGTAAAATTGTACAAGCTCAGCAAGGAGATGTGCTAAGTCTCAATGATACGGGCGATCGCAATCGCCAGATCACCTTCCAACTCCGCGTCCCTCAAGCCAAGCTAGATGCCACCTTAGATGCATTGACCGCGCTGGGCACGGTGCAAAATCGCTCGATTTCCACTGAAGATGTCTCAACTCAACTCGTTGATCTGCAAGCGCGCCTCAGTAACGCCCGGAAATCTGAAGCAGCCCTGCAAGAGATTATGTCTCGCACCGGCAGTATTGCAGATGTGCTACAAGTATCTCGCGAGCTAAGCAATGTACGGCAAAGCATTGAACAGATGGCAGCAGCCCAAAAGAATTTACAAAATCAAGTGCAATATTCCACGATTGACTTGCGCTTAGCCAGTACGGTCACCTCACCGCCCCAAAAACCTGCTTTTTCTCGCCAACTGGCTAACTCATGGGGCGATGCTACCCATTCTGTGGGTAATTTTACAACCGATTTGCTGCAGCTCGGGCTTTGGCTACTGGTATACAGCCCTTACCTTGCAGTCTTGCTCTGCGGGGCAGTCGTCTTACGCAAAGTTAGCCGCCGCCGCCCGAGTGAATCCGAGCGCTGAGAATTGCGTTCTGCTGAGATCGGTTTTGCGTAGAAGGTTGAATGTGTCATCAGTGACGTGCCGCTCGTTGCCGTATCGCTACGGTATCGCTTGTTACGGTGTCGCTGGCACGGCTGCAGAGAGCACTTTGGTTTGCACCCCGCGCATCGCAGGATGGCCATGGCGCGGGGCATGTAGTTTTCAGGGTGGAGTGCGATCGCGCGCCTCAAATGCTCCACCGCAAAGTGCACATTATGGAGCAAAGCATAGCAGCGAGCCTGTCGGTAAAACGCAAAAGACTGATCAGGCTCAATCGAAAGCGACTTGTTATATGCCTCAATGGCTTGCTCATACTCACCGAGTTTTTCCAGCGTCCAAGCCAAGCTCAGCCAGCCTTTGTAGTCGTAAGCCTGACATTGCAAAGCCACCTTAAAGCTATCGTAAGCCGTATGATAATGGCCCATATTGATCAGGGCGAGCCCCCGATGTTGCCATGCCCTCGATACGGTAGGCTCTAAATCAATGGCAGCATCAAAGCAAGTCAACGCCTCTTCATACAGGCCCAATCGCTTCAATAAAAAGCCTTTATAAATCCAATTCAAAGCATCTTGAGGCGCTAGCTCAAGGGCTTTGTCAAAATGACGAATAGCAGCGGCATCTTTGTATTGATACATCAGCACTTGACCCAAGCTCGCCCACACCTTCGCAGCATGAGAATTTAAGGTCAGCGCTTTCTGCAAGCTTTCTACCGCCTCATCTAACCGTTGCAGCTTGGTGAGCACCTTACCCCGCCCGTACCAAAGCTCGTAGGCATCCGTTCTGAAAGCCAGAGCTTGATCATAGCTTTCTAGCGCTTCGTGGTATTTGGCGAGGCGATATAGGTCTTTGCTTTTACCGTACATAGCTTTGAGGTAGCTTGGTGATAATACCAGTGCTGCGCGATAACTTCTTATAGCTTCACTATAGTATCCCAATCTATCTAAAACTGTGCCGTAGTTATACCAAATTCGAGGTTGATCAGATTTTATCTGGAGTGTACGGGCATATGCGCCAACAGCTTCACGATAGCGCCCTGCCTTTGCCAAGTAATAACTCAAATAGCTCCAAGCCATAAAGCTATTGGGTACGGCCTCTAGCCTGTGCTGATAGCTTTGGATTTTGCGATCGCTTTGGCGATCATCTGCGCAATCGGTAGCGCAATCAGTCACGCAATCGGTAGCGCAAGCAGCAGCAGACGCATTCAAGCAACCAACAGAAAGATAAGACATAACCGCAGCAAATTTGCCAATGCTGTAACAAGGATCAAAGCAGATCAAAAAATGCACCAAGAGGGTGGAATTATCCACGTATAGCCATCACAACGCTGTCAATCAAACATGCCTACACTGATACTGATAGCTTTCGCCACTTGTAGCCTTCGCCACTTTACATAAGGCATAAGCCATCGCTAAACCGCTATAGGACGGCAGCAAAGTGGCACGCAACCGCGCGAATGTATCCGACGGTTACCATAGATTGCCCGTTCTACCGGGGTGAACTGTGGTAAAAAGAACATCGGTCGCAATGAGTACCACTATCGTGATACTTGTACAATGCGCTAGGTCATAACGCTGGTAGAAGCCTGTGGAAAACTCTGTGGAAAACTCTGTGGAAATGTCAGTGTTTCTGCTGAAATTTTAGAAGTTTTATACTTTTTAAACAATTTGGTAAACTTCAGGTATTTTCTTATAACCCGCTGCAGAGGCCAGTTTCAGCCATTAAGTGGAAATACCTAACTGTTCAAATCAAAACATTTTCCCAAAACCAGGAAGTTTTCCCCAGATTTTTTACAACTGTGGAAAAGGGGCAAGTCATTATGCGATCGCTATGCAAAGATCTGTCTGAGCAACCCACCTTTGCCCGATTTGCCCGCAATCAGTTGATGCAGCAAATCATATTGCCAATGATAGAGAAAGCTTTCGCCATGGGCGGCGATATTGTGCAGCTTGCTGATTTGATCTAGGCTGGAAGCCGCTTGGCCACCTCTAGCGTGCAAGCATGTTGCCATAGGATGCTCCCACTGAGCCAAAAACTCGCTTACCAAGGCTCGCTGGGCCGCTGAGACAAGGCCTTGAGCAGTCACTTTTACCATCTTCTGAGTAGCGCCTTTGCGCAGCGACTGCTGCGAGAGTTGCCCTGGTGGAAAAGAGCGCCATTGCTCAGCAAGCAAGGCTGGCATCATATCTAGCGTGTAGTGATAGCCCGCTGCCAAAGACACCCCCCCTATTTCTGTCAGCCCCTGAGCCCGACCAAAGTCCGATAGATCTGTGAAAAAAGGCGTCAGTATTTCGCGCGCTATGACCAGGCCAAGCCGAAGCCCCGCTTCTGAATAATCACAAATATGGGCATCAGGCCCACTGCTATCGAGCATTTGATAGGTTTTATAGGCAGTTTGAAAGTCCTTTTGGCTGGCCGTTTGGAGACAAAACCAAACGCTGTCGCCAATGGCATCTCGCACCTGCTTTTGAATTTCTGCTGGGTTGGGCACAGGCGCACTGCTGACCTGTCCTCGGAGCTGCTCAATATGGGCTTCTTGCCCTTGAATAGCGTCTTCCTGACTTTGTAGTTCGCTCTTTAAATCGGCAAACTGCTGCTGCTGTTCGGCAGAAAGCTGCGTTATTTTTTCTTCGAGCAGTTCTATCTGGGCCTTCATGTTGGCGATTTGGCTATCTTTTTCTGCCAGTAGCTCATCTTTTTTGATCAAGAGCTGGGTCTTTTGCTTGACTTCTAGGGCATTGAGCCCAGCGCGAATCAGATTGAAATACTTCAAATCGGTAATATCAACGGGCTCTGGTGGCTTGTCTGGCACATACAAAAAGCCTTTCCGGGCGCTGAGCTGCACCACAAGCAGGTGACCCTCTCCATTTTCGATGGTGAGCTGGCGGTCAGTCTCTTCTCTTTCAAGGGTGGCTTTATATCGCCTTTTGGCATAGTAAAACTCCACATGCACAGACGAAACGACATCAGCTAGGCGAGTGCTGGGAGACGATTCAGCCGCTCGGTGCTTTGTGTTTTCTGGCGTTAGGGCTGCTAGTGGATAGATTTGAGGTGGATAAATCTCAGATGAATCGCGCTGAGCCTGAATATGAGCAGGCGCTGAATCTAGCTTGAACGAAATGGAACTCTCTGGTGGTGCGATCGCAACCCCCTTGGCATCGGATTTCAGCGGCCTTGCTGGCATAGCCTCATCAGGCGCTGGGGTATCGGGCTGCACCGCCCGTTCAGCCGCCTGTTCAGCGGCCCGTACAGCCGCAGCTTCTGACTCTGACCAAGGTTGAATCCCTCGATGTTCTAAGGTGGTGATTGTGGCAGGTCGCACCCCTACTAGCTCTAGCTCTACCGTGCGCCGATCTTGCCATTCATTCAGGCGCAGCTTGTAGGCAATATCTAGCGCGCGCGGTAGAGGGTAATAGGTGCCCCACCGCCATGCGATCGCCTTCATGACCGTTTTCGTCACCGCTCTTGCACCAACGGTCGAGCCATGATGAGCGTCACTACCATGATCAGCGTCATTACTAGAGCGACGGTTAGAGCGACTGTCGGACTTGCGATCTAATTCGCCATCTTATAAAGATGGGAAAGATGACCACCGGCAGAAGATTGAGCCTCTGAAGGATGGGCCAGCGTCAGCTTGAGGTGATCGCTGTTTTTACCCATCACCTTTTGCTCGACAACAGTGACATTCGCCGTCCAAAAGACCGGATCTGGATTTTCAATACCACAGGGATGAATCTGATCAATTTGTCCATAGAGGGCCAGATCGATATCGGCGAGCTGAGCTTGCACATCCACCGTCACTAAAGGCTTGAGGTGCTCAGGCTGCAAGTGTTTGCAGGCAAATGTGCTGAGCCGTGACTTGACCTGCCGCAGTTTGTTCGCTTCAAACGAAAATCCGCCAGCGGCGCGGTGCCCGCCATAGCGATCGAGCAAATCGTCGCAAAATTGCAGGGCATCAAATACATTGAATTCAGGAATGCTGCGAGCCGAACCACGAATTTCTTTTTGTGATTTATCTTCATAGGTGCCAATAAACACAGGTACGCCATATCGCTCAACCAGTCGAGAAGCGACGATGCCGATCACGCCATGGTGCCATTCGGGCTGCACTACGACCAGCACCCGCTCCTTTTTGAGATCGAGCAGGCCCTTCTCTTGCTGCTGTTCGCACCACTCAACCGCCTGCGCTTCAATAATTTCACACATTTGGCGGCGCAGTTTGTTCGCTTCTTCGCACTGCATCGCCCGCTGCAAAGCCACCCCCAAATCATCTGTCGTGAGCAGCTCAATCACAATTTGTGGATCAGCAATACGGCCTACTGCGTTAATCCGTGGGCCTAGGCGAAACCCAATCGCTTCTGGCTTCAGAGCGGTTTCTTGACTGAGCCCAGCGACTTCAATTAGCGCTTGAACACCTGGAATTTGTGATTTGGGCAGTAGCTTAAGCCCGCGCTTCACCCAACGACGGTTGACACCGGTGAGCGGGGCAAGATCAGCAATGGTGCCGAGGGTAAAAAGGGCTAACAGGGTCGCGGTGAGATCCTGCATTTTATCCATTCGCTGGGCAAGGCAGACAGCCAAAATGTAGGCCACACCCACGCCTGCCACACCCCGATAAGGCGAGCTTTCACGGATCAGCTTAGGGTTGAGAATAGCGTTGGCAGGGGGGATATTTTCGGGAACCTCGTGGTGATCGGTCAAAATCACCGTAAGCCCAAGCGCTTGGGCTCTGGCCACTGGTTCGTAAGCAGCAATGCCGTTGTCTACCGTGAGAATTATCGCCCCGCCCATGGCGTGAAAGTCTTCGACGATGCGTTGGTTAATGCCATAGCCTTCATCCATACGACTCGGAATGGCGTAATCTACTTGGGCCCCTAGATAGCGTAGCGATCGCATCAATAGCGCCGTACTGGTCATGCCATCGGCGTCATAATCACCGCAGATCAAAATCTTTTGCCGATTGTGGATGGCGTCTACCAACAGCTCTAGGCTTTGCGCCAAATCGGGGAACTCATCGAGGGGAGACGGTAGCGTAGGCGTTTCCGGATCTAAAAATTCCCAGGCTTGTTCAGGGGTATAAATGCCTCGGTTGATCAGCACTTGGGCAAGCAGCGGCGAAAGGGCTGTGGCCTCAGCAATTGGCTTAGCTTGAGCCTTTTGCGCCGGGAAAATTTGCCACCGTTGTGGGGGCACCTGTCGGGGGGTGAGAGGGCTAAGCGGTTCGGGGGTCTGGGTGGGCTTTTCGGGCACGTCGGAGGAACCTAAATCACAAAATCAATTGCCTCGTCCCGGTAACTTTACATCAGGCCGCAGGCAAGGCTATGGGCACGTATCGCTAGCGTGCGAATGCATATAGCGTTGGTCGCTTGGCTAGACTGCGCGCTTGCTGTCGAAATCCTTACGGAACAACGGGCCAAGTGACCAACGCTATAGATTAGTAGTGATAGCACATAGCCAGCTTTTTATGGTTCAAAAACTGGCTATATAGATCATATGATCTAATAATAGTCGATGACCTGATGAGTTGAAGCGAATCACCAGTTGCAACGAATCACCAGTTGAAGCCAATCATCAAGCCAATCATCAAGCCAATCATTAAGCCAATCATTAAGCCAATCATTAAGCCAATCATTAAGCCAATCACTAATAGACGATCACTCGGCCATCGTTAGCGATATGCACAGCGCGATCGCTCTCTGCTCCACTGGGCAACAGCTCAATTTGCAGGGTTGCAGCATCGGGGCGATGGAGCACGGCATTGACCGCCCGGTTGTGATCATCCCAAAACACCAAAGACATATCATCATCGACGCCGACTAGGGTTTGAATTGAAAACTCACTATTAGGGCGCAGCCATTCTAAATTGATGTCGAGCACTCGCTCTAGATGGATCAATCCATTGGTTTTATTCACAAATTCGATGGTGATGGGCTGACCGGGTACAAAGCGAATTTGATTAGAGTCACACTGATAGACGCATGGTTCGGCGGCTAGCGCGGCTGCAGGCGCTAGCGAACTCGCTAGCAGCATCGCTGTTGCACAGGAAATCAGATATTGAGATAGCGGCTTGATCAGCATGACAGAAGCCATCGAAGAATCCTTGGCCTCAGACGGCCACTGCACGATGCTGTTAGGATGCCCGTAAAGCTGGGCCGCTTGATTGCGTGAATGCCGCTAGCGACCTTGATGGCCTCGCTTGATGGGCGGAGAAGTCAAAGCGCTAGAGTTTCGTTTCAAAACGATTAAGGCGATCGCACCGACTATTAAACCCAACACCTGACTCGGCTCCGGAATAGAGAGTGGATTGTCCGGATCGGTCAGCTCATCGGTGCCATTTTCTACCGTACGATTGAAGCGATCGGCGCTGGCTTCGGCCTGTCTGAGGGCTTCTCGCTGTCGCTCATCGACCAAGACAAGCATAGATGAATAGGGGGTGACAATCCCCGTGCGCTGGGCGATCGCATGAACCCGATCTAAAGCAGCGACTGCGCTCATATCTCGGGTGCGGCTTTGCTGGTTGATGAGCTGTCGCGCTGCGATCGCAGCGAAACGACCCTGAACAGCATCTGCAGCAGCATCTCGCTCAACATCTGCAACCGCCGCCTGTTCAACAGCTTCCACCTTCCAGGTATAGCCATCGAGCACAGTGGTTTCAGCCGATGTCCACCCAATCCTTTGCAGCGCTGCTGTCACCCCAGTTTCTACACCGCCTCGGCTGGCCTGCAATTGCTGCAATAGGCCATCTTCGTAGGCCGCAGGCACTTTGCCATCAATATGCACGAGCCACAGCGGTGCGTCTAACGCGGGCAGTTCACCCTTGTCTTGGGCGAGTGCATAACTGCCCTCGTCGGTGAGCAGCAAAATGGCATCGTAGGTGCGATCGCCTTTAGCCGCCGCAAACTGTTGGAGCATCTCCGCAGGCTGCAAGCTACCATAAAATAGCAGGTCGTTGACCGACAAATCAGACTGCACCGCCGCTGCCTTGGCCGCATCCCCATGGACAGCATCTTCGCTTAAAGCCGCCACAGCCCGACCGACACTGGGCACGTAATAATCCAGGCTATTTTGAGCGGCTTGAGTTTGAGCGGCTTGGTTTTGAGCGGCTTGAATCTGCTCAACAGCCTGCTTCAACGCTTGCTGATGCTCGCCCATACTGTAAGAGGTATCTACCACAATGGCAAAGCGCTGCTGGCCTGTCGGTCGTTTGTGCTGATGGGCGCTCAGCGGAGCAGCACTGACGTGATAGCCGTCTGCAAGCGTGATGCTATGGGGCTGAGCCTTGGCTTTTTTGGCCGGAATTGCTGTTTCAAACCAGTCATCTGCCGATAGCTCGACGCGGCCTCGATCACGCTGATGCAGTGTGTCATCTGTCCAAAAAATATTTCGCTTTTCGATGAGCTGAGGCAATGGCCATTGACCATCGGCCTGCATCACCTGATAGGTCAAGCGCAGATGCAGCTCACCCGGCAGGCGCTTGCCCGTTCGGTTTGGTTCATTGTCCACGCGCGCAGCCGGAATTGGGAATATCCGCAGACGGTACTGCCTTGGCCCCACCTGCTCTAGCAGGGCCGGATCGGTTGGCCGCTGAAACTTGGCCCTTTCCACTTCCGCGTTGTACACCTTTTGGGCCGCGCCACGGGGAGAAACCACAAAGGGAAACAGCTCGGGCTCGGCGGCAGTGCCTAGCCACAGACCATTAATCGCAGCGCTTTCGGGAAGAGAAAAAGCATAAAAAAATTTCTTGATCTTCAATCGTAGAGTTTTCGTATAGCTCATTGATTTCTACCGTGGCCCAATCGCCTTGTGCGCTCACAGTGACAGACTGACTCGCCAAGCGAACGACCTTTTGATCGAGGTTTAGCAGACCCGCTTTGGTTTCGTCCCGATTAGCAGTGGCCTGCAGAGCCTTGCGAATAGCAACCCGCTCACCTTTTTGAATGGGCTGATCAAAAACTGAGCATACAGGTCAGCCGCGCGTTCTACATCACCCCGTTCACCACGATAGAGAAACGGAGAGAGTAACCCATTGTGAATCGTTTGCACCAAACTAGCGCTCCTTTCATTCAGCCTCACCGTATGGAGGTAGGTGTTTTTCAGCAAATCACTTTGTGACCAAGGGCTAAGATAGCGATATCGCTGCAAGTAGGCGTTGGTCAAACCGGCTCGGATGGTGTTCGCTTGCTGGAGCTGAGTTTGGCGATCGCGCCTTAGGGCCTCGGGGGTCAAGGCTGGGGCTAGCTGTTCTGGGGCTAGCTGCTCTGGGGCTAGCTGTTCTGGGGCTAATAAATTAAAGGCTTTGACTTGAGGTTGGCTTTGCACACCGACAAATAGCAGGCCGCTGAGGGTTAGGGTAATGCCTGTGATTGCCAGACTCTTAGCATGACCATGCTGGGTGCCAAATGCAGTGCGAATTCTAGCCCAGGCCCTGACATACATACTGGTGAAAACGTAGGGCATGGACAAGAAAATTAGCAGCGTGAAAATGCTCAGAAAACCAAATGCACTGACGACAAGGGTAGAAGTGAGCCATGAAACCATTTGGCCGGGATGACGAAGCAGATAGCCAATATGGTTTAGACGGTAGCCGATAGAAGACCACCAGTTCATTGACCAAAGTCCTGAGAAGCCATCTATCACGGTGCCAAGCAACACCGGCAAGCTGTACAGCAACAGCAATATGCCGACATAGAGGCCCACGAGCAACATCAAGCTGTGGCTGATCATTTGCACTTGGGCAAGGCGAGGGCGGTAGGCGGCGTAGCCGGAGAGTAGCTCAATGGCAAACATTGCGATCGCAACCACGACTAGCCCTAAGGTAAAGCCTGTCGCCAGTGTCAGCTCACGAATTAAGAACATGCGTAGCAGACACAGGGTAAACAAGGGCGCTTCTACGCCATAGAACAATCGCATCAGCAACACAGGATACTTGCGCAGTCGCACAAAACCCAGAAGAGTACTGATCAGTGGCACTATCATTAGCGCTGCAAAGCTGATGGTAAAAGTCAAGTCCACTTCGCCGATGCGCGTCGCTTGGAGCAGATCGAGGCCATACTGCGGTAAAAACCACAGGTACATCAGACCTATGAAAACCAAGTTCCAAACCCAGAACACCAGGTGAGAAACAATATGCAGGATATTTTTACCTGGGCTTGCCCTGAGGCCCTTCATTAGGCCATTCTTGAGGTGCTTGATCAGCGTTTTCATCAGGTTTTCCTCACAGGTTGGCCAACGGGCTCTGGAAAGGGGTCATTGCAGACAACCACAGGACGAAGGCGCTGTTTTCCGAATAGTTTTGTTTTGGTGAGATAAAGATTTTTGCAATTTGCAGCGCCTGAGGCTACGGTTGCTTTAAATTTCCCCCGCAGAGGGTGGTTGCAATCAGGCTACGCCGGAGTTCTCATCCCTCTCGATAATGACCTTATGAATACCTTATGAATAATAGTGAGACTAGCTTGTGAACCCTAGGGAGGCGCTGTATCCTTCAAGGAAAAGCTAGCGTTGGAGTCCCTTCACAGGCAGGAAGCAGACAACATGATAGATAATGCCACCACTGACCTCGCCCATGGCCCCACCCATGCCCCGACAAAAGGCGTCTACATTTTGGCAAATGACGTTGTTTTCGATCAGTTATTAGCGCTGATTCATAGCCTGGAGAAAAATGCAGGCACTGATTTACCGATTTGCGTGGTGCCTTATGACGATAATACGGCGCGATCGCGCGCAGCAACCGAACGCTATAGCCAAGTACAGTGGTTTGACGATCAGGCAATTTTGACCAAGTGGGAAACGTTTGCCACGCAAATCTGGCAGGCCCATCCGTCAGCCTTTGACGACTGGCAACGACGCGGCATTACGGGCGTGAGTCGGATGGGTATGCACCGCCGGTTTTGTTGTTTTGATGGCCCATTTGAGCGATTTATCTATTTAGATGCAGATATCTTAGCGATGAGTTCGCTAGATCTTTTGTTTGATAGTTTGGAAACCTGTGATTTTGTCACCTATGACTTTCAGTACAAAGATCTCAGTCACGTTTTTGATGTAAATGCATCGGCACTAACCGATGTTTTTGAGCGCGATCGCCTAGAAACCGAGATCTTTTGCGCAGGGCTGTATGGCTCGAAAAAAGGCATCTTCACAGATAAAATGCTCGCTGACTTACTGAACGACTTGCAAGCAGGAGAGGCCAGCATCCTCTATTACAACGGGCCAGATCAGTCCATTTTGAACTACATGGTGATGAAGTCAAACCTCAAGGCCATGAACCTATCGAGAACATTACCTGCTGAGCATCGAACCGGCTGCTGTGTGACCTCTGATCACTTCCAAGAGAAAGATCATTTACTGTTCGACCATCAGGTACAGCTCACTTATCTCCACTATATCGGCGTCGGCTCCAAGTTCTTTAAACAACTGTGCGCAGGCCAAAACATCACCTTTCCCTACCGCGATCTGTTCTTATACTATCGCTATCTCAATGGCGATGAGCAACCCCAACTCACTGGCAAACCAGTTGACTATCAACCGCCTGCCTTAACTCGGTGGCAAAAGCTCACCCGCAAAGCACGTCAACTGGTTTCCACCTAGCCTCTTGGTTTCCACCTAACCTATCTGCTGAATCTATCTTCTGAATCTATCGACTACATCTGTAGACTAAATCTATCGACTAAGTCTATTGGCCCCATAGATAGCGTGTGCCAGATGCATAACGCCGACGGCGAGGCTACGCCAACGAGTACACACGCGTCGCTTGGCCCGTTGTCACGTCATGGTTTCAGCCACATGCCGCACCTCAGCGACCAAAGCTACCCTACCAAGGCAACCGGCTACCATCCCAAGAGAAAAATTCGCCACTATCTGCCGGACTCAAATCAGACATCACATCGATTAACTGACGAGCTGTGCGCTCTGGAGCGAAAAGCTTTTCGGGCGGGACTCCTCGCTGAAAGGGTTTAGAAAGCTGAGTGTCTGTGGTACCGGGATGCAGCATCACAATCACGGTATTAGGACAGCGACGAGCGTATTCAATCGCCGCCGTTTTTAAAAACATATTGAGCGCTGCCTTAGAGGCACGGTAGCCGTACCAGCCGCCAATACGGTTGTCGCCAATGCTGCCAATTTTGGCAGAAATAGTGGCCAGTAGGCTGGGATCTTCATGCTTTAGTAGGGGCATCAGGTGTTTCACCAACAGCACGGGGCCAATGCTGTTGACTTTGAAGTAGTTAAGCAAGTTATCAGCATTAAGCTGGCGCAGTGCTTTTTCTGGCTGCTGCTGGCCATTGTGCAAAAGACCGACGCAGTTGATCACCCAATGGAGCTGAGGCGCAATGTGTTTAATATCCTTGATGCGCTGCTCTATCTGGACTTCATCAGTCACATCCATAGAGATGCAGTGTAGGCGAGCATGTTGCTCAGCCAGGGCAAACAGCTCAGTAGCCGTACTGGCTGAGCGATAGGTCGCAAAGAGGTGGCCAATACGGTTTTCAGCGATCAGCTGCTTGACAAACGCTAAGCCAATCCCCTGAGTAGCACCGACAACTAGCACATTAACAGCAGTGACATTGGCCAGTAGAGACATCATGGCAGCAAGAACATAAAACTGTCCTTGAGCCTAACACTTTCTCTTAAAGGACTTGCCATCTCTGGCCATCTCATCAGCTATAGCCTCTGTCGAGTGCGTGAGAACAATAGTCATTCTCTTCGGACTAGCAGCAGCTCACTCGTGAGACCCTGCGTCGCTTGGCGGCGATCAGGAATGCTCACCAAGATAAGGAATGCTCACCAAGACAAAGTAAGGATGCATCCGTCAAAATGCATCCTTACTTTGCGATATCAACTTTACTTTTGCCCCTTTCCCCTTGACTCAGCCTAGGATGCTGTGTTCGCACAAGCCCTTAGGGTGAGCCGCTCAGAGCGTTTAGCTGAGTGTACTTGCCATCAACTGACGACATTTGGCTTCGGCGGCTTGGTGAGCTTGCATAATTTCTTCTAGCTGTTGCTGCTGAGCTTGGATAATAGCTTGCTGAGCCTGTAGCTGCATGGCCTGCTGGCGAATTCTGAGCTGGTTTTTGATCCGGGCTAAGACCTCTGCTGGGTGAAAGGGTTTGTTGATGTAATCAGCAGCACCTACTTCAAAAGCTTTGATTTTATCGAAGGTGAGATCTAGCGCACTGAGAAAAATCACCGGAATATCTTGGGTTTGCTGATCGGCTTTGAGCTGTTGGCAAACTTCATAGCCGTTCATATCTGGCATCATGATATCGAGCAAAATCAAATCGGGCTGAAAGCGGGGAACATTGCTCAAAGCCAAGGGGCCATCGGGCGATTGCCTGACTTCATAACCTTCTTCGACCAGCAGTTTGGCTAACAGCCGCAGGTTTTCAGGCAAATCATCAACAACCAGGATTTTGGTGCGTTCCGCAAGTTCCATCGCTTCAAATGCCTATGACAAGAACGGTACAAGTAACCCTATTTTGCCCAAATCAGTGCTGATTGATACATTGCCAAACAGGATGGCCTCAGATATTTCACATCAATAGCAGTTGATATATACAGTATGGGCAATCTGCTAGTACCGTTTCTGAAAATGTCGATTGTGAATATCTTACTGGTTGAGGATGACTATTTGCTCGGTCGTGGGACTGCCCGCCTGTTGGAAAAGTTAGGAAACCACCGCGTCAGGCTAACGCATAAGGCTGCTGATGTGTTCAAACATTGTCAATCGGGAGCGATAGATCTGGTGATTATGGATATTAATTTACCAGGCACCTTTTGGCAGGGGGAGGAGGTGACTGGCATAGACTTATCCCGATTGCTCAAATGCCAGCCATCGACGGCCCACTTGCCTATTGTGCTGCTGACGGCCCATGCCGTGGATGCCGATAGAACACATTTTCTGAATGATTCGCTAGCGGATTGCCTTTGCAGTAAGCCAATTGCTGACTATGATGACTTTCTCTCATTGCTAGCCCAGTTAGAAGGCGGCGATGACAGTCATGGGATATCTATGTCAGCTTCCTGATAGGCCATTTTGAAGAGAACTGGCTTCTTCGAGACTGGTTTCGCTGGCCTGTTGCAGACTGGCCGTTTGCAGACTGGCCTGTTGTAGACTGGCCAACAGCGTTTTGTAGGCGAAGGTCTTGACAGATTTTTCAATGATTTGGGCCAGGCTCTGGTGCTCTTCAGCAAGCTGAGAGGCCAAGGTTAAGATTGCCTTGTCGTCTAGATCAAGCGTGGCTTGAGTCAGGGCATATTGCCATGATGGCGGTGTTCGCGCTAGCAGGTTGGGTAGCGTTTCTGTGGGATGGGTTTGGCTGGGGGGCAAGGATTGCTGAGTCTGGGGCTGTTGATCACCAGCGGGAAAACCAGCACGGGTAGAGACAAAGGTGGTAGTAGAGGCGATCGCATCATATTGATAGCGCACATCCAAATATTGAGCCATTTTGTTGAAAATTTCACTGGCCTGCAGAGGTTTGCTGACAAAATCATTACAGCCACTGGCGATCGCACTGGCGCGATTGTCATCAAAGGCACTCGCTGTCAGGGCAATAATCGGCGTTTGGCCTGCTGATGGGTTGGAAGGATCTGTGGCTTCAAGCGCTCTAATTCGCCGTGTGGCCTCTTCCCCACTCATCACGGGCATTCGCATATCCATCCAAATCAGATCAGGATGCCAAGCTTGCCACTGCGCCAGCGCCTCTTTACCATTGGTCGCTTGCTTGACCTCAAATCCGACAGGTGTGAGCAAATGGGTGAGTAACCTGCGGTTAAAAGCCACATCATCAACCACCAAAATTTTGTAACTGGGCTGATGGGCGGCGAGTCCAACAACGCGCCCTTGAGACTCCGGCGAGGGGCTGCAAAAGTCTGATTCTACCGGCGTTACTACAATCTCAAAACTGAATGTAGACCCCTCCCCAACCACTGAGCTAACGGTCAGTTCCCCGCCTAGCAGTCGCACGTATTCAGAAGAAATCGCTAAGCCTAGGCCCGTACCTTCATGGGCTGTGAGCCCGGATTGAATCTGTACAAATGCCTCAAATAGGCGCTGTTGATCAGCAAGGGGGATGCCGGAGCCAGTATCTGTGACTGCAAAGGTGAGAGTTGGCTGGTCGGTCGCCGCTGAAGAGGCCGCTACCGGAATCACTGGAGGATGGCTTGAGGCTGACGATAGCCTAGCTTCGAGGGTGATAGTCCCTGTCACAGTGAATTTGAGAGCGTTGCTCAGTAAGTTGATCAAAATTTGCCGCAGCTTGAGGCGATCGCTACAAACAATCCGGGGTAAGTGGGGCGATCGCACTATTTCAAACTGAAGGCCCTTATCCCTCATAGAACTGTGAAACATCTGTTGCAGTTCGTCTAACAACCGGTACAAATCGAACTCATTTTGGAGCAGGGTAACCTGCCCAGCTTCAATTTTGGAGATATCTAGCACATCATTAATCAGTGCTAGTAGATGCTCTCCACTGCGATAAATAATATCGAGGTTCTCTTGTTGATCGGCCTTGGGATAATCGTTTTTAAGGATGTGGGTAAACCCTAAAATGGCGTTTAAAGGCGATCGCAACTCGTGGCTCATATTCGCCAGAAATTCGCTTTTAGCTCGGTTGGCCGCTTCCGCTGCGGCGCTAGCATGGGCGAGCTTTTGTACCGCCTGCTTGCGCTCAGTAATATCTTCAAACACGTACAGATAGGCAAACGTCACATGATTCTCTTGAATAGGGCCATAGATGCGACGCAGTGTGCGGCCATCTAACAAAGGCACCTCATCTTCGATAATTTTGTTGCCATGGCTAAAATCTTCAGCCGTAGAAGCCGCAATAAAAGCACCTAGATCAATATTACTCAGACACTCAGTCAACAACTGTTCACCATTTAGCTCGCCTTTGACCACCGCAGCTTGCAAATGCTCTAGCTGCCAAATGTGATAAAACTCTGAGTTAACAAACAATGCCTGATTGCTGTGACAATCCATCACAAAAATGCCCGTGGGCAATAGGTCATTGATCGCTCGCAGCAAGGCTGCGTTGCGGCGCAATTTGGCCTTTGCTTTATTCCGCTCTGTGACATCTACCAGTACGCCTAAAGAGCTGCCAGAGCAGGTTGTACCATCGTATTCAGCTAGGGTGGACAGTAGCACATCCATGCGATCGCCATTCTTTTTGAGGAAATAGCAGAGCTTATCGCGGCAGTCTGCCTGCGTATCCGATGCCAAAAGAATACGCTGAATATCTTGCTTAGAGTCTTCGGCGACAAAATTGCACAGAGGCTGACCGATAACTTCTGCCTTTTCATAGCCCAACTTTTCTAGCCAGTAGTGACTAACATTGACAATGCGGGCCTGAGCATCCACTGAGTGCAGCATCGCAGGCGTCTCTTCGTACAGATGGCGATAGCGAGATTCACTGTCTTGCAGAGACTTAAACGTCTCTAAATAGTGAGAAATATCAACTTGGCTGCCCACATAGTGGGTCACCACACCGTTGTTATTCAGCAAAGGAGAAAGGGTAAGCTCATTCCAAAAGGCCGTACCGTCTTTGCGATAGTTGCGCAGTAGGACTTTGCATTTCGTCCCAGCGGCAACCGCCTGGCGGATATCGTCTAAGCCGATTTGCTCAGTCTCTTCCCCTTGCAAAAAACGGCAGTTTTTACCCCATATCTCTGCAGCGTCATATCCGGTTAGCGCTTCAAAGCTAGGACTGACATAAATAATGGGTAGATCTGGCTGTTGAGCATCGCAGATGATCAAACCGTTGGATGAGTGTGCCACGGCCTGACGAAACAGATCGAGTTCTGGCGTTAGTCCAGGGACATCTGCCGGGTGTGTCGCTGGCTGCTCGGCTAGCTTGTCTAGGTTGTTTTGTGCGTACAGCAGCGCCAATTTGACGGCTACTTGGCAACAGATATATATCAGGCTAGCGCCGCCCCAAACAGCTAGCGCCAAGACCAGCTTAGGCGACAGCATCATGGCAAAATCAGACGATGAATGTTGCCAGATATCGGCCCAAAAGCTAGACACCACATGCATACATTAGTTCCCCTTTGAGCAATGCTTTTGGCCGTTGCTTTTGGCCAACCCTTTGAGCCTGCTCACCCAGAAAAACCTGATGCAGACCCTATATAGATCTACCCAAACGAGTCCGTGCTGGAACATGGCTCCTAGGCTGCCTAGGGGCTAAAGGGGAGATGGGGGATGGGGAGGGACGACCAAGTTGACTAGGGTGGTGACAATGCGATCGCTCTCCATGGGCATGACTTCTGCACCGCCGAGCACCCGCTGCAAAATCACAAAATAAATCAGCGTGCCGCCAAATGTACGGGCCGTTGCTTCAGGATCACTGAGCTGCAATTCTGTGCGCGAAGCCAAATAACGCGTTAGCGCATCGAACAGGGGCTTCGCGACGTTTGCACATAGGGCTGAGCGAGTTCAGGAAAGCGTCCTGACTCACCGACAATCAGCCGCATAAATTCACAAAATTGCGAGTCACCCGCCGCGTCATCCAAAACCTTTTCGGCCAATTCACGCAGCACGACCCTAGGTTCTCCTTGCAATGCATTGCGATCGCGCGGGTCAAATACCGTGCGAAACTTATGCTCGGCAAGCTGCTGCACAAGCGCAGCAAACAAACTGGCTTTGTCTTGAAAATGGCTGTACACCGTCGCTTTAGAGACGCCAGCCGTAGCGGCAACACGATCCATACTGGTGGCCGCATAGCCATTGGCCAAAAATTCCTGCATCGCTCCATCCACAATCGCCGCTGCTTTAACGGCAGATTTTTTACGTTCTCGGCGAGAGATAGGAATCACAAGGCAAGGATCACACAAGGGGCTGACACAGGCGGCTCGGAAAAATCACACCAGGGAAAATGACACCAGGCAAAATCACTCAGATAAGCCTGTAGACAGCTTAATACATTACCCTACACAACACACGAAGGCGGCACAATCACCGACCAGAGCTTGTTCTTATATCGCAAAGTTAAGGTGCAAAAATCATTGCCTGCTTCTCAAGCTACTCCCATTCGTTAAAATCTGGCGAATAAGGGTTCTCCGCATAGTCATTTTGATAGGGCGGCTGCTCGCGCGGCACGGTCTTCGAGCGACCACTGCCTTTGGTATCTTGCCAAGCACTACCCACCCCTTTAATAATGCCGCGACCCACTAGGCCAATGCCTCGACCTAGCACCTCAGTCAGCACATAAACCACACTACTGCCAACCAAAGAAAATGCCGCCCGCAATCGCGGAGAAATGGCATCTCGGGTTTCCATCACCAAAGTCACCACCAATGGAATCCCACTCAATCGATTCAGCTCAGCGCGGCGCGGCGCATAAATCGCGGTAACATCAATGCCGTTTTCAGTCAGCACGTATAGGTTATAGCGACTCTCAAAAATCGCTTTCGGTTCATTCACCAAGCGATCCAATCGGTAGCGCCAGGAGAGATCATTGCGAAAGCGCTCAATTTCTCGTGAAGACATGAGCCGACTGGCATACAAACTCTTTTTGATCGGTTCACTGTCGGCCAATCGGTTTAACAGTGGCTGAATCACCGCATTGGCAACCTGAATCATCAGATTTTCGAGCAAGCGTTCGCTATGGGCTATGGCCTGGGGTGTGGTGGCTATATACGATGAACTCTCTATCACCATTGGCTCTTGAAACAGCCAGTGCCCAAACAGCTCAGCCACCTGAGGAATCCGCGCTAAGATTTGTGCCTGCACCAACGGCTTTTCCTGCTTTAGCAGCGTTACCACTTCTTCTTCTACATTACTGACTCGCACCGTGTAATACTTACCAAAAAATTCGGTATTCACCGCATCCCAAAGATCTTGCAATACTTGGGCAGAACGCATCGATAGCTGACCCGGCTTCACCTGAGAAGCGCGTAAGTCAGACAACAACTCTTCCAATTGACGCAAAACTAAATACAACAACTCCAGCTTTTTATCAGGCCGCAAAATGTCAATTTCTAACGGTGACTCGCTGATATTTTTGAGGGGGCGCTGAAGCTTGGCAAATACCCCTTCAAATACTACATTTTGCACATCTCCAGGCCGCTCTTGCAGTCGCGCAGCATTCGCTGCCATCGCCGCTGTCGCCCTCGGCACTAGCGCATCGCGATCCAAATAGCGAGCTGCTGTTCTATCGGCATAGCCTTGATTATAATAGCCCCGGCCATATCCTCCAGCTTGAGCCATCTGAATCCAATCAGTACTCGCTGAAGAGCCACGCCCCAACAAGCCTTTTCCCCCTTCCCCTTGTCCCTTTCCATTTTGCCTGACTGCATCTCCAAACTGTGGTGTCCGCCAAATTGCTGACACTAACCACCGAGCCGCCATCAGCTCACGCTTTTTGCCATCTAGAATCGATTGCTTGAGCCAAGATGCTGTACTTTGCCGTGCGATCGCCAAGGCTGACAAATCTCGATCAATCTGCCTTTGCCCAGAAAGCCGCATACTGATCCGCATCGCTGTCAGCGGCCCTGGAATATCGTTGAGCTGGGTCAAGGCCGCATTGTGATCTAAGTTCGGTGGGCGGTTGGGTAGCTTGAGACGATTGGCCGGACTTGCAGATGGGGCACTTGCAGATGGGGCACTCGCAGATGAGGACGCTGGATCTGGCGCTGGTGTGACTGGACTGCCGGAGGAGACCTCGCGAATCAGTTGAGCCAACCGCCGCACAGACATACTGCGGGTGCCATAGCCATCTGCCCCCATGCGTTCGGCAGCGGCCTGAATCACAGGCTCGTTTTGGGCGCTCAGTACTAATATGGGCAGATGGGGAAAATCTGTTTTGAGCTGTTGACAAACCTGTAGTCCAGGGGTCGATTCTGGGTTTCGCGCCCCTAGCCCCAAATCGAGAATAATCAGGTCAATGGGCGGGGCTGGCGGTTTTTCTTTGGAGCGTAGCGCAGGATTATCTAAAGACTGTTGGTAGGTTTTGAAGCGCGATCGCACCCCTTCTAACACTTCGGTGGCGCTACCGGCTTCTGCCACAACGGTAAAATCGCCCTGCTGCTCTAGCCACACCTTTAAACCCAGCCGAAAAACCGGGTCTTCGTCAGCCAGCATCAATTGAATCGGGCTATCGCCTAAGCGTTGATTAATCGAATCGCTCATGTCTGGCCTAACGGGCGGGAGGAAAGCGCGTGTTGATGATTATACGCGCACACAACGCTTGCTTACGCATCAACCATGACCGCTACTATAGCGTTTCTCACTTGGCTAGACTACAGATATTTTGGTGAAACCTTTACAGAACAACAGGCCAAGTGAGTTGCGATACCCGTTGGCGTAGCCTCGCCGTCGGCGTTATGCATCCGGGTATCGCTATATCGTTTCTGTCGAGTGAGACCCTGCGTCGCTTGGCGGCGCTAAGGAATGCTCACCAAGACAGCGGTGAGACCCTGCGTCGTCGTACGGCGCTAAGGAATGCTCACCAAGACACTGATCATCATGACTGATCTGTCTAAAGTGACTGACTAAAGTTACTGATAATAGTCGTCCTGGTAGCCATCGCTGTCATCGCTGTCGCCATAGCCATCGTCACTATAGCTATCACCATAGCTATCACCATCACCACCGTAGCTATCGGCGGCGGGCGCTTGTAATGACCAAATGTAGGCTCGCTCCTTTTCCCAAATGGCAATACTGACTCGGGCTTCGCCGTAGAGTGCTCGACCTGGGGCAATTTGAGCTGCGGTGTCAATCGCTGCGCTAAGGCTACCGATGGCCGCGAGGTTCTCAGCTCTGATCAAAATGGGCCGATCTTCAATCGTCTGAATTTCTGTCGTCCAGGCTTTAATCGAAGCCTGGGCTTCATCATAGAGGGCGCGGCCTTTAGCGACTTTTTTGGCTTCTGCGATCGCATTGTTCAACCCGCTCACCTTGCCATTGGCCGCCAGCTTCGCAGCCTTGTCCATAATCGGCTGATCTTCAATAATTTCAATCCGATCTTGCCATTCGGCAATGTAGGTTTGCCCTTCTACGCGCAGGGCACGACCGAGCTTGACCTTGTTGGCTTCAGCGATCGCCAATCGTAAATTGGCCTTACCGCCAGCCGCCGCTAGCTGCACGGCTTGGTTCAAAATCGGTCGATCTTCCAAACGCTGAATTTCTTTGCGCCAATGAGAGACTAGGGTTTGGGCCTGCAAGCGCTGGGGGCGCTCCTGAGTGATTTTTTCGGCTTCGGCAATAGCCAAGGCGTAAGTTGCGCGTTGACCAACCCGCGCGAGCGTGCTGGCATACTGCAACTGCACCATGTCATCGAGCTTTTTGCGCCATTCGGTGAGGCTGGCTTGGGCTTCAGCGTAAAACGGGCTAGTAGGCGAAATTCGCTGCACCGCTTGGATGGCTTCCCGCAGGTTATACACCTGACCGTAGGAAGGCGTCCACTGATCGTAGGGGTCTGTCGCTAGGCGTTTGGCATAGCCAAAACTGATCAAATCTTGGGCTTCAGTTGGCAAATCCAAATCGGGCGGGACAAATTGAACCACCGCGATCGCCCCATCGAGATCTTCTTCTTCCCACTTTTGAAAGCTGTATTGCAATACCTTGTCGGCCCAAGCATCCACATCGGGCTTGGCCTCTACCCAAGCAGCCGTTTCCAGGTTGATGTCTTTCACCAAAGCCAGCGCTTCGCCCAATTTTGCCAGATCACCTGTTTTCGCTAGCGCTCGCGCTTGGCTGAGCTGACGGCGAGCGGTTTCCTCTCGATCAATTTTGGCTTCGAGCTGAGCGCTGCGAGTCCGCACCCAGTAATTACTGTTCAATATTTTGAATGCCTGTAGGCCCCGGCGAGCACCTGTCCAGTTTTGGGCCTCAATGGCACGTAAAACGTTGGCCTCAAACTCTTGGCCTGTGCTCCATTCTTTATCCCAAGTGCGATCGCACTTTTGACCTGCGGATAAATCTCCACCCGAGTCGGAATTCGCCCAGCCAGTAGCCGCGCCTGCTGCACATCGCCGCGCTGCACCATCAGCTCCAACTCACTCAGCAGGGCCCTAGCCCAGCGATTCATCAACTGATTGGCTTCTTCATAGAGAGGATTGCTCGGCGTCCAAGGCTCCACTAACTCAATCGCTTCTACCAAAGCTTGGGCCGAGCCTGAGCGCACACTGGCTTGAGCGCACAGCAACTGCTCACTGTCGCTTTTGGCCGCAGCCAGTTGGGTACAGTCAGGCAAGGGCGGGTTTTGGGTCATCACCGATACTGCCCGCAAACTGACGCCAGCGGCTGTAGCCAACAGCGCCATCCAAATCAACGGCCACAAAAACTCTGAAATTTTACGTCGGAGGCGATCGCGCAGCCGCTCTGGCAAAGCATCACCCAAGCGGGGCGCTGGCGCGGGGCGAGTCGTCGTCGTCGCTTGAGTCACAGAAGTTGGCGTAGAGGGTTGAGTAGAGGTCATTTGTGCAAGATCCGGCAGCAACGAGCTTTATCAAAAAATCTTGATGGGTTTAGGCCACCATACAGTTCCCAACGGGATGAATCCCTGCTCAAACCATCGAATAAGTTTTATCAAAATTTGCTGTCATTGTAGTGGCAATTGATCAACTTGCTCTGCTTTGTCAGAGGAATTTTACGCTTTATCAGAAGAATTTATGGCGGATCATGGATGCAGATAACTGACCTGAAACATAACTGGGCACTTATGGGCACTTATGGGCACTTATTGGGGCGCAAACCGTGACTGAATCAGCGCAAAGAGCGATCGCATTCCCATGGCCTCCCCCCCTTCTGGACGGCCAGGGAGGCTGCGAACGTTATACGCCATAAAGTCGATATGAATCCAGGGCTTAGCCTCGAATGCTGGATGGCGAACAAACTCCCGCAAAAACAGCGCCGCCGTAATCGCACCACCGTAAGCCGTACTCGAGGTATTGTTCAAATCCGCCACATTGCTCTCCAACATCGCCCGGTAAGGCTCATGCAAAGGCAATCGCCAAAGCGGATCATCCTGCTGTTCGCCAGCTTGGAGCAGCGCTTGGGCTGTAGCATCATCATTGCAAAACAGTGCCGCCACTTCAGTCCCTATCGCCACACGGGCAGCCCCTGTCAAAGTAGCGCAGTCAATCAGCAAGTCTGGCGATTCGCTGCTAGCCTCGCTCAGCGCATCGGCGAGCACTAAGCGCCCTTCCGCATCGGTATTACCAATTTCTACCGTCGTCCCTTGGCGAGAAGTCAACACATCAGAAGGCCGAGTAGCATTGCCTGCAATGCTATTTTCCACCGCCGGAATCAGTACCCGCAGCCGAATCGGCACCCCCAGTTGCATAATCATTTTGGCCAGTCCCAGCACCTGCGCCGAACCGCCCATATCTTTCTTCATCAGCTTCATGCCAGCCGATGACTTCATATTCAACCCACCCGTATCGAAGCAAACGCCTTTGCCAACCAACGTCACTTTAGGTGCCAACGGATCGCCCCAATGCATATCAATCAGCCTAGGTATTTGAGTATTGGCACGATTATTAGCCTTGCCAACGGCATACACCATCGGGTAATTCGCAGCCAGCAGATCTTCGCCAACAATGACTTTGCACTCAGCGCCAAAGCGACCAGCCAGCAGTTGTGCCGCTTCAGCCAAGTGCTGTGGCCCCATGTCCAAAGCAGGCGTATTCACCAAATCTCGGACTAAATAGGTGGCCTCGGCAGCAGCAGTGATGTATGTCTGATCCGCATTGTCAGGAAAATCGAGTTCGGGCAGAGCATCGGCATCGGTCTGCTTGTAGCGCGTGAACCGATACTGACCTAGCACCCAGCCGAGGCAAAGTTTGGTAGCCATTTCAGGCGAAAATTCATCCGCCAGCTCGTATTTTTGGGCAGGCAAGGTCGCAGCGAGTTGCCCTAGCGTCCAAGTATCAAACGTTTTGGGTTTGCCTACTAAGACTCGATCCAACTCTCCATCACGAGAGGGCACAAGGCAATAACTCCCTGGCTGCCCGGTAAAGCCAGACATCTCCAGCCAAACTGCCTGATTCACATACTCGCGCTTGACTTGCGCTTCATCGACAAAATGCAAAGGAATATTAGAGGGCAAGGGTTTGACTCCAACTCAAAGTGACGACAAGCGTTAGATATCTGCTAATAGCAAAGGTAAAGATGCGTTTTTATCCTGCATCTCGTCAGGTTGCCTATAGTTTTACAGCGGGTTTGTACAGCGGCTTTATACAGCGGGTTATACAGCGGCTTCAGCCGATGTGACTGCCTCAGCAAGCTGACAAGCTGCAACCAATCAAAATATCCTCAGCTCGAATATCCTAAACCCTAACTGTCTATAGGCATAAAAGTATCGAGATAAAAATACAACCCTAAAAAATGGCTCTAGTGCTTGCAAGCGCTAGAGCCACATATAGCTGCTGTCGGGTGAGTGAGGGCAACGCGCCTGTGCCGGATGCATTCGCACAGGCGCGTTGCTTGGTCCGTTGTCACGTCATGGTTTCAGCCAGCACACTGTACCTCAGCCAAGCGACCAAAGCTATAGTCATTCTCTCAACCGAAAATAGAACTCAATGAAGCCATCGCCATCGCCCAATGCAAAGGCGATGGCTGGGCACATAGCGCTATAGGCAGCAACGGCTTCAACTAATTGAGACCTAAGGGATTGAGACCTAATGGATTGAGACCTAATGGATTAAGGTATAGAGCCATATGGCAAACGCTATAGCACTGACTCAAACGCTCAATCTGAAGCATCTAAACCTAAGCGCTCACTTCCGGCTTTGCCGCCGTCTCAGGCGGGGAGGATACCTTTACCCGCATCACATGCTTTGACTTGGCCGACAGCGCATTGCTATCTAGCCAGTTAGTGATGAGCGCATCAAAAGAGAATAGCCCTGCACCATTGACGGCAAAGAACAAAAAGCAAGCCGCATAAATCGCTGATAGCTCTAGGTAAGGCAAGCTCAAGCCTGCCACCTTGACGTGGTGATACATCGCCACGCACATGGTGCTAAATAACCCCAAAGCAGCGGGACGAATAAAGAGCCCTACCATCACCAAAGGCGCACCGATGAGTTCAGTGTAGGCGGCAACATAGCTCAGGAAAATAGGGAACGGCAATCCTAAATAGGCGACATAGGCTTGGGCAAAGCCCTCAATATCGGCCAGCTTATCTATGCCGTTGTGAATCATCATGATGCCGAGAATGGCGCGCATGATGGCCAAGGTGGTTTGAGAAGCAAAGTTAGGGTTGACGTTGGGATTAAAGGCAGTCCCCAAAAGTTTGGTAGCAGTGTTCATGATTGAAGGATTGAAAAGGATTAATTGGCGATGGATATATAACCAATTATAACGGCTTATATTAATTTTTGTAAGCACGGACTCACGCAAAATTGTGGCGAAAGCGCTATAAATCAGTCTTTTGAGCGCTCTGTTTTGTTTATGAGAAGCCTTTTGATTTATGAAAAATGGATTTATGGCGATCGCCAGATGCATTTTGCGATCGCTGACCCCATAGCGCTATACCTATCAACGGTTTTACCCATTGAGCAGGGGAGCTTGATCAGGGGGGATTGATCGAGGGGTAGAGTGATAGGGCGTGGATTGATTAGGATGTAGCGCTATGGAATGAACGCTATACCAATTTCTTAAGCTCTCGCCCAAAAGCTCTGAGTCGCCCAGCGCTGGCGATACCGAGTTGAGGCTATATAGCTTTGGTCGCTTGGCTGAGGTCCAGCATGTTGGCTGCAACCATTGCATGACGACGGGCCAAGCGACGCACTTGTACCGAATGCATCCGGCAGAAGCTATATAGCTTGCGCCGAGTTAGCGATCTCGCATAGATATTAATTTTTAAAGTCAATTGTGAACGGGATGAAGTCGTAGCCCGTGCCGGAGCGGTTGCCTGGTTCTACTTTGACTAAACGATCGACTTGGCGGCGATCGCCCGACGGCAAAAAGTTAATCGGGCCAGTGGCGCTCTCTACACTAAAGTCTCTATCGTCAAGCGCCACTTTAAGCCCTTCTCGACTAGCATCTGTTTCTAGGCCATTGGCGATCGCAATGACCGCATCATAAGCCGTAGCTGTTCGCCAACTGACATCTCCTTTCCACAAATCGCGCGAGCTACTGACAAAGTCAGCATCCGTATCTCTAGAGAGCAAGTGCCAAGGCACCGCAACCGTCAGAGACTGAGCATCGCGGCCTGCCTCTTCCAAAATCACTCGATTGTATAGCTCATCTCCGCCGAGGATAGGCAGCGCGCCCGCATTAAAGTTAATCACCGCCGCCGCCGCATCCAACGTGTTGGCACTCGCCGCTATCATCAGTGAATCGACGCCTTTGGCTTCAGCCTCGCGCTGCACATTAGGATCAAATGTCGTTTGTGACAGGTCATATTCGCCAATCACATTGCCGCCCCAAGCCATCACAAAGCTCTTAAATTCTTCTTTGAGAGAGCTGCTGAGATCGCTACTCGCATCAAAATAAACAGCAACATCTTTATCTTTGCGGTAGTAAATCATATAGGCTGCTAGTGCGGCAGCCGCAAAGCTATCGCTAGGCACCGTCCGAAACAGATAAGGGCTCAGACCAGAAAGATCAACAGCCGTACTCGCTGGGGTCACTGTAACCAGTTTGCCCGCAGCATAAATGGGCGCTGTCGCTAAGGTCACATCACTGGCATAGTGGCCCACCACGCCAATAATGGTCGGATCAGACACTAAGTTTTCGGCGATGGTTTGGGCCAGTGCTGGATCGTTTTCATCATTGACCAACACTAACTTTACGGGCATACCATTAATGCCGCCGCTGCGGTTGATCACATCTTGGGCCTGAGCGGCGCCTCGCAAAATTTCTAGGCCAATTTTACTGGCGGCCCCAGCAGGTGCGACAACGGCAATAGTGTAGGCGCTATCGTCGCCAATCCGGGCATTGCTGCGGTAGATGAAGCTCTCCGGATCGTTGGGATTATCTGCCAAAGATGCGTTGAAAGCAGTAATGGCACTAGCGTAGTTGGCGGCTGCGATCGCAGCAGTACCTTCTTGCTTAGCCTCAGAAGAGTCAGGAAAAAGGACTTCTTCGCCAGCGCTCACCCGTGAAGTGACCTCTTCTGGCAAACTGTCACTGGAGGCGACCGTACCTGCCGATTGCTGTACCGTCGTAGCTGGATTTAACCGATTAGTCAGTGCCCACAACAATAACGAAATACCACCGACTAGTCCAAAGGCCAACAATGTAGCCAAGATGGCAAAGCGACTGTTGTTTTCCTGCGACATACTGAAAAATTACCTTAAACTACCCTAACAGACGCGAAATAACCAAAATATTGCGGCGCAATATTCCGTGCAAATACCCCAACTCCAGATAAATCTATACCAATATACGGTGTTTCAGGCTCACACAGATCGATGCCCCGACTTTATGGTTCATTCTTTCATAAAGTTTCCGCCGTTTTCCATAGGGTTTCCAGACGTTTCTCAGGCGTTGTTCCCAGCCATAAGATCTGAGCGCCCGCCATATCTGAACCCATGATTTTCAGCTCGCTCTTTTGAGCCCCCAATTCTATAGCTTTGGTCGCTGGGCTAGACTACAGATATAGCGTGTACCCGTTGGCGTAGCCTCACCGTCGGCGTTATGCATCCCGGTACCGCTATAAGCCTATGAGGCCAAGCGCATCGTTGCCAGCGTTTGTTGATGTTGATGCACAGGCACTAAGCTATGAGCTGCGATCATGCCACTAGCGGCTACCGCTGGCAGGCCAATCCCTGGAAAGGTAGAGTCTCCACAGCACAGCAACCCCTTCAAAGGCGTCTTTGGCCCTGGAAAGATGGCGTTACCCGCAGCAATTGCAGGGCCATACGACCCCTGATAACGCCGCAAATAGCGTTCATGGGTGAGCGGTGTCCCCGCCAGTGAAAGGGTTGTCCGCTGACGAATATCTGGAATAATACGCTCTAGCGCTTGCCACATCACCTCTGATCGCAATTGCTTTTGCAAGGCGTAGGCTTGGCTATGGCGATTCATGCCTTGCCATGGCCCATAGGGTTCGTTTCCCGGCGTATAGACATGGAGGGTATGTTTACCGGGCGGGGCCAAACCGGCATCTAGCACGGAGGGAATAGACACTAAAACCAGATTTTGGGGGGCTGTGATGCCCTGCTCCCAATCGTTAAGCACAATATAATGGCAGGCCAAATCATGCGGCAGCCCTTGAGCGTCAATCCCAAGATGGAGATGCATAAAGCTGTCACAAGCTGGTGTTGCCTGCCGCTGAGCCCGCCATTTGGGCGGCAGTACCCCGGCTGGAATCAGCGCCAACGTATCCCATACAGATGTATTAGAAACCACGGCGCAAGTCGCCTCAATGGTCTCGCCATTGCGCAGCCGTACGCCGCTTGCCCGCGCCTTTTGGGAATTAATTTGGGTGACATGGGCAGCGGTTTTAATCTGGCCGCCGTGCTTCGTAATGCCACGAACTAGGGCCGCCACTAACGCCGCCGAGCCCCCCTGAGGATAGTCAAGCTGCACGTCAGGGCGATACCAATCTGCAAACATAAAGGCGACTTCAGCCGTACTCGTACCGCTAGCAGGCAGCCCCGACAGCAAAAACACAGCATATCTAGCCAATGGCGGATAAAGGTGTCGGTGATCACCTGATCGAGGATGCGGCTAAAGGGGCCCATGAGTTGGGCGGTATGGCTAGCGTGCTTGAGAAGGTTGGGAATAAAGGGGCCAGCGGTACGAAGGGCACCCCAGTCAAACCGCACAGCCGCAGTGGGCAGCGCTACAGCCGCACTGGCGAGGGGCCGCATCAGGCGCTGCAGTGCGCGCCATTCACTGACCGCTTTGGGGCCGCGCAGTTGTTGCAATACATCGCAAAACTGATCGGCTCCGACGGCCGCATCAAAGTCTCCTTCTGGCAATCGACAGCCCCAAGTGTTGTAGTTCACCCAGTCGATGTCTTCACCAATAATATCGAGCACTTGACGCAGTGGATTGGGCGAAGGGCTAAAAGACATGCCCGAATACAGCGATGGGCCGGAGTCAAAGTGGTGACCTTCCCGCTCAAAGCCATGGGCTGCACCACCCAACAGACTATGACTTTCACAAACGACAACATCTAGGCCATAGTGAGCCAGTAGAGCAGCGCAACACAGGCCGCCGATACCGCTGCCGATGATGACAACATCTGTTTTTTGGCAAGTCATAGGCCGCCTAGCTGCGCGATTTTTTCGTCTTCTTTAGCCCGAAAGCCTACCATGACAGCCTTGCCATCTTTTTCAAACAGGGGGCGTTTGAGCAGCATTACATCTTGGGCAAACGCATCGATCCACTGTTGGTCGCTCCATGTTTTTTTCTCTTCGCCAATGGCACGGTAGGAGCCTCCAGATGTATTGCGCATGGGTTGCGCTGTGAGGGCATTGACCCAGGCTGTGATCATAGATTTGGTGGGCGGCTGCTCTTTGGTGTTAATAAATTCGTAAGGAATGTCTTTTTCTTGTAGCCAGATTAGGGCCTTTTTACAAGTGCCACAGTTAGGAATACCGTAAACTTTGAGTGTCATGGCTAGATTGAGTTGAGAAAATGGGGGATATGGAGAAAAGAATAACAGATACGGATAAATTGGGCGTTATTTTAGGGGGGATTTCAGATGGAGAGCTACTGTTATGGAGAAGATCGGTTATGGAGAAGATCGGTTATGGAGAAGATTATTGAGGGGAAACGTCGGCAGGAAGACTAGAGGGGAGGTTCTCTAGAGTCGAATTGGCTGGGTCATTGGCCGGGGGATTACTGGCTCCATCATCGCCTGTCAGCATGGCCTGACTCAGCGCATCGACAACATACAGGGGTAGGGGTAACTGACTCAGGCCATTGAGAGCGGGGCTCATGAAAGCAGTTTGATTGGGAGAATCTGGCATGATTTCTGCCTGCATAAAACCTAGGCTCAAGGCTTTGAGATAGCGATAAGCCAAAGCCATATCGGCGCTTACAAGCTGACGGGCTAGGGTGAGATCAGCGCCTTGAAACTCAACGGGCTCATAGCCATGGGAACCGCCTTGGATCAGGGCAAGATAGTGCTCTGGTAGTTGGGTTTCAAGATTGGTTTGATCGGCTGCAGCAGCGGATGAATTGAGCCAAGTGAAGGGTTGAATTTGCTCTAGTAAAGCAGGTGTGATCGGATCATCGCTGCCAGCTACGAGCAGTAAGGGAATGTCAATTTGGGAGAAACCCGCAGGGCCGAATAAACTGCTGGTCAAAGGGTTCAGGGCGATGACAGCTTGAATGCGATCATCTTCGAGATCAGCGGTGAACTGTGCTGGCGCGGCTAAAGCAGTGCACTGTAGCAGCATGGAAGGATTGGCGGCGTTGAAGATAAACGCTTCTGAGGCGCAGTTGGCTTGGAGTGTTTCGTAATCGAGCTGGGCACCTGCGATCGCAAGAGCAGTGTAACCACCAAAAGAATGACCGATCAGACCAATGCGGCTCATATCAAGGCGATTGAACAAGGAATGCGCTGAGGGCTGATCGGATGATTCGGTCACATCAGGGTTGCCTGTGCTGTTATCGGTGTTCAGTCGCGTCAGTTCGTCGAGTAAATAGGAGATATCGCGAGGCCGATCGGCAAACTCGCTGGGTTCAGCAATTTCGTCATCAATCCCTCTGAGCAAGTCTTCGAGCTGACGGCGATCGCTGCCTGGATGATCCAAAGCGGCCACGGCAACTCCATGACTGGCAAGATGTTCAGCAATGGGAACAAAGCTTTTGCGATCGCTGGCTAAGCCATGGGAAATCACCACCAAGGGCACAGGCGAAGAGGACTCAGGCAGGTATACATCGGTGGTAAGGGTGCGATCGCGCGATGAATCGACTAGCTCTAGCGTTTGCAGGGTGATTGCAAAAGGGCCTGCCTGAGTCAGATCTGCCAGCACAGCGCCTGAAGTCGCATCTGTTGCTGTTCTGGCAGTGCTAGATTGCTGCGCGATCAAGGCGATCGCCCGTTCGGTATCATTAATCAGTTGGGTCAATGCGCCAAACGCCTGCAAGCCAAGCTGCGAATCTATCCGCATGTTGTCGGTGGGAAATTGTTCAATCACACCCAGTACAGAGAGCCCCTCCGGCGCTGCAGCCGCCAGCACCAAAGCACTCCGCAGCCCCTTAGCACCATCCAAACGACCAGCCGTACGCACAATCGTCCCTAAGTAGCGCAGAATATTTTCTCCGATCGAAGAGTACAAAAACTTAGAGATTTGTACCGGGCTCACATCTTGACGAATCTGTAAGGCTTGGCGAAATTGCGATCGCTGCGCTTCATCTAAAAATCCGAGATAAGGTGCAAGTTCATCGCTAATCTCACCGCGTTCTCCATAGGCGCGCAATGATTCTACCGACACAGAAACTTCCAAAAAACCGTAGGTCAGCGTCACTCGTTCGGCCGCAATCACAGGCTTGGCCGTCGCCACAGCCAGCCAACTGCTGAGACATAGCCCACCGAGCAAGCCCCATGAACGGGCCTCTAGTGAACAGCCGCCTAGCCTAGCGCTTGGCGCTTTAACCGGGCGGCGAGCAAGGCGAATCATCGTGGGGCAGTGGTGTATTTTCATAGCGAGTTTTGTCAAGCGCATAGGTCATGAGTTTATGGCTTAAGCTGCACAGGCACCACCCCTTCGCGTAGCCCTTGTTGTTCATGCAACCAAATGTTTTGGGCGAACTGAAAGCGACCGAAAAGGGATGCGATCGCCTTGAACCCTAAATACGGCAGCCCCGGACGAGAGATAAATTCAACCTTGCGCCATTCCGCTAGCTGCATCTTTTGCACCGCCTCAATCTCAGGTTGGCGCTCTGCTTGAATGGCCTGCAACAACGTCTCCATAGGCATCGTTTCTTCAACCGCTTGACCAGCCGCCTGGGGAGCAGCGGCAGCAGCAGCAAAGTGATTGGCCACGACGATGGCATCCCGCAAGGCCATATTAATACCCTGGGCGCGATTGGGCGCCATCGGGTGAGCGGCATCGCCAATCAACAACAGCCCCGGCAAGCTCCACTGCGGGCAACAGCCCACCTGCACATTTAAATAAATAGGGCCTTCTAGCTCATTTTGATGTTGGCGAAAGTGAGCTGCTAGCTCAGGCGGGAGTGCTGGGGCGAATGCCTCTATCCAATCGCTCTGGTTCAATGTGTTCAACTGGGCCAAACCGCCGAGTGGGTGAGATTTTTTTTCGACAATCCAACCGATCTGTAAGCGCCCGTCCCACGATGGATAAAAGGCAAACTGTCGATCGGGCTGTAGGCAAGCAACAAAGGGCGTTTCTCTGGCCAATGAAGCTGGCGCTGGCAGCTTAAACCAGAGCACGTCAAACTGAGCAGAAGCGTGTGCCATCGGCAGCTTGGCGAGTTTACGCAAGCGAGAATAGCGGCCATCACAGGCGATCACCACATCGGCAAAAAAGTTCTGAGTTTGGTGGCCCTGAGCAGTAGCTCGAATGCCGTTAATACGCTCCGAGCGATCTGTTAATAGCCCTGTGACCTGCCATCCAGGATAAAATTCAAAATTGGGGAGTGGTTGGGCCTGCTCAATCATTGCCCCTAGCAGCGCCCCTTGGTCAACAATGTGGGTGGCCAATCCTGCGTTTTTAGGCTCCATCACTCGCATACGCCGCTGCCCGCCCACGTAAAAATCCCAAGCATCTAGCTGACGTGATGGAATGCTGGCTAATATCTCTGATAAACCCATCTGATGCAGGGCCGCGACACCTGCAGGCATGAGTCCTTCGCCACGAAACACCCGCTCAAAAGCAATGTTTTGTTCTATGAGGGTGACCCTATGGCCCTGTCGAGCCAACAGTAGGGCCGTAGCGGCTCCTGCTGGCCCGGCACCGGCAATGGCAATATGCTTTTTCATAGGCGTGGCCAAATCTGCACTGGGTTCACCTAAAGTTAAACGAGGGATGGTAGGGTTTACAAGCCATCTGTTTTTTTGAGACGCTCCCTAGACGACATTCCCTAGACGACATTCCCTAGACGACATAAAGGCGTGCTGATGACCGACCATCTTTCTCCAAAAGCTATCCTCCAGGCACTTTTGCCTTTTCTCAAAGTGGCAGGCGCATATGCGCAGCAAATTCAGCAGCGGATTGCCGTACTGCCTGATAAATACGATGGTGACCATCTATTTGCCAATGCGCTGACTGACGCTGATCTATCGGTGCAAACGTTTATGGAAGTGGCGCTCTTGGCGAAATTTCCTCACATACGATTCTATGGCGAAGAATATGAAAAGTCTTACAACACTAAGTATTTTCGAGCCATTGATTTAGGGCCAGCCGATGGCCCCAAAAGTGACTATTTGATTACGCTCGATCCGATTGATGGCACGCGCTACTACCTAGACGGGCATCCCAATTATTTGGTGATTCTTACAGTGCTGAATGGAGATGGCTTTGAAGCGGCGATCGCCGTTAGTCCGGCGAACAACTGCTACTACTATAGCTTGCGAGATCAAGGCACCTTTGTCGGGACAATGGCCGATCAGCTAGAGGATTGCCAACCGCTGAAAATAGCTGATCCGGGGGAAAAGGTGGTGCTTGGGTGGGCGCTCAGTTCGATTGCAGATGTGGTGCGATCGCACTATCCCGTCATCGACCTTAAAACAGACTATTCTGCGAAAACGCCCGTTCCACCTATTAATGGGCTGCTCACCGGAGAAGTGGCAGGGGTCATTCTCGCCAGCGCGCAGTTTATCGATACGGCCGCATTGGCCTGGATGGCCAAAGAAATGGGCTACCACCTGAGCACATTTGATGGTAGCCCCTTGCCGCCGCTCTTTGAGTGTCACAACTATCGCCAGTCTGAGATTATTGTCTCTGCAACAGCAGAAATGCAACAGCGGCTGATTGAAATTATGCAGTCGATTTCGCTGCGATAAACAGCGAGCAGGAGACACGCTTACCCCTCACCGCCTTCGCCGCCTTCGCCGCCTTCTGCTTCGCCTTCTTCTGCTTCGCCTTCTTCTTCTGCTTCGCCTTCTTCTTCTGCTTCGCCTTCTTCTTCTGCTTCGCCTTCTTCTTCTGCTTCGCCGCCTTCTTCAGCAGGAGCCTCTTCTGTAGCCTCGCCTTCAACCGGCGCTTCAATAGATTCTGTATCCCCTTCAATCTCTTCGCCGCCTTCTGTCGGGCCACCACAGGCTGTCGTTACAGAAGCTGCTAGTCCCAAGGCTAAGAAAAGTTCAGCCACTTTGATTCTCTTGCGCGCAGTTCTTACCATAGTGCTAAGACGTACTGAAAGTACGCTACGAATGTTTCAATCGTCCATTCTAAAATGGATTACCGCTAAATAGATCACATCAACACATCACATCAACACATCACATGAATCATTAACAGGGCCTTTTATTCCTGTTCTGAGACAGGCAGCGCGATCGCCTTGCCCTTCATTTCCTCAATTTCTAACAGGCTGACGATAATGCTAGCCACGGGAATAGAAAGAAAAATGCCTAAAACACCGGCAATGCGCGCACCCACAATCAAGGCGAAAAACATCACCACTGGATTAATATTCAACGAATCTTGCATAATGCGCGGCATGAGTAAATTCTCTTCTACCTGCTGCAAAACAACGCAAATTAAGGCCGATTGAAAAGCCAATAAGATACTCTGGGAGAGTAAAAACAACATCACCAAACTGATGCCGAGGGTAGCGCCAATGCCAGGAATCAAATCGAACAGACCCGCCACGACCGCTAAGGTGAGGGCGTAGGGTACTTTGAAGGCCAAAAACACCAAAAAGGTGGATACCCCAAAAAATATAGACAGCAAAAGCCTGCCCCAAAAGAAGCCTAAGAGGCTGTTTTGAACCGTCCGTGCAAATCGGTAACGATGGCTAGAGGGCACCGTTTTAATCAAGAGCTGCCAGATGCGATCGCCATCTAGCAACATAAAAAAAGTGACCACCGCAATCAAAATACCATGGATAAAATTGGTCAACAGTGCCTGAAATAGAGCAATACCTGCACCTAAAATGCCAACCGTTTGATCTCGAAACTGAGCCCCAATGGACTGTAAATCGACCTGTAAATCCCAGCGCTGTAAAGACTGCTCTAGCGCTTCAATGCGAGGCGTGAGGGAGGTTAAAAATTCGGTGATGTTATCAATTAAGGGCTGACCTTGGGACAGCACCGCCAAGCTAATGGTGGTAACAATCGTACCAATAATGGCCAACGCCAGCATAAAGACCACAAACACTGCCAGATTATGGGGCATAAATCGCCTCATCCAGTGCACCGGATGACTGAGCAAAAACGCCAAAATCGTCGATGAAGTGAAAATGACTATGACAATCTCAAAATAGTGGAGAACTTCAATCGCCGCCCAACCACAGGCAAACAACAACAGACATCTCACCAAGGTAGATGTGCTGAGATAATTCCAAAGCGGATGGCTTGGCATAGGGCGATTGTTATGGGTCGAGATCGTTAGCGGGTAAATCAGTGGCCTGATCTTGTACTAGCACGTAAGGCTGCACAATTAATGACGTCAGGCGTTTGTTATCTTGGCTCCACTGCATAAGCTGGTCGGCATTGGGTTTTAAGATCAGTTGTTCGGTAATCCAGCGCTCTACCAGTTGGGTGCTATCGGTCGCGATCGCCACCCCTACAGCCGCTAAATCCAGACGAGGATTGACCACCACCACGGCATCGCGCTGGACGTGAGGCTTCAGCCAATCCCACTGCACTGGCCCCATCATATTGGTCAACTCTGCGTGTAAATCCTCTGCCATGAATGATGCTACTCAATACACCGTCGTCCACATTTTACTGTGTAGCGGCGTAGGCCATACGGCGACAGCATACCCCTCCTTCCCGGCACGCTTAAGCTAGCCGCTAACGACCGAGTTCGTGCAGCGCGTGAATTTCATCGACACATTGCTGGGTCACTGCTTGCAATGCTGCTTTATCCTTACTCGCAGGCGGTGCGATCGCCTCACCGATACGCACCGTCACTGGGCTAGGCTTCAAAAACTTTGAATCTTTTTGCAAAACCTGCTCAGTGCCCCACAGGCTCACCGGTATCAGCGGCACCTGAGCCTTAGCCGCAATCATGGCAGCCCCGAGTTTGGGCGATGGGATACGGCCATCAGATGTGCGTATCCCTTGCAAAAAATACCCACTGCCCAGCCCATGTCCAACTGTCTTAGGGCCTCGCGAATCGCACTGCGATCGGCTGATTCTCGCTTTACCGGATAGGCCCCGTAGGCTCGAATCGCAGGTGCCAACAACGGCACATCAAACAAGGATGCTTTTGCCATAAACGATACTGGCCGCCCCATACAGTTTGACAACACTGGCGGGTCAATATAGCTGGCATGGTTGGCTACTACAATCAAAGGGCCGCTCATCGGCACCTTTTTGGCACCGTAAATTCGTCCTCGCAGATAGAGATGCAGCATCGGACTCACCACTGACCACTTAAATAAGTGATAAAGAGCAAGGCTAATTAGCGGTTCACGCGTTTGGGCCATATGGTGAGCCACCTTACAGTAGCGGTATAGAACTGCCCAAATCTTTGCATATTTTTGTCGAGAACTAACCCTCTACATAGCGTTTCTCAATAGCGTTTCTCAATAGCGTTTCTCACTCGCTTTTTTCACTGGGCTAGATCATGTCAACATCACTGACATTTTTCAGGGGCAAGCCCTTGCAGGTTCGTTTGATCAAGCCTGTGAGTACTTTGCCGGGGCCAACTTCTACGACTAACTCAACGCCTTGCTCTGGCAAAGCCAAAGAAATTTCTCGCCATCGGACAGAACCGGTCATTTGCTGCTTTAGCCGCTCTTTGAGTGCTGTTGCGTCCGTCTGCGGGCTGGGATCAACGTTAGACATCACAGCAACTTTGGCGGATTGAAAGGGCACATCAGCAAGAACAGTTTCAAATTCTGCCGCCGCTTCGGCCATCAGGGGTGAATGAAAAGCTCCGCTGACGTTGAGCTTCACGGCTCGCTTTGATTTGATGTCGGTCATCACCGCTGCTACGGCTGCTGGGGTACCTGAAATCACCACTTGGCTATCGTTGTTGTCGTTGGCGAGTACGACGCCTGCCGTCTGGGAAATTTTGGTCTCTAGCGCTGCTCGATCAAAGCCCATCAGGGCGGCCATCGCCCCTGAAGAGGCTTGAGACATCAGTTCGGCGCGGCGCTTTACCAGGTGTAGCCCTGCGGCAAAATCGAACACGCCTGCTGCATACAGCGCGGAATATTCGCCTAGGCTATGACCTGCCACCAGATCCGGCTGTTGCCCCTGGGCCATGAGTTGGTCGGCCAAAAGGCATTCCACCACATAAAGGCAGGGCTGGGTATACAGCGTACTGTCTAGCTTCTCTTGATGCTGACAAACGTCTAGCACTGACCAGCCCAAAATGTCTGTTGCGATCGCAAGCTGCTGCACGCACACATCTGCTAAGTCTGCGCCCATGCCAACCGCCTGCGAACCCTGACCCGGAAATACCCACGCAGTTTTCGTCATTGTATAAATGTCCTCTGATGCTGATAAAAAGGTTTCGTTAAACAGATTTTGGAAAATTGAGAGATGTCAAGCGCAAGCTCGGCTCACTTTTCTCCCGTGCTCACTCTTTGCTTCTGTGCTGATTCTTTTCTCCCGTGCTGATTCTTTGCTTCTGTGCTGATTCTTTTTTCCTGTGCTCACTTTCCCCAGGTTAAGATCGCTGCGCCCCAAGAAAGACCCGCCCCAAAGCCCGACAAAGCCAGCGTATCACCGGTTTTTATTTTGCCTGATTGCACCCATTCATCGAGTGCGATCGGGATTGAAGCTGCATCTGTGTTGCCGTGCTTGGCCATATTGCTGACTACCCGTTCAGCAGGAATGTTTAGGCGCTGCGCTGCCGCATCCAAAATGCGTTGATTGGCCTGATGTAAAATCAGCCAGTCAATATCATGGGTGGATAAGCCCGCGTAGAAAAGGGCTTTTTCTAGCACTTCGGGCACCCGTTTGACCGCAAACCGATACACTTCGCGGCCATTCATGGTGACTGGTTGGAAGCGACCTTTTTGTACCGTAATATCGCCAGTCAAGGGCACTGATTCACGCTCATAAGCGGCGTTAAGGCAGTCATTTAAGCTGCCGTCGCTATGCAGATCAAAGCTGAGGAGGTGATCGGCACTCCCTTCGCAGCGCTGCATCACCAGCGCTCCGGCCCCATCACCAAACAACACGCAGGTGCGGCGATCATGCCAATCTGTCAAACGAGAGAGCAAATCTGCACCGACGACAACGACATTTTGGTAAGCACCTGTGCGAATAAACTGGGCCGCTGTCACGAGGGCAAATACAAAGCCAGAGCAAGCGGCGGTGATATCGAAGGCAACGGCGTGGCTAGCGCCTAGCTCGTGCTGAATTTGGCAGGCAGAACCAAACAGATCGTCAGGTGTGGATGTCGCCAACAAAATCAGGTCAATATCAATCGGATTGAGTCCGGCTTGGGCAATTGCGATCGCAGCAGCCTCTGCTCCTAATGAACGAATAGAATCTGTTGGGCCTGCGATATGCCGCTGCCGAATCCCAGTGCGTGTTGCAATCCACTCATCAGACGTATCGACCATTTCAGCAAGCTGGGCATTGCTGAGTACCGCCTCTAGCTTGGCTGAGCCACTGCCCACAAAAGCCACACCATAAGTTTTCGCCGGATCTGCTGACACCGAATTGGCTGGCGCTCGATTGTGCTGAATCATTCCCTATTCACCTTTGGCTTGGGCCGTTGCTGTGGCCTTTTGATATTGTCCCTTAATCCGCTCCAACACCTGATTGTCCACCGCATCTTTTGCCAAGCGAATCGCGTTAAAAATCGACGGTGCTCGAGAGCTGCCGTGGCTAATCACCGCAATTCCAGCTACGCCCAGCAGCAGGCCGCCGCCATGCTCGGCGTGATCTACCCGCTGCTTAATCCGCTTGAGGTTGCCTTTCAGCAAAGTGCAACCGACTTTACCGGCAACGCCTTGAGGCAGCTCCTCGCGCAAAATTTGCAACACTGACTCACCGACAGCCTCTGCAAACTTCAGCAGCACATTGCCAGTAAAGCCATCACAGACAATCACATCGAAATCACCAGAGAGCACATCACGCCCTTCTGCATTGCCCACAAAGTTAATCGAATTGAGCGCCGCAAGATTTTTGTATACCTGCAAGGCCAATTCATTGCCCTTACTTTTTTCTTCCCCAATATTCAACAGCCCCACCTTGGGCGCTGCATTGCCCAAAACATACTCAGAATAAACACTGCCCATCATGGCAAACTGCTCTAAGTACTTAGGCTTGCAGTCCACATTGGCACCTACATCCAAAATCAGCACCGGCTTGCCAGCAATGACCGTGGGAAACACTGCCCCAATCGCGGGCCGAACAATCCCCTTAATCCGCCCTAGCCGCAGTAACGCCGCTGCCATGGCTGCCCCAGAATGCCCCGCCGAAACGACGCCATCAGCCCGTTTTTGCTTGACTAAATCCATAGATACATTAATGGAAGCCTTGGGTTTACGCTTCAGCGCACTCAAAGGTTCCTCATGCATTTCAATCGTGCCTTCGGCAGGCACAATTTCAATTTGGGCCAAAAGATCCGGCTGCGACACAGAAGCCTTGATCTGCTCAGGATCACCGACGAGCAACACCTCTATCCCTAGCTCTGCCTTCGCCCTGATCGCACCAGAAACAATCTCAGCAGGGGCATAGTCGCCACCCGTTGCGTCCACTGCAATGCGTACCTGCGTTGAATCCATTAAAGCTCTATCCTTTAATCTGGCCGTGTTTGGGCCAATAGAAACTTTAAGAATTCTATCAGACTACTTAGGCTACTGACCCAGCAATAGCTTACCCGAGCCCAAACGACCTAATCACGGAGCACCATCCGTAGGCAGTTGATTTCAGGGAAAACCTATCCCATCAATCAGGGCATCAGGCCCGTCGGCTATTCTTCACCTGGCTCCACAATTCGCTGAAAAAGGTAACCGGTACCTCGCGCGGTCAAAATCAACTCGGGGTTGCTTGGATCATCTTCTAGCTTGGCACGCAGACGAGAAATATGAACATCTAGACACGCGTATCTACATGGCGTTCAGGGGTGTAGCCCCACACCTCTTGTAAAATTTCAGAGCGAGAAAACGGCTCACCAGAACGGCTCACCAACAGCTCTAGCAAGCTAAATTCCATGCCGGTGAGGCGAATGCGCTCGTCACCTTTGTACACTTGCCGTTTGTTGGTATCGATGCGGATATTGTTAATTGTGATCACGCCCGAGCTGGGAATTCCCGAAGCGCCTGTTTTTTCTACCCGGCGCAGTACGGAGCGAATTCGCGCCTCTAGTTCCTTGGGAGAAAATGGCTTGACTACATAGTCATCGGCACCTAGCTCCAAGCCGGTGATGCGATCGGCGACATCGCCAAGGGCCGTCAGCATGATGATGGGAATGTCGGATTCTTTGCGTAGCTCTTGGCACACGCCATAACCGTCGAGCTTAGGCATCATCACATCTAGCACAACTAAGTCAGGAACGGTATTGCGGAAGGTATCTAAAGCTTCTTCTCCATCGGCAGCCGTCACGACATCGTAGCCAATCATAGAAAGGCGAGTTTCGAGAATACGACGAATGCTGGCTTCGTCGTCAACCACTAGGATTTTTTCTTTAACATTTTCCAAAGTTCTCTAAACTCCTACTAAAGTCGTGGCTAGCTGCTAATCGTAATACAAAAAGTCGATCACTACGCAAAGGGAAAGACTGATCGCGCATACTCTGCATACTCTTTGTTTCTCGACTGTGCAGTTTATCGGCTGTGCAATCGACCAAATTTATGGACTAACGCCTTGGGCAGTTCTGTAAATAAATTGCACATATAATAGATTGCATAGATTTGTTACTTTGCAATCCAACCATATGCCTTAAGATTGTATGCCTTTAGAACCGCCCTAAATCGCTTGCCTTACTGGGTTTCAGAGTTTCTTAAGATTTTTGCAACATGATAACAAAATAATACAAATCGCTACAACGTAGGCCAAATATAGGATTTAGATTCAAGAAAGTTAGCATTTGAGCACATAGAACTGCTTTTTCTGAGCCTGTTGAGGGACTGCCTCTAGCACTGTTTAGGCAAAGAAATGTATCAAAGTTATCTATTTGCTTGTGCTGATATGAGCTACCCAGGCGCTATGGCTTTGTTGGTTCATGGCTCTATAGCATTTCTCACTTGGCTAGACTACTTTGTATCGGGCCATTTTGTCCTAGGCCATTTTATATGGGCCATTTTATATCGGGTCATTTGGGTATAGGCTCAGTCGCTTGATGGCATGGCAAATAGTACATTTGAATTATTTGATTGCTATGATTGACGGTATTCTTGACGAGTTGCGATCGCACGACCTCGCAGCCACCATCTGCACCTAGCAACCCTAATGCACCTGACAACCCTGACAACAGAGACTTTCTCTCAGATAATCGCCCATGGCTAAGATTCGATCGATATACGTATGCAATGCCTGTGGGGCAGAATCGCGTCAGTACTTTGGCAAGTGCCCAACCTGCAATAGCTGGAATTGCTTGGTGGAGCAAAAGCTCGCGGAAGCAGAGACGAGCAGTCTGACGCGGCCTAGTATGAAGTCGCGTACGGCGACGAGCCGCAAACACAAAGCACCTGCCCAGCCACGTCTATCGCTAACGTTTAACCAAATTCAGGATCATCCGCAAGCGCGTATTCCTTCGGGTTATTTTGAGTTAGATCGGGTATTGGGCGGTGGCATTGTGCCAGGATCACTGGTTTTGCTAGGGGGCGATCCGGGGATTGGCAAATCGACATTATTGCTGCAAACGGCAAATCAGTTGGCGCGTGAAACGCCGATTTTGTATGTGTGTGCGGAGGAATCGGGGCAGCAGGTGAAGCTGCGATCGCTCCGACTTGGGATGGCCGATAACGAAGGTCAGGCGATTGGCGGTGTCCAAGAAAACTTGTATTTGTTGCCGGAGACCAATTTAGAAATTATTTTAGAAGAGTTGGAGTCATTGCGCCCTAAAGTGGCCGTCATTGACAGTATTCAGGCTCTTTTTTATTCGGCGCTGACTTCCGCGCCAGGTTCTGTTGCGCAGGTGAGAGAATGCACTTCAGCGCTGATGCAGCTCGCGAAAAAAGAGAATATTTCGCTGTTTATTGTTGGTCATGTGACCAAAGAAGGGGCGATCGCAGGCCCAAAAGTTTTAGAGCACTTAGTTGATACTGTGCTGTATTTGAAGGCGATCGCTTTGCCAGCCACCGCCTGCTGCGCTCAGTGAAAAATCGCTTTGGGGCGACCCATGAGCTGGGCGTATTTGAAATGGTCGATAAAGGGTTAGAAGAAGTGCTCAATCCTTCTGAGCTATTTATGAGTAACCAAGAAGAGAATGTGCCAGGGGTGGCTACCATTGTGGCCTGTGAAGGTACGCGGCCTTTGGTGGTGGAGCTGCAGTCGTTGGTGAGTCCTACCAGCTACAGTTCTCCGCGTCGTTCGACTACAGGGATTGAATACAACAGATTGTTGCAAATTTTGGCTGTGTTAGAAAAGCGGGTGGGCATTCCACTCTCTAAGCTAGATGCGTATGTGGCTTCTTCTGGCGGATTGAATGTGGGTGAGCCAGCGGCGGATTTAGGGATTGCGGTGGCGGTGGCGGCAAGTTTTCGCGATCGCATCATCGATCCGGAGCTGGTGCTCATCGGTGAGGTGGGTTTAGGGGGACAAATTCGACCCGTCTCGCAGATGGAACTGCGGCTCAAAGAAGCGGCTAAATTAGGGTTTAAGCGGGCGCTAGTGCCCAAGGGCCAAAAACGTGGGGGCATGGGCATGGCGGTTACAGAAGTGGGGAGAGTGGTCGATGCGATCGCACTGCTCTGGCCACTTCTACCCAACACGAGCCGCAGGAACCTGTTGAATAAGTTGAATAAAAAACAGATGGGCGATAGCTATCAGGCGTTACTGAAGCTCAGGTATGAATTAGGAGGTCGGTAAGTCGCTAAGGAAATGTCACATCTCAGAACTTGCGATCGCGTCTTAGCCCCTCGCTGCTCACATCGTGCCACACCAGTTGTTGTGCTGAGCAAAGGCTTTCGAGGAAATATACAAAGCGAATGGTGAGCAGTAGAAGCCATCCGTCTGCAGGATTATGCCTTGCTAGCCGCCGTCACCTGGCCTCATGAAAAACTCAACCAGCGGCGCAGATGAGTCATGAGGCTAGGTCGCTTCGCGATCGCCTGCTGGATGCCTGCAAAGGTTGTCGCGCACGGTGAGGGTG
>JAAUPS010000242.1 GCA_012033015.1 Phormidesmis sp. RL_2_1
TTGATTCACTTTATCACCCAGTCACCCTTTCATCTTTTGGGCAATGGTTTACCTCTTCCTGGACGCCGACGATTACCTGCTCAGCCGTCGCATTGCTGGCCTGAAAGCCGCTCGCAAGCACCGGCCCGACGTGGTGCTGTGCCGCTGGTCAGTCGCAGGGCTCAACGGCCACCAAGTGCTCGAAGCCATGCGTCAAGATAGTGAGCTAAACCTCACACCGTTTATCTTGCTTACAGATGCAACTGAGCGATTTGCCACTGGCGGGGCATCACCCTCCCATACTCGTCGAGCCATGGAACTCGGCGCTGACGATTGCCTGGTTAGTCCTTTTACCCATGTCGAAATTTCTAACACAATTGCTGCTCGCATCAACCGGCAAGTGGCCACCAATGATTTGTACATGACAGCGCTGCGTAATTCCGCTGAGAAAATTAACCGTCTAGCACACTACGACAGCCTGACTGATTTACCCAATTACCGCTTGCTTCATCAGCGGCTGTCTCAAGCGATCACCACTGCCCATAGCAGTCAGCAAACCCTAGCCTTTCTTTCCATCAGCCTAGATCGCCTGCGCTTAGTCAATACTGTCATGGGTTACCCGGCAGGTGACGAGTTGCTCAAAGCGGCTGCTCGCCGTCTACACGCTTGCATCCCAACCGGTGCTACCTTAGCTCGCCTGACTGCCAACCAATTTGCCATTGTGCTGCCCAATCTAGAGCGTAATCAGCAGGCCAGAGAAACGGCCGAAAACCTCATGGATGCCCTGAGTCGGCCTTTCTCGTTACCGGGGCAGGAAGTCTTTGTCACCACCAGCATTGGCATTGCCTTTTTACTTCACCAAAGCGAAGACATTTACACGCTGTTGCGGCAAGCCGATGCAGCTTTAGAATATGCCAAAAAGCAAAAAAGCAACCACGCTCAAACCTATCGTTCTGATATGCCTGTGGTGTTTAGCGATCAAATTACGATGGAAACTTGGTTGCGCTATGCCCTAGAGCGTGACGAGTTTGAGGTTTACTATCAACCTCAGCTCAACTTAGCGGCAGGCAAAATAGAAGGTAGTGAAGCTTTGATTCGCTGGCATCACCCTGAGCATGGCTATATTTCACCGGCTAAGTTTATTCCCTTAGCTGAAGACACAGGGCTGATTGTGGAGATTGGCAAATGGGTGCTAGAAACAGCTTGCGCCCAAGCAAAAAGATGGATCTCAATGAACCGAGGCATCCGCTACATTTCAATTAACCTGTCAAGCGTTCAATTTAATCAGTCCGATTTGATCGATCAAATCAAAAATACCCTGGCCAACAGCGGCCTTTTACCGAGTGAGCTGGAGCTAGAAATCACCGAAACAGCATTGATGCAGGATGCCGAATCAGCAATCAGTACCTTGGGAGAACTCAAAGCATTGGGCATCCGCCTTGCCATTGATGATTTTGGCACCGGTTACTCGTCGTTGAGCTATCTCAAGCAGCTACCGATTGACACCCTTAAAATTGATAACTGCTTTGTGCGTGGGGCTAACGAAGATCCTAAAAATCAGGCTATTTTGCAATCTACCATTGAGCTAGCCCATCGCCTCGATCTGCAAGTTGTTGCTGAAGGGGTTGAAACGCCAGATGAGCAGGCTTTGCTGAGCCAGTATCAATGCGACTATTTGCAGGGCTTTTGGGTCGGTAAGCCGATGGCAGCAGCCGATTTTGAAGCACAGATGATGTAGGCGCAGATGATATAGGCGCAGATGATATAGGCGCAGATGATATAGGCGCAGATGATATAGGCGCAGATGATGTACGTGCATGGTGGCGGCCCGGTCTCAAGAGCACCAGAGGCTGCTCATTTCCGTAGACAGGTATGAAAATATACCGTAATTTCTCTAGGGTTAGCGGGAATATTAAACACACAATGCTCCAACGGTTTCTGCGGAACCGATGTTTCCTATGGTAAGGCCGCTTACGATTAGCCCTTTCGATAGCCCATTCAATCTATCTCAAGACCCTCTCAATAGCCTTGATCAACCTTTTGATGGGCTGCTCAAGGGCTCCTTGAATAACTGGTTCAGCAGTGTCAATGCCTATTCTGATATGAGCCCAGATCTGACCATTCGCCAGCAGGTGAATCAATGGATGAAAGGGCGCAGTCGTGAGCTACTCAGTGAGCAGGCATGGTGTCGGCTATTTTGCCGCTACCAGCGGATGTATCCGGTGCTTATGTTTATCTATCAACGCTTTAGTGAGTATTCTGGCTTGGAGTTTGGTCGGGTGCGACCGGGCGATCGCCTCCATAGCGATCTGCATTTTCCCCTCATTTGCTGGTTCGACTGGTCTACTACTTTTTGCGAAGATTTTTTTCAGCGGTTTGGGGTGGATTTGAGCGATCGCTTTGATGAAGATGGGTTTGAAACGATCGATCAGCTCGTCAATTTTTTGATTGAGCAAGCGATGCCGCAGGCCGTTGCGATTACCCAAGGTGGCCGGACTTGCTAAGCTGGATTGAGCCTGCATCAATAGCAATAGAAAAGCAATAGAAAATCAATAGAAAGTAAAGCGAGAAATAGCAGCATTACTTAAAAATCTATTACATTAAGCCACTGACCTCTGCTACCGTTTGATAGTCTTGAAATGAAATCATCACCCCAGCCTCGGTGCCTTGGCACTGGGCAAAACGTCTCAGGCCCTCAAACGGAACACCATGCCCAGAACTCAGAAGAACGATAACTTCATTGATAAATCATTTACGGTCATGGCTGACATGATCTTAAAAATGCTACCGGCCAAAAAGCAGGCCAAAGAAGCCTTTGCCTACTATCGAGACGGCATGTCTGCCCAAGCCGATGGCGAATATGCTGAAGCAATGGACAACTACAAAGAGGCGCTCAACCTAGAGGAAGACCCCTACGATAAAGGCTACATCCTTTACAATATGGGGCTCATTCATGCGAGTAATGGTGAACATGACGAAGCTTTGGCTCTTTATAAAGAGGCTTTAGAACTCAACCCTCGGATGATTCAGGCGCTGAACAATACGGCTGTGATTTACCACTACCGAGGTGAGCAGGCCGAAGCCGCTGGTGATAAAACGGAATCTGACAAGCTGTATGATGAAGCGGCTCGCTACTGGTTAGAGGCCGTTCGGATGGCCCCCAATAATTACATTGAGGCTCAAAATTGGCTCAAGGTGACCGGGCGGATGAAGCTCGATATGATTTAGCTTGAGATGCTTTAGCTTGAGATGCTCTAGCAGCGTTTAACTGAGCAACGGCCTTTAATGGTTGATATTGGATAATGATTGATATTGAACAAGTCCGCAAAGTGGCTAACTTGGCTCGCTTAGCGCTGAGTGAAGCCGAAGAAAAGCAGTTTACAGGGCAGCTTAACGGCATTTTGGAATATGTTCAGCAGCTTGATGAGCTAGACACAACAGATGTGCCACCGACGACTCGAGCCATTGAAGTGAGTAATATCACTCGCCCAGATCAGCTCGAAACCTTTGCTGAGCGTGAGGCCATCCTTGAGAGTGCACCGGAGCGAGAAGCCGACTTTTTCAAGGTGCCCAAAATTATGGGTGGCGAGTAGCGGCTGATAGGTGAACCCTACGAGCCGCTACTGCTCCATATCGCAAACTCGCATCGCCAACTTATACCGCAAATTCATATCGAAGCTATATCTGTGGTGCTCTGTATGCGCCAAGCTATCGGCTTGGCGCACAGGTTGTGCTAGCGACGTGCGTCTAAAACCACGCTCATGCAAAGGCTAAAGACGCCGATGATAAACATGATTGGAAAGAGCTGCCCTACCAGCTCGAGAAAGCTAGCGACTATTGTAGGTGTGGGATAAGCCATGGTGATAGATAGCACCATGGCTAGGGCTAGACCCATCAGAAAAAGCCAAAATGGCACGCCACTCAAGAAATTTTCGATGCGAGTGGGCTGGGCGCGCTTGGGTCTGATATAGGTGGTCGGCATAGTGCGCGGTTCAGGAACAGTCGCTTTGGGCGCAACGGTAGGCGTAAGATATTTTTGCTGCGATCGCATAGCCGCATAAGTCATATCCAAAATGCGATCGTTCAAACTCTGAATTTGCTGATCCTTGGTGTGAATCGCAGCTTCCATCATCTCTAGTTTGGCTTTGTGAGCCTGTGCCTGTTGCTGAATCTCTTGACGAAGGTGAGCGATCTGATGGGTTTGATTAACGGTTGCATCCTTAAGGGCTACAGTATCATTCCTTAACTCCTCATGCCGTAGCTCAGGCGGGCGATTTATCGTCCTTGGGGCTGAATTGACAACCGTGTGGGTATGTTCTGACATGGTAGAAACTTCCTTCTCAGCCGGGGCGGGCTGAAGATGAGTTGGACAGCTTAGCTTCTGGTACACCTCACTATGAATCTCACGCTCTGTGAGATTAATGTTGGGGAAAGACGGCGCGAGCGATTCAGGGCCACCTAAAACGCGACACAAAATGCAATTGGGTGGGAACAAATGCAACAACGGAGGCTCAGGCCATAAAGGGCATTCGGCATGTTCAAATAAGCCACTGGCGTCATTGAAAAGGGGCAACCCTAATGAACCATAGAGCGGAACATTATCCATCATCTTCTCCTCAGAAAAAACGAGCTTTTGCCCGTGATACTGATTGCGACACACCTCGCAATGGGGCTGACAGTATACGGGGATCACATACCTCACTAAATCTCACACTCACAATGTATCGATCAGGTAAATTCCTGTCAAGTTAAGAACAAGTTAATTCTCACAAAAATCTATTTTTGCCCTGCCATTGACCTCTGCTGCGATCATTTGGCTTGCATAAAGGCCCTAGTCAAGGACAGGCCAAGCGACTGCTATTTGGCTTGGACGCTGTGTCTACCGATACATTTCAGTAGGATTCAGCTTGTTTTTGGATGGGCTTTTATCGTACATTGAGTTTTCTTAAACTAACCCTTATCGGTTATCTCACAATGTTGGCAATGGTCTAGACTGATGTGAATTATTGTGAGCTGCTGGGGTTGATTCGTCGATGACTGTCGGTCTATGTGACTGCTGGCTGTTGTGACTGCCGGTCTGTGTGACTGCTGGCTGGTGTGACTGCTGGTTTGCGTAGCTGCTTTGATGTCGCTTTTGTGTCGTTGCGATAGCACTGCTGGTCACAGACCATTTCAAAAATTGCCTGTATCCACCCTGAAATCAAGTCCCTGTGGCTGTGAGCATCCTATGCCATATCAATCTGAGTTCTCAGAAGAATTTTTGACGAAAGTTGCAAAAGACAGACGGGTATCCGATGGAGAGCTTGCAGCCCTCAGACTGGCCCTAGAAAAACGAAAAAGTAAAGATATTGCTCGGCATTTGAATATTTCTGAAGCGGCTGCTCGGAAGCGTTTGGGTGAGGTCTATAAAAAGTTTGAGATCAAGGGGAGTGGCCCTGGCAAGCTGGCATTTTTAAAAGAAAAGCTGATGGCTTCTTCCAGCAGTTTGTCTGCTAAAAACCAGGTGATTCGTTCGGCAATGGAGCCAAACTGTCCGCTTCGGGGGGGGTAGATCAGCTATCAGAGGCGGTTTTATGGCCGCCTTTGTCCCCTCATCCGTACCATCGTTGGCACGATGCGCCCTCTTTGAATTTGTTTCGAGGACGTGAGCTGCCGCTGGCAATCCTCACCCGCTGGCTGGCTCAGCCCGCTAAATCCCATAAGCTTTTAGCGATCTGTGGAATTGGCGGTATTGGCAAAAGCGCTTTGGCTCGCAAATTGGCTGAGTCGGTTCCTGAAGATTTTCAGCAATGGGTGTGGATCCGCATAGATGAGGATTTGAGCCCTGAAGATTGTTTGCGATCGCTCCTTAACGATCTGCAACCGGATCTTCTGCAGACTGGCGATCAAGCCGATTTTCTTCCAACTGTGCCGGTCGGCGTTCTGATTCAACAGTTTATCGCTTGCCTTTCACAGCAGCGGTGCCTGATTGTTTTAGATGGCTTTGAGCAGCTTTTTGAAAGCTATCACAAAACCCGCGAGTCGGCGGTTCCAACCTTTGATGCCAATCGTCGTCAGCAGGCAAGCTCTTACAAGCTCGGGTTTGAAGCCTATGGAGACTTGCTGAGCGCGCTGATAGATTCTCACCAGAACGCTGCGGTCGGTGCAAGCTGCGTGATCTTAACCAGTCGTGAAAAACCTAGAGAACTGCTCTCTATTCCAGATGATCATCCGGGTGCTTACCTATACACCTTAGATGGATTGAGCGATGCAGAAGTCACTACGCTATTGGATAGCTTTTGTTTAAGTGGTTCGCCTGTTGATTATCAGGTGCTGATTGAGCGCTATTGCGGGCATCCGATGGCATTGCGGTTAGCAGCAAGTACCATTAAAGATGTTTTTTTTGGCAGTATTCGAGACTTTTTGGAGCAAGAGGTTTCTGTTTTTGATGATTTGAGAAGTGTGATCAAAACGCAGTTTATGCGGCTGCCACCGATAGAAAAGGAAGTGATGTACTGGCTGGTGATCAATCGTCAGCCCTGCGCTATTGGTGGCTTAAGGCGCGATATTGTAGCTGAAGATCACAAACAAAATTTGGTCTATACGTTGCAGTCGTTAGAGCGGCGCTCTTTGGTGGAGGTCAAGCGCGCTGAAGGGATTTCTTTTTCGCTGCATCCGATTGTGGCAGAGTATGTCCTCGACAGGTTTATTCGCTCAGTGTTTCAAGAGTTAGTCCGGGGGCCGATAGATCTGTTTAATAGCCACGCTCTGATGAAAGCAGACGCGGAGGAAGAACTGCGTGAGTTTCAGCGCCAAAATATTGTTGAACCTATTTTAGAGCGGTTAAAAAACTATCGGAAAAGTCTTGCTCAGGTGGAAGAGCATCTGAGCGATCGCCTCAACAGATTTAGAGAGGAAAACTATCATCGCTTAGGCTACGCTGGCGGCAACTTTCTCAACTTGCTGGTGCAGCTTTCTAAAGGGCAGATGCTCTCTTCTAAAAACTTTTCACAAATGACGATATGGCAGGCTTACTTGCAAGGTGTACAGCTTCGAGATGTCAACTTTAATCGCTGTGAGCTGGATCGTTCTGTTTTTACAGAAACCTTGAGTGATGTGTTGGCCCTGGCTTTTCGCGCTCACCCGCAGCAGCCGTTGTTGGCCTGTGGCGATGCAAATGGCAGTGTGCATCTGTGGAGTACTCGGCTAGGGGCGATCGCAGAAGGCAGCCAAAAGTTTGCTGAGTGGAAAGCCCATAGTGGCTGGGTCAGAGCAATTGACTTTATTCCTCATCGCCCGCTGTTGGTGACAGGTGGCGATGATAGCAGGCTAACATTGTGGCGACTGCCAACGACACAGCGATTTTCTGCAGGCGAGGCCCAACCAGCACAAGTGTGGCAACGTACGGCAGACGATTGGATTCATGCAGTGGCCGTCAGTCCTGATGGCAGCATCATTGTCAGTGGCGGCGGTGATCAAATCACGCTGTATCATACTCACAATGGTGAGCAAATTTGTCAGATTGCTGGACAAGGAACTGCCGCTGCCCAATCCCTGCCAGCCCAACTCACCAGCCCAATCACCAGTCCAATCACCAGTCCAATCACCAGTCCAATCACCAGCCCAGCGATCAACAGAATTGCCAGCGGAATAGAGTGAGAACGCTCTCTTTTTAGCCCCGATAGCAGTTGGTTAGCCAGTTGTAGTGATGACAATATCATCCGGCTATGGTCACTCGCCTCGCTGTTATCGCCTG
>JAAUPS010000243.1 GCA_012033015.1 Phormidesmis sp. RL_2_1
AAAGTCCCCACTGCCGGGTCAAAATACCGCGCGCGGTAGTAGTACAGCCCGGTCTCCTCATCTCGCTCCCTACCCGTGTAGCCAAAGCGGAAGTCTACATCAGGATTGGTTTCGCTCGTCACCTGACCATAGCTGTCGTAGGTGAGGTGATTGAGCACAGTGCCCTGGCTATCAATCACATCGCGCACACTGCCCTGATGGTCAGCTAGCGCCCAGCGGACTTCGCCTGCTGCGGTATCTTCTGCTAGCACTTGGTCAATCTGCGGCCCATGCAGGTAGCGGCTGAGCTGATTGCCCGCGCCATCGAATACGAGCGCAATATGCTCACCATCGTAGACGTAGCGTTCCTCGGTTGTTGCCGCTGTCCCATCGCCATCGCTATCGACTGACTTGGCGATGCGGCGGTCATAGAGGTCGTAGGTGTACTCAATAGACTTTGAGATCGCACCACCGCTGTCTTTCGTAACTACCGAAGTCAGACGATTACGATAGTCCCATTCGTATTCAGTCGTTTCTCCTGAGGCGATCACCGTCCGCTTTGTACGATTCCCCTCATTGTCGTACTCATAGGTGTAGGTGCCATCCGAGAGCAGGCGATTGCGATCGCCCGTCGAGTAGCCCGCATTCGTCCGGTTCCCCGTGTCGTCATAGCTATAGCCCTCGTCATCCTGATAGCTGTGATCACTGCTCGTCAGCTCATCACGCCCGTTATAACTGTAGTCGCTGGTGCCATCAGGCGTCACAAGCCGCGTTAGGCGATTGGCCGCGTCATAGGTGAAGCCATAGTCAGCAATCGGACTGCCATTTTTGGCATGAGTCAGCGCTGTGAGCCTGCCTGCTGCGTCATGGGCATAGGTAGTGTCAGCAACTGGCTGCGTACCAGCTAGGTTGCTGTAACGCCTCACCCCAGTCATCTGACTGGCCGCGTCGTAGGTCATGTCCACCCGCTTCTGGGCCACGCCATTGCCCTGCTGGGTAACCCGCGTCACCCGGTTGAGCCCATCGTAGTCAAAGGTCTCTACGCCTGCCTGAATGCCGGTAATCGCATCCGTCACCGAGGTACGGTTGTTCACCGCGTCGTAGCTATAGGTCAGCCGCACATCTGGCGCACTCGGTGTGCCGTTGTTGTCCACGCTCGTCAGGCGACCCGCTGCATCGTAGCTGTAGGTGTAGGTTGAAGCGCGATCGCTGACGGCGGTTAGTTGACTCGCTGCATCGTAGGTGTAGCTAAGGGTGCGAACGCTTGCGCCTTGACCGTCCCGCCATTGCTCCTGCGTCTGACGATTGAGCGCATCGTAGGTGAACGCTTGAATGCGGCCATTGCGATCGCGGCTTTCAACTAAGTTGCTAGCCGCATCGTAGCCATAGCGACGACTCAGCAGGGAGCCCTCAACGGTAATGCTTTCGCTCGTCAAACGGTTCAACTTATCGTATTGATAGTTAGTCACATTGCCTAGCGCATCCGCTAGGCTAAGCAAGTTGCCCTCAGCGTCGTAGGCCATTGTGGTCTGTTGGCCTACGGCATCTGTTACCTGGGTGCGACGATACAGCGCATCGTAGTCATATTGGGTAGCGTTGCCCAGCGCATCGGCAACGGTCGCAATGTTGCCGACAGCATCATAGGTGATAGAAGTGACATGGCTGAGCGAATCAATCACCTGGGTCTGCAAATTCCGCTCGTCGTAGCGATATGTTGTTGTCCGACCGATCTCATCGGTATAAGCTGTCAAGTTACCTACTGCGTCATAGTGATAGGTGTTTGTGCCACCTGCCGCATCCGTCATCCCAGACTGACGATTGAGCGCATCGTAGCGGTAGGTCGTCGTGCGACCCAAGGCATCGGCCACGTTAGTAAGGTTACCTGTTGCATCGTAGCCATAGTTAGTACTGTGACTCAGCGCATCCGTAAACCGTGTTAGACGATTTAGTGCATCGTAAGTGGATGTTGTCGTGCGATTTAGCGCATCGGTGACCGATAGCTGATTGCCCACATCATCGTAGGTGTAGGCCATGCGGTTGCCAAGCGCATCCGTTGTCTGGATGAGACGATTGCGAGCATCATAGGTGTAAGCCGTTGCGTTCTCTCGCTCATTCGTTCGCGCCAGCAGGTTACCAGCCTTATCGTAGGCAAAGCCAGTGATACCATCCACAGCATCTGTCACACTGGTCAATCGGTTGAGATTGTCATAGGTGTAGCGAGTCTTGTTTTCACGCTTATCAACCAACTCAACAAGGTTATTAGCCGCATCATACTCATAGCGAGTTACCTTACCCAACGCATCCGTCTCAGAAACAAGACGGTTTCGAGCGTCATAGGCATAGGTTGTACGGTGATTAAGAGAATCAGTAACAGCGATTAAATTGTTGTTTAAGTCGTATTCAAATTTAGTCAAGCCGCCTTTTTGATCAATCGTTTCAATGCGTCGATTGCGCGCATCATAGCGATGCTGAATCGAGTGATTTAGCGCATCTATTTCAGTAATCAAGTTACCGGCATTATCGTAGGTATATCTTGTAGTTTGATTATCAGCATCAGTCAGTGAAGTGAGGTGATCGCGCCCATCATAACCATAGCGGGTGATATTTCCACGGGCATCTTGCAAGCTCGATATATTTCCAGCAGCATCATAGGTAAACGCAATCTCTGGTGATGCTAAAGGCCCGGCTATGCCATCAGGGTCAGCTTCAACAATGCGCGTCACCCGGTTCAGTGCATCGTAGGTGTAGGCGCTCGCATGACCATTCGCGTCGGTAAAGCGGATCAAGTTGCCCGCAGCGTCATATTCTAGATGTTCAGTAGCTTCAGCAGCAGTGCCTTTGGCATAGGTTATCTGAGCGATTCGACCGAGGCTGTCATAGTCATAGTCGGTAACGCGGCCTAGTGCATCGGTGACGGTATCTGTCAGCCCCGAATCTGTGTAGGTGTAACGAGTCGAGATATCGTCTGTTTCACCGCTAGTGACATCTAGCTTACCTATCACTTGCGTTGTTGATAAGCGATTTCCGGTATCAGAATCTATTTCAAAGATCGTTTCCTGACCTAGCTCATTAGTGATGCTACTGAGCTGTTGGAACTTTCCATCATATGTGTACGTTTTTTCTCCAGTTGCATACCGCAGCGACAATGGTGACAGAAGATCATATCCAACCACTATATTATTTTCGCGATATGAATTATTAACATATGAAGAAGCAATACCGACAAAGTCGATAGACGTGTTCTGGTCAATAGAATCAAACGATAATTCTCCAACAAAATTTTCGTTGAGCTTAGTACGGCCTACCTCCCTAAATTCACCTCGCTCGTTTCCTAACGAAATAGAGAAGTTATTTGATTCACCGTCTGATCCGAAGAGAAGAAGATCTGGATTCCCATCCGCGTTTGCATCAGCAATAGAGAAACTATCTACATAGAAATCGATAGGTGAGTACGTCGGTTTTTCATCAAAGGTTCCATTCCCTTTATTGATAAAAACTCCAATGCCGTTGCCCTTAACCGCAAGCATATCCAGTATTTCATCGTTATTGATGTCTGCTAGTCTAATGCTCGGATATTCGTCATAATAACCTGAGCCGTTGCCTTCATATTCTTCAGACAGAGCTTTCCATTGGTTGTCACCTTCGTTAAGCACAATTTGTATTGTGCCAGAACCTTCATCAACAATGTCAATATCTCCATCTCCGTCAAGATCTCCTAATGCAGCTTCTTCACTGCCACGGGGATAAGAAGAATAAGGTATAGAAACATTCAGGAAGTTTTCAGAAGTAGAATTGAGTTCAAAAACACCATTTCCATTATTAATAAAAGTGGCTCTTGTCTGATCTATAAAGAGTAAAACTAAGTCCTCGTCTTGATCTTTATCTACGTCAATGCTAGCTATTCTATCTAGAGATTCGTAAGCGTACTGCGGTGCATTCAGAGAATAGATCTCATGTGAGCTTGTCCAAAATTTTCCATCCCCAACATTCGTACTAATTTGAACAGTCGTAAAATTACCATCGCTTCCGACATCTGCTCGATCAAAATCACCATCTCCGTCGAAGTCACCAACAGTAGAGGAGTAACCCACATATTCAATCAAACCATTTCTGATACTGATCCAATTCTCATTGAAGCTCCCATCTCCGTTTCCTTTTAGCCATCTGAAACTAGAAATCAGATCAGGATTGCTGTCGCCATCAATGTCTGATAATTCAACTTTATTTCTATTAGTATCAAAAACATTACTGATAATTGGAGCAAGAAAAGAACCTGTACCATCACCTAATGACACCGCTATTTTTTGTCATCATAGAAGCCATTTGGGTCTTGATATAGAAGAGAAACGTCGAGATTTCCATCATTGTTGACATCTTCAACGATCAATTTTTGAGCGCTAATGTCTAGGTCGTAAATTGTAGGAGCAGAGAGGGTTCTGTCTCCTTGATTAAACAAGACAACAAACCCTTTTTCATAAGCAGCGACAATATCAGATACTCCATCGTTATTGATATCCTGAAGTTCTATATCAGATATCCACAGATCTCCTAAAGGAGAATATATCTCAGATTTTGATATTCCGTCACCCGACAAAGAATCTGACGTTTTAATCAAGTTGCCATAGTCATCGTAACGGTAACGTGTTGTGAAACCATTTGCATCAGTTGTTTTGATGATTTCGTTGGATTCGTTTCTCTTAATAATATTAGAAAGTTGTCCCTCTTCGTCTGTGGTAGAGATAATCTGACCAGCTTGATCTAAGAGGGATGTCTTCACATTGCCATTTCCATCAACATAGCGTGAGGTATTTCCCAACTGACTTTGCAGGCTAGCAATCGCCTGAGTATATCGCGCAGCCGTTGCCTCAGGTCGGTACAATCCCTGAGTCTGAATTGGCTTAACTTCTAAAGTAGAGCCATCTTTACGGGTCGCTGAAGTCACGCGACCTGCAAAATCATAGGTAGCTTCCTCCCTACGGTTATTCTTATCCACCTCTGCCGTCATATGATGCGACCGATCATACTCAAAGGTTCGCTTAGAGCTATCTGGATCAAGAACTTGAGCTAGGTTTCCACCCGCGTCATAGATAAGGCGAGTCGTTCTACCAGCCGGATCAATGATTTGAGAAACCCTTCCCTCGTCGTTATAGGTAAACGTAGTTTCTAACTGAGCCGGGTCAATAATTTTGACCAGTCGCCCATCCGCATAGAGATGCCGAGTTGTATTGCCATTGCGATCAACAACAGAAATCAAATTGTTTTCGCCATCAAAGCTATAGACGGTTCGCTGTTTATCTATCAGATGAAAAGTTCCATTTTCTAACTTTTTAAGTGTTGAGAAGTGTCCTGGAGGTGATTTGTATGCCTCCCCCTTTTGCGTTGGTGCTTCAAAAACACGCTCGGAGCCATCGCCATCTATCAATAAAGCCGCGCCATTATAGCCCTCAACAATTTTTTGTACGCCAGCAATTCCCCAACCACTGCCAAAGGCACTATTAACACTATTGATATGAACCAGTTTATTGTCACCATTTGTTGGGCTGCTAACCCTTCCAGACAACCTTACGACGCTTTTAAATGTCGTTGTCTCTGATCCATCTGATTCTTTAACAACGACCCTGACAGTCCCCGGAGCAGCAGACTGTATGCCCGCTGTCATAGAAAAGCTGTAAATGCCTGTCTCAAACTGCCTCATATCGGCTTGCAGTTTAGCGCTTAGTGGCCCAAATTCTTCGGGAAGCCGCCAAAAATTTTTGCCATCAGCGCCTAAAAATGGGATATCGGTAGGCTGTAATTCGCCGCTAGAAAAACCAGGCAGGCTATATTCAACGCCGTCAACATATATCTTTAAATCAGCAGTTAAAAGAAGCTGGTCAGGGTTGAGTGTGTTAGCTCTGCTAGAGCTATCAATACCAATATCGAAGACTGGCCGTGCATCTGCTCTTAAAGAGTCATAGACTAGCTGTACACCGCGTGTCTCACCCAACGATTGATAAGTAGGCAGATTGTGAGTCTCTATAACGGCTCCAGAGTATAACTCTACAGTAGAAGTCAAGTCTTCATCAGCTATACAGGATTCACATTCTTGATCTAGATATCCTAGCGTCCAGGCAAGTGGACGATCAACAAAGAAGTGCCAAGAAGAGTTACGAATACCGCCGTCAATGGTTTCAATTCTTTCGCCATCCGCACTGACTCGTCCAACCCCAACAATTTCAAAATTCCCCGTAATTGGATTAATAGACCACAGATCCATCTGTGTGCCTGCCTTAATGTCAGTCGTATTCGGCAGCGTCAAACGAGCCGGCGTTGTAAAAATCATCTCCCCTGGCTGAATCGTCACCACCAGATCGGGATACAAATTTTCTGGCAATACCGCTGGCGTTAGCTCAGGAGGCACTTCTGAGATAGTAAGCTGGCCCGTAAAGGGCATACCCCGATTGTCCTTCAGAGAAGTTGCTTCGGTAAAAACCTGAGCGCCTAAAGCAGCATTGGTGACTGTAAGATCGCCGTCTGCATCCACCGTCTGCACATTGTCGCTAATTGCTAAGGCAGGTAGATAAATGGGCCGCTCAATGACATTGTTGACTCCGGCGTAGACTTCTCGATCCAGCAACAGGTTAATCCGCTCGGCCACGAATGGAAATTTCTCGCCTGTCGCCGCTTCATACTGGGTGCCATAAAACTTAATCGTATCGGCAGCTCCCGGCGGCGCAAACGTTGAATCGTGTCCAATAAACTGACTCCAGGCCAGCATAAAGCCCGTCGCCCCGGTCGGGTCAGGAATAGATTCATCCTGAGCAAAGATAACGTTGCTAATGTCACGCACATTTGCCCGATCTTCCCCAGCAAACGAGCGAATGCCATCCCCGTACTCTTGGGTGTAGTCCACCCTCAAATTGGTACCCGCTTTCCCCAATTTAGGCTGGTTTAAATTGTTATTTGAACCGTCAATACTCGCATATTCATTGACGCTCTGTGATGCGACCGTTCCGCCTGTAGTTAAGGCCAGCGATGAGCGCCCCGTTGCAAAAAGATTATCGGCTAGGCCCGTCATCTTAGTATTACGAGCTAGCAACGCTGACAGCGAAGTGCCTCTAATAAAGCTCAGCTCCTCAGCGGTAAACTGACCATTCTCGTACCAAAATCTGTCCCCATCTCGCAGCCTCTCAAACTGATCGACAATCACCTTCTGGAAAAACTCACCCACCATCGAGCCACTGGCCGGATCTTCAGCCAAGCCACCGACCATCGCATCAATGTCATTCACATTGCCGTAAACCTGCTTCAACAATGCCTGCAAGTTAGGATCTGACGTGATTTCAGAAAAGGTTGTGACCGGCGCTAAGCCAAAGTCGATTCGGGCCTGATTATAGTCCGGCAGGCCCACATCTCTGCCTCGCTGAATATCGACAGCGGCTAGATCAATGCCCCCCGATCCTGGTGGGCCAAATAGCGTATTGCGTAGCTGATCGATTACCTTTGTGTCAATAGCTTGGCTTGGCTGAGCAAACAGTCCGCGAAATATCGCATCGATGCCATACTGCTTTACCAAACCGGGATTAAACGTACTTTGGTTCAGTGATACCGAGGGCAGCGCCTGTCCATCATCGCCAATCAACAGAAATTCATTAAAGCTCTGGGTATGACCCATCCGAAAAGCCGCTGCCGAGAACAAATGACTAATAGAGG
>JAAUPS010000046.1 GCA_012033015.1 Phormidesmis sp. RL_2_1
GTAGTCTAGCTGGAAACATGCGATTTTGTATCAGTTGATGGCTCACTTGGGCGAGGGCGCGCCGTTTTCCCAAGTGACGATCGCCGCCAAAGGCACATGCAAAGCTGAGCAATATGACGAATTGCAGATTGATCTAACGTTTCAATTTTAGAAAGTCGTTGGAGGCTGCGCATTCCCCATTGAAAGGTTTCATGGAGCTGGGCCTGCTGATCGGTCTGTCGCTGCAGTTGCCACTGGTGCAAAATCAAACCGATTTGGCAACTCAGGGTTTGCACCAGTTCGCGTTCAGTTTGACTCCAGCGGCGCTCTATTTTGTCGGTGACGATAATCATTCCTTCAGCGGGTTGACCGGGTGAAGTGTTGCTTACCAATAAAGATTTGGCCTGCATGGCTTGGAAGTGCGATCGCCAAGGTGCAAACTTTAGCTCACCGTCGATACTCTCTACACTCACGGGAGAATGGGCCCGCTGGAGCATTTGTTCATCTACCGTATCCAATGGTAACCAATGCTCAGATTTCCCTAGTCCTTTGCCCGTGCAGTAGCACTGATCAAACCCACCGCGTTCATGATTCATGCTCAGCACAATGAGCTGATGGGTGCCGATGCGAGCAGCCAATTGTTCTACGCATAGCCCTAACACATGCTGCCAGTCGCGATCGCTGTGAATGCTGCGAGTAATGCCAGCGCTCAGTATATGATCAGACTTGATTTTACTGAGCGCCTCATCCATTTCTGAAGTCGGCATCGCCAAACTAACCAGTTGGGCAATGCCCTGCAGGTACTCTTTTCAATCATCGCTCCAAATGCGTGGGCTGCTCCCTTCAACGGTGATAAATCCCTGCAGATCACCTTGATAAATAATGGGGATTGCCATGAGCGATTGCACGGTTAAATGTTGCATTAACCGACTGGCCATGCTGGCTTTGAGCGATCCTTCTGATTCTCCGACGGTCAGCATCTCATTGGTACAAAAGCGTTGATAAAGGGCCTGCACTTCGCTCACTAACAAGGTGCCCTCCGCTTTTCCTTTTAACTTGCCGATGCGGCACCAAAAGCTACGGCCCCGAGATTCTAGCCAGTAAATGCTCACGGGTGCACCGACAAATTTTTGGGTTTCGTCAGCAATGGCTGCTAAACGAGCATCTAACCCTGGCAACAGGCTCAATGAGCTGAGCAGGTTTAACAGGGGTTTGGCAGGCTGCTTTGTTTGCTGCCGCTGTTCTTCTAGCGCATTTTGATGAATCGCTTCTGCTAGGGCGTTGTTAATGGCCAACAAGGTGGAGTTTTCGACAATGCCAGGAACCATGCCCCAACGTCGGGAGCTTAAAATCATCAGGCCAAAGCAAATCCCTCGCCGCTGCACCGGTAAGATGATGGTGCCTTGTAGCTCAAAGGTCTTGGCAATGCGCGCCCAAGCCCCGGCGCGTGATTCTTCGCTAATATCGGCAACCACCATGGGCTGCTGCTGGACAACGACTTGCTCAAGCAAATCGCCTGGGTGGAGAGATAGGGCGGTTTGTGAGAAGCGACGCGGCCCGTGGGTAACGACGCCGCGCGTTGTCAAGACATGGTTAAACCGGTCATATAGGCCCATCCACAACATGGAATAGCCAAACTCAGCGCGAATTGCCTCTAGCGCGACTTGAATAGATTTTTCAAGGGTTTCTGCTTCCCAAATAGCAGGCAGTATTTGACTGAGATCTTGTTTGATGAGTTCCTTGGCCGCTCGCCTATCGGGGCGCTGGGCTGGAGGATGATCTGTCGGCTTAACCATGATGAATCCCGTGGGGTGACCAGACCGGTAAAAATACTGAGCACTGGGGCAAATTTATAGACGCTTTACATCGGTATAATGCCCTTTCTAAGACGGCAGCCCAACGGTATTTTTGCTAATTCATCAGGAACCCATTTCAACAACTGTCATATTGCAAAGGAGGCATTCTTAACTTTGCTACTCGGAAGTTTGCTACTTGGAAGTTTGCCGTTCGGAAGTTTGCCGCTTGGAAGTTTGCCGCTTGGAAGTTTGCCAGTCGAGGTTGGCCGATGTTTTGTGCAGGGTGCAGCCGCTGTCACTGGCTAAGGCAACGTGACAGCGATGCTCGGCGGTATCTTGTTGAACAAAATCACTGATATATTGCTCTCTAGGTAGATTTACGAACCGCACTGTGGGAGTTTCCTTTGCAACAGCTTTACAAATTTGGTCTGCGTCCGTTTTTGTTCAATGTTTTAAAGGCTGATTTGGAAACGGTTCACCGGCAAACTATCGACACTTTGGCCTGGCTGGCAACAGAACCGACCCAAGGGGCGATGGTTCATCAACCCATGCGATTAGCTGCGCAGGCGGCAATGATGGGGTTGACTGAGGTGCGATCGCCTCGCCACTGGCCCTCTTGGCAGCACACTGTAGGCCCATCTTTGCAGCAATCTCTGTGGAATCTTACGTTTGCTAATCCCTTGGGCCTTGCTGCAGGCTTTGATAAAGATGGCAAAGCTGCGCGCGCTTGGCCCTTGCTCGGCTTTGGTTTTGCTGAACTCGGTACGGTCACTTATCATGCCCAACCGGGCAATCCCAAGCCTAGAATGTTTCGTCTGCCTGCTGATCGGGCGGCTTTGAACCGTATGGGCTTTAACAATCAAGGTGCAGCGGCTTTGTCTGCTCGGTTAGCGCAGCTATGGCCAGAGGGTGATTATCCTATACCCATTGGGATTAACTTAGGCAAATCAAAAGTTACCTCTTTAGAGGATGCTGCCGAGGACTACCGCAAAAGTTTTGAACTGCTCAAAACGCAAGGCAGCTATTTTGTGGTGAATGTGTCTTCTCCCAATACACCGGGGTTGCGATCGCTGCAGGCCAAAGCACAGCTCGCCCCTATTTTAGAAACCTTGCAAACTGCCAACACCCTAAGCAAACCGCTCTTGGTCAAAATCTCTCCCGATCTCGCCACCGAAGACATTTGCGACATTGTGCAGCTTGCTCAAAACTACCAGTTAGCAGGCATTATCGCCACCAATACCACCATCAATCGCCAAGGTTTAATGACCCGGACTATCGACGCAACCGGAAAATCTGTTGCCGACGAAGCAGGCGGTATCAGCGGCGCGCCCGTCAGCCAACGATCTACAGAAGTGATTCGTTTGCTTTACACCCAAACTCAAGGGTCATTGCCGATCATCGGGGTTGGTGGCATTTTCAGCCCCGACGATGCTTGGGCCAAAATCACAGCAGGCGCATCCTTACTACAAACCTATACCGGCTGGGTATATGAAGGGCCGACCATGGTTAAAACAATTTTAAACGGGTTATTACACAAGCTCAGTGAGCACCACCTGCGGCATATCTCAGAGGCCGTTGGCTACTCGCATCGTCAAAGTGAAAGTTCGCTATTGGTCAAATAAGCTAAACCTTGGCCATGTTCAGAACTGGAGTTTTGCGGCATCCGGCACAGGCTATATCTGTACTCTAACCAAGTAAGAAACGCTATATTTCAGCGGCATTTTACGTAGGTATTTAGCCACTGCACCATTTCCCAAAGCACATGGCCGACGGCTTCGCGGGAGCGGTAACCGTGTTCTTCGTGGGGCAAGCTGACGTAGCGAGCAGTGCCGCCGAGACCTTGGATCGCTTCATACAGCCGTTCCGTTTGCATGGGATAAGTGCCGGAGTTGTTGTCGGCTGCGCCGTGGATCAGCAGCAGTGGATGGTTGATTTTGTTGGCACTCATAAAAGGAGACATGTGATTGTAAGTGGTGGTAGCCTCCCAGTAATGACGCTGTTCGCCTTGAAACCCAAAGGGTGTGAGGCTGCGGTTATAAGCGCCGCTGCGAGCAATACCTGCACAAAAAAGATCACTGTGGGCCAAGAGATTGGCTGTTGTGAATGCGCCATAGGAGTGACCGCCGATAGCGATTCGATTTTCAGCCGGTGAAGTTTGCCCCAAACGCTCACTTACCCCTCTTTTGACTAAATAATTGACTGCTGCTGTGGCACTGGCAATCAACTGTTCCAAATAGGTGTCGTTAGGCTCTACTTCACCTTCTCCGATAATGGGCAGGGTAGGGCCAGACAGCAATGCGTAGCCTTGGGTCAGTAAAAACATCGCCGAAGCACGGCTGGGTCTCCCAAACGTATTTTCTGCGCGGGTGATTTGGCTGGCAGTCTCGCGGCTTTTGTGTTCTTGGGGGTATACCCAAAGCAGGGTAGGCAAAGGGCCATCTCGTTCTAAATCATGATTGGGGGGAAGATATAGGGTGGCAGAGAGTTCTAAGCCGTCGGCGCGGTGATAGCGAACGATCTCTTTATGGACGTTTTGGTACCAAGGAAGGGGGTCGCTGAAGTGGGTGAGGGCCGCTGGTTGAGTGGGTGTATTTTGAGTGGGTGTATCTTGAGTGGGGGTGCTGTCAATTGGCCGCTCATGTAGCCAGTAGTTGGCCGGTTCGGTTTTGGTTTGGCGGCGGATGATGAGTTGGCTGGCTTCAGGATCTAAGATTTTGCGGACTCTAGAGAAGGTGTTGGCAGGCGATCGCCACAGCCGCTTTTTTTGCCAGTGGCTAAGTTAAACCGGTCTAAAAAGGGATAAATGCCTTCTGCTGAAGCGCCTCGGCCATTGAGATAAATATCTCCCTGTGGTGAAAACAGTAGTACCTGCCAGCCATATTCTCCAGGCGTAGTCGCTGGCTCACCTGGGTTGCTGTAGGCATCTTGAAAGTTGCGTGCTCCTAACAGCTTGGGGGCAGCTTGGGGATGATCGGGGCTAAGCTGCCAGGTGCGTACCTGCCGGGTGTTGTACCAAGCTTCGTAGGCCAGTGCCGTTGTGCCGTTGCCCCACACTAAGCTGTTGTAACGCAGGGTCGTTTGCCATAAGAGAGTGGGTGCGGCGGTAAACGGGGCCGCCAGCATGTAGACAGCGTCACGATAGCGGCTTTTTCGATGGGCATTGCCGCCATCTAAAGCTTCTATCCAATAAATGGTGGCGGGTTTATCGGCGCGCCAGCCTGAGGCTCGCCGCCCGTCTCTGACTGAGTCAAAGTCAATCGGGATTTCTTCGGCGAGGGGCAAGTCTGCTAAGGTATAGGCCAATTTGCCTTGGCTTGTGCAGATTTGGATACGCTGCGGAAATCGAGAGAGGGGGACTTTGTAGGAAAAAGGACGGTGAAAACGGGTGATTTTGAGCCACTGACCATTGGGGGAAGGAGAGATGTTGTTAAACAGATCGGGCTCTGTAAGGGGAGTTTTCTCTCCTGAGGGGGTGATGCGGATAAGTTGCGAGGTGAGGTAGTATTCTAACAATGCCTCGTCGTGAGGGCTTTGCAATAGGTTGGTATAGGTGCGGGCAGGGGCGATGCGGCCGAGGTTTTCGGTGATGATGGGGCCAACTGCAAGGTCGGATTCGTTAGGGGGTGGGTCTGTTGCTGTGCGGATTTTACAGATTAGGCTGTTGTCGGGTAGCCAACGAAAAACGCTGCCGCAGGTGGCATTGAGGATGGGGCCGGTGAGGGCATTTGCCTCAGCAGATTCGATGTCGAGTATCCATAAACTGATGCCAGATCTGATGCTGGAAGAACCGCTACCCCCCCTTATGGCGTCTCTGGTATGGTCGGCTGGAGTCGGGTTGAGCTGAGTCTGGGTGAAGGCTAGGTATCGGCCGCATGGCGACCAACTGAGGTTGCGAATCCGTGGGTTGGGCGGTAGCAGAATGGGTTGAGCGGTTGTCGCTTCGCGGCGACGAATGGCGATCGCACAATAATATCCCGCTTTAGCAGGCCCCCAGGTTTTGGGGTTGAGTCGCAATCCCGCAATGGCCACCTTTGGTTCGGCCATTGCGGCAATGGGGGCAGTCGCGATGGCTTTAACTCAACAATCCATTCGGCATTGGGAGAAAAGGCGACTGTCGGCAGTCGCTCAGCAGCCAACATTGACGCAATCGGCTCAGGGGGAGTTTGCCAAGTGTCCTGAGCGGGAAAGGGCATCGGTATGTTAGTCCTCAGAAAATTCTGCCATGGAAGGGCAAGTACAGATCAGATTGCGATCGCCGTAGGCTTGATCAATGCGATTGACAGTGGGCCAAAACTTGCGATCGCGCGTCCACTGAGTCGGAAAAACAGCTTCTGCGCGATCATAAGCGCGATTCCACTCACCGACCAAATCAGCCGTCGTGTGCGGTGCATGGCGCAACACACTCTGTTCAGCCGTGATCGAGCCGGACTCAATTTGGCGAATTTCCTCCCGGATGGCTATCATCGCATCGCAAAAGCGATCCAGCTCATGGAGACTTTCACTCTCGGTCGGCTCCACCATGATGGTACCCGCCACCGGCCAAGACATCGTTGGGGGATGAAAGCCATAGTCAATCAACCGCTTGGCAATATCATCTACCGTGACATGTGCTGTTTTTTTAAAATCTCGTAGGTCAACAATGCATTCGTGGGCGACCAAGCCACTCGCCCCTTTGTACAAAATATCGTAATGACCGGCCAAACGCTGAGCAATATAATTGGCACTCAAAATCGCAACTTCGCTGGCCTGCTTTAGCCCCTGCGAACCCATCATTTGAATATACATCCAAGAAATAGGCAAAATGCTGGCGCTTCCCCAAGGGGCCGAAGCCACAGCGCCAATCGCTTGCGCGCCCCCTGTTTGCATTAAATGATGGCCGGGTAAAAAGGCCACCAAATGGGCCGCCACCCCGATGGGGCCAACGCCTGGGCCACCGCCACCATGAGGAATGCAAAAGTCTTGTGCAAATTGAGATGGCACACATCTGCACCAATATCACCAGGGCGACACAACCCGACCTGGGCATTCATATTGGCCCCATCCATATACACTTGGCCGCCGTGGCTATGGATAATTTCACAAACATGTTTGATGCTCTCTTCAAACACCCCATGGGTAGAGGGGTAAGTCACCATTAAAGCAGCCAGATTCTCTGTGTGTTTTTCTGCTTTGGCGGCTAAATCTGCCACATCAATATTGCCATCATCATCGCACTTCACTGCGACCACCTTCATCCCGGCCATGACAGCGCTCGCTGGATTGGTGCCGTGAGCCGATTGGGGAATCAAGCAAATATTGCGGTGTGCCTCGCCCTGAGATTGGTGATACTCCTGAATCACTAATAGACCTGTGTATTCCCCTTGAGATCCGGCATTGGGCTGCAAAGACACCCCTGCAAAACCGGTGATTTCGCTCAGCCAGTTTTCCAATTGGGTGAACAGTGTTTGATAGCCTTGGGTTTGAGCAAGGGGCACGAAAGGATGAATTTGGCCAAACTCCGGCCAGGTAATGGGCACCATCTCGGCAGTGGCATTGAGCTTCATGGTGCATGAGCCCAACGGAATCATGGCGTCGGCGAGGGAGAGATCTTTCTTTTGCAGGCTGTACAAATAGCGCAGTAGCTCAGTTTCGCTGTGATACTGGTTAAACGTTGGGTGGGTGAGATAAGCCGAGGTGCGACTAAAGTCGGTGGGTAAGGGCGTTGGGCTCAAAGAGGCCAAGGTCGGAACAGCTTGGTCTCCTGCAAAAATAGCCAACAGCTCAGTGATTTGCTCGGCGTCAGTGGTTTCATCGAGAGAAACGCCTACGGTTCTGGGGTGATCTGAGCGTTCAGGGTCAATGCGGAGGTTGATCTGTTGTTCGGCAGCGCGGGCAATAATATTGGCGGTGCGCTCTCCTGTTACCACCGTTAACGTATCAAAAACGGGCGCTTGACCTAGCTGATAGCCTAATTTTTGTAGACCATCGGCTAAGGCCATCGTGAGCTGGTGAATTTTGTGGGCAATGCCCTTTAACCCAGCAGGGCCGTGATAAACCGCATAGGTGCTGGCGATAATCGCGAGCAAAACCTGGGCGGTACAAATGTTGCTGGTGGCTGCGTCACGGCGGATGTGTTGCTCACGGGTTTGTAGTGCTAACCGTAGGGCAGGCGCACCTTGGGTATCTTTCGAGAGTCCGACGAGGCGACCGGGTAGCTTGCGGGCATAGGTTTGCTTGGTGGCAAAGTAAGCCGCATGGGGGCCGCCGTAGCCGAGGGGGACACCAAATCGTTGGGTACTACCCACAGCGATATCTGCGCCAAATTCACCGGGGGGTTTGAGTAAGGTCAGACTGAGTAGGTCGGCGGCAACGGTGACAATCGTGCCAGCGGCATGGGCTTGCTCAATGAAAGGGGCATAGTCAAAAATGGCACCGTCGGTGGCGGGATATTGCAGGAGCGCGCCAAAGAAAGGGCCATTGGCGATCAGATCAGGGCTGCGATGATCGCCAATGATCACTTCAATATTGAGGGGGCGCGATCGCGTTTTAATCACCTCAATGGTCTGAGGATGGCAAGCTGCCGAGACCCAAAATCGCTGGGCTTTTTTAGCTGCTTTGTTTTGACAAACGCCAAAACTCATATTCATCGCTTCAGCCGCAGCAGTTCCTTCATCTAACAGCGAGGCATTGGCAATTTCTAGTCCGGTGAGGTCGGTGACCATCGTTTGATAGTTCAGCAAAGCCTCTAGCCGACCTTGGGAAATCTCAGGCTGATAGGGCGTGTACTGCGTGTACCAACCCGGATTTTCTAAAATATTGCGCTGAATCACTGGCGGTGTCACACAACTGGCGTAGCCCAAGCCAATATAGCTGCGGTAAACCTGGTTTTGCCCAGCAATATCGGCAATTTTCCGTAGAGCTTCTGTTTCGCTGAGTCCTTTTTCTATGGCCAGAGGTGCATTGACGCGAATGCCTTCAGGCACAGCCGCTGCGATCAACGCTGCGAGCGAATCAAACCCTAAAACCGTCAGCATTTGGCTAATATCTAGCGCTGTAGGGCCAAGATGACGCCAGACAAAACTTTCAGAGGTGAGTGACTCTATCCAAGTAGGCACACCGGCTGCTCCCTCGCTGGCTGACGAGTCGCCCTTTGCTTTGGCCGCGCTGCCAGTACTGGTCGATCCGGTTTTCGTCAGAACATCAGAAGACATAGCAGTGTAATCGTATGACATGGCAGGATTAAAGATAAAAGGTGCGAACTAAGAGCCCAACTAAAGGCAGCTTCATCAGATATGGCAAAGTAAGGATGCATTCTGACTTTGTCTGGGTGAGCATTCCTTAGCGCCGCTAAGCGCCGCAGGGTCTCACCGGTGCTCGTCGAGTGAACTGCTACTCGTCAAGGCTTCTAGCGATGACGAGCAGCGACTCACTCACTCGACAGAGGCTATAAACGTTTCAAATATTGTGTAGCAAAAAACGGTTCGCCGCCGATTATTGCCGTGAACACTTTGAGCATCATCGGCCAACCGTTCGCGGCCAACCGCCAAGCATGTTTATCTCAAAAAGATGGCGATTTGAGCTTGCCATACAGCGCTCAATTGCTGGTGTCATCCACGTTTAGACAAGCTTTGTCAACCCTGAGACCGCTCCGTTTGCAGCGTTCTATTGCTCGGCGATAGTTAAAGATATCGAGAATTTGCAACTAACAGTATCTAAAAAACTAATTATGTACGGCGATTCAAGTGCCGCCTTCAGCTAGTCACCTTCAACTAGTCACCTTCAGCTAGCCGCCTTCAACTTGCTCGCTATATTCCTCTGCAGACATCGCATCGTCTAGTTCTGAGAGATCATCGGCTTTGACTTTAATCAGCCAAGCTTCACCGTAGGGATCATTGGCAATATCTTCCGGTGATTCAAGCAGGGCATCATTGCGCTCTAGCACAGAGCCATTTACAGGCGATTTCAAGTCTTCTACCGCTTTTACCGACTCAATGGTGCCAAAATTTTCGCCTTTTTCTACTGAGTCTCCAATCTCGGGAAGCTCTAAAAACACGACATCACCCATTTGATCAACGGCAAAGGCGGTAATGCCTACCGTCACAATTTTTTCTTCTTCATCGACGCGGGCGTATTCGTGGCTATCTAGATATTGCAGGTCTTCAGGGTAGTCAAATGCCATAGTGTGTTCTCAAAGTGACCGTCTGTAGCAAGGTAGAAATTATTTCATAGTGTCGCATTAAAAGTATGAAGTATGAAGGGTGAGCAATGAGTTTAAAGTGGGTTTTGCCCATTGATCATTTTCCCTTCACAACTCATGGCCGAGGCTTTGGCTGATTTATGGTTAGCTGCTTGTTTTGTAAAATGGACGTTTTACAACAGTGGCCAGGAATTTTTTACTGCGAATGGCGACCTCTACGGTTTGGCCAACTTTGGCCAACGCTGCAGGCAGATACCCTAGGGCGATGGGATAGCCCAAGGTGGGTGAAAGCGTGCCGCTCGTGACGATGCCGACGGTTTGTCCGGCGCTGATCAGCGGATAGTCGTGGCGGGCAATGTTGCGTCCTTCTAAGGTGAGGCCGACCAATCGGCGCGCTGGGCCTACGGCTTGTTGTTTTGCAAGCTCCGAGCGGCCGATAAAGTCTGTAGATTTGTCGAGATGGACTAACCAGCCAAGTCCGGCTTCTAGAGGGGTGGTGGTGTCATTGATATCTTGACCGTAGAGCGCCATGGCAGCTTCTAGGCGGAGTGTATCGCGGGCTCCGAGACCGCAGGGAACGACACCTAATGCCATGAGCTTTTGCCAAATTTCCTGGGCAGCGGCTGCAGGTACCATGATTTCAAAGCCATCTTCGCCGGTATAGCCGGTTCTGGCGAAAAAGGTGGGGTGACCTAGCAGCTTTCCGGTGAGGTGGTGATAACGGGGCAGTGCTTGGAGATCATGATCGGGGCATAGCTGCTGGAGCAGGGGGGTAGCCGTCGGCCCCTGTACGGCAATCAGTGCCTGTTCAAGGGAAAGATCTTGCAAGGTGACGGTATTGGGCAGATGCTTTTGTAGCCAGGTTTTGTCTTTATCGGTGGTGCCTGCATTCACAATTAAGGTGATTTGCTGTTGGCCGTCTGATTGGCCCTGATGGTAGATGATCAGATCGTCGATAATGCCGCCTTGGGGATTGAGCAAAACGGTATATTGGGCTTTGCCTGCACTGAGCCGTGATAAATCGGAGGGTACGAGTGTCTGCAGCGCTGCAATGACGTCGGTGCCCGTAAGGATGAATTTACCCATATGGGAAATATCGAAGGCTCCGGCGCTGGTGCGGACGGCGTCATGTTCTGGGCGAATGCCGCTGAATTGTACAGGCATTTCCCAGCCTGAGAATCCGGTCATTCTGGCCTTTTGCTTTAGGCAGAGGGGGTGCAAAGGTGTGCGAAGTAGGATGGTCATAGGCGCTAAGGAAGGTCAACGAGGGTATTTTGAGAAGGGCGTTGGCAATAGATTTTTCGATTAATTGAGTTTTTGTTTATTGAGATAGTCTACTCAGCGGCCTCGCAGCAAGCATAGGTCATCGGCGGCAAGATGATGGTGGGTGGTGTTTTTTGCGGCGAGTACTAAATAGGAGATTACGGATAAACCGTAATGTGTAATCGATCGATGGGTGATGAAACGTTTTTGACTCAGCGAATAGCGGGTAGTTGGCTGAGTACCTTTCAAGCTGTAACAGGCTCACGGGCTCATAAGCCTAGTTTTGTGGTGTTTGATATTGGGCAAAGTGGCTGCTCGATTATGGCTGAATGGTTTCGTAGCCATGAGCAAATTACCTTTCATCCCGATATTTTGAGTCAGGCTGTGAGGTTTCCCCGGCTGAGTGTGTACCAGCGGGTGCGCCAAGCCCCGAAAGCAGTGTATGGCTTTACGGTGACGGTGGAACAGCTACGACAGGTACAGCGGTTGGCTGATCCTCATCAGTTTTTGGAGGATTTGCAGCGAGGGGGGTGCCGGGTGATTTATCTGAAGCGGCGAGATGCCCTCAGACATGCGATCGCAACTTTAAAAACCTACAGCACCGAAGCTCAATTTGAGCTGAATCCGGTTGGGGCAATGCCGCGCTCCAGCAAATTTACCGTAGATGTGAGTGAATTGCTCGACTGCCTGAAGTATTTGGATCACCAGCGATTAGAGGCCCAAGCCATGTTGCATGGCTTGGGCCATCTGACTTTAATCTACGAAGAAGATTTGATGGATCCGAACAGTCATGCCTATACGGCTGAGAAGCTGTCAGCGTTTTTGGAGATTGAGGGTATTAACCCGGTAGGTCATATGTTTAAGCTGGTACACCAAAAGCTAACGGATATCGTGGCAAATTATGACGAACTGACAGCAGGGTTACAAGCCTCAGATTACGCCTACCTGCTGACGAATAATCGCTACTTGCTGACTTAAGGCTTACCCTATAGCGTTTGTCACTGGGCTTGAATACAGGCTTACTGGAATGCAGGCTTACTGGCGGAATCCTTATAGGGCAACGGGCCAAGTGACTGGCGGTGTGCATAGGCGCTGCCTGCTCGCAGCGTATGCATTTGCAAACCGCTATTAAGTCTTACTAAGGTCTGATTCAAGTCTCGCTTGCAGTCTTGCTTGCAGTCTCACTTGCAGTCTTGCTTGCAGTCTCAATGTATCAGGGCGTTTGCTGTTATGAGTGCAATGGCTTTTATGTAGCAAAGCTATTGCTTGGGGCTAATATTGATTTACTGATGTTGATGTCTTTAAGCGGCTGGTTTGCACAAGTGCAGGCTAGGGGCGGCGATAGGATAGCGAAAAAGTAAAGCAAGGGCAGCGTTGAGGGGCAAAGCACATGCATGTTTTCTTTGTAGAAGATGAGGCTAAAATTGCTAGTTTTGTCCAAGTTGGGCTCAAAGAACATGGCTTTGTGGTGGACTATTGCGACCATGGTGATGTGGCCTATGAAAAGGCTCTAGCCAATGAATATGACGTGATTTTGCTGGATATTATGATGCCAGGAAAAGATGGTCTTTTTATTCTCAAGCATCTGCGCCAGTTGGGACGGAATACGCCGGTCATTTTGTTGACCGCGCGCAATGAGCTAGATGATCGCCTCCAAGGGCTCAACTTGGGTGCAGATGACTATATTGCTAAGCCTTTTTTTGTCGAGGAGCTGGTGGCCCGTATCCAGGCAGTGGTGCGCCGCAGTGTGGGCGAGCGGCAGAATTTGGTGACAGTAGGCCCATTTCAACTGGATCGTATTACCCGAACGGTAACCTGTCAGCGGCAAGTCGATTTAGAGGCCGATCGAGAGAGTCAGTCAGGGGCGGGCGCGGTATGAAGCAACAGGCGGTGGAGTTAACGACCCGAGAGTTTAATTTGCTGGAGTATTTGATGCGATCGCCCGGCCGAGTCTTCACTCGCACCCAAATGCTAGAGCATGTGTGGGGCTATGATTTTGACCCGAGTACCAATGTGGTAGATGTGTGCATTCAGCGACTACGTAAAAAAATTGATATTGACGGCCAAGCCAAATGGATTGAGAGCGTCCGTGGCGTCGGCTATCGATTCCGCCAAGCCGACTAACCCCTTTTTTTCCTTTTCCTCTCTTTCCTCATTTTTCCTTTCCTTTTTTTCCCCCTTTTCCCATGGTCGCCCACGCCGCAAAATTCCAAGGTCAGTCAGCCCTGCTTTCCAAAGAACTCCTAAGCTACTACCGTCAGGTCAGCCACTCCCCACTGACGGTCGTCGATATCGAAACCACTGGCGCGTTAGGCCACAATGCCCGAGTGATTGAAGTGTCTATTTTGCAAGCGAGCCTAGCCAATGGACTAGAGCATCAAGTCACTTACCTGATTAACCCGAAGGTTAAAATTCCTGAGTTCATCACGAACATTACTGGCATTACTCCTGAAATGGTGTATCCGTCGCCGCCACCTGAAGAGATTTGGCCCAAATGTCAGCCCTTGCTCATGGCTGAGCGCACATTTACTGCGCATAACCTTGATTTTGACTATTCGTTTCTGCGTACTGAATATAAACGCTTGGGCATTCGTTTTTATAAGCCGCCTTTGCAAAAGCTCTGTACGGTGATTCTTTCTCGGCTGCTGTTAGCTGATTTGCCTTCGCGCAGCTTGCCCAACTTGGTCAAACATTTCGACTTTGATGTGAGCACCTCCCACCGGGCTGAAGCCGATACAAAAGCTTGTTGGTTGCTGGCAGAAAGGTTGTTGCGCCAAATTCAAGATGAGGATGATGACACCCTGTTGAAACGTTTTGGGCAGCAGTGGATTCGTTTGCAAGATGCGGCCAAAATTTTGAACTGTCGCAAAGAAGAAGCTCAGCAAAAATTAACGGCAGCCCAGGTGGAAAGTCGGCTGTCGTCCCAACGCAAACTACCGCTGTATCGTCGTTGGGGCGTAGAGCAGTTTTACTATGAGCAGCAAGGTCAACAATTGGCATTGCTGTTTGAAGGGGATGAATCCTGAGGCGGGTGACGCTATGCTAAGACGTATAAAGTTGTGACGCTGATGTGAAATGTCTGAAACCAATAAGCCGAAATATTCTTGGAAAGGTAGCTGGGATGCCGGTAAGGCGCTGATGATTTTGGTGGGTGTGCTAACCCTTGTGTTGTTTGCTTCTGGGTTTGTCTATTAGGCATGTGTCGCTAGATGCGTGTCGCTAGATGTGTGTTGCTAGATGTGTGTCGCGGTTTGTGGTGGGGTGAATGGGGCTATTTGTTCCATTGTTTTTTAAGGCGTTCGAGGCGATCGCGCAAGCTTTCATTGGTGAGCCTCGAACTCAGCCGCTCTGCTAGTAGGGGAAAGCCAAAGGGGGAGGGCCGCTGAATGTTTTGCCAAATAAGTTCTAGCGATCGCATTCGTTGCAGGGCTGCCGCTAGTCTAGGGGTCTCCATTTGCGAATTGATCACCTCCTGTTCAGCCTGCTGAAGCAGCAAATTATCCGGTTCGTATTTACTCAACACTTCATAGATAAGCGAGGCGCTGATCTGCACCTGATTGGCTGTTTTCTGCGCGCTGGGGTATCCCTTAAATACCAGTCCTGCTACCTGAGAAATGGCTCGAAAGCGGCGCTGCGTCAGCTCCGAAATATTTAGGCTGTGCTGCATTTGCGCATATAAATTTTGGCTGGAGAAAAAGCTTTGATCAAACAGTTTGGCAAAGGATAGTCTTGGGGCGCTAAAATTTCAAAGCCATAGTCATTGACCGACACTGTAAAGGTGGCTTTGAGCAACTGTGAAAATCGGTAGGCCCAAAGCAATCCTAATCCCTGATGGACATTGCGTCCCTCAAAGGGATAGGCATAGAGGTGTTGGCCTTCGCGCGTGCGGCAACATTCGATTAAAAACTGATTGGCATCGGGCAAGTGAGACAGCCGATCCTGCGTCGCCAAAATTGGCATAATGCATTCCACTTCTGGGCTGACGTTGCCTGCCTTAGCCTGGGTAATCTCTGCTCGCAGAGATTGGCTCAACTGATCTGAAATGGATAAATACCCGCCGCTCCACACCGGTACCACCTTTGACTTTTTTTTCGCATTTTTGACATACAGGGTCATATCTTTGATCTGAAAATACTCAAGCTGCCTGCCTGCAAAAAGAACACGTCTCCTTTTTTCAGTCTTGAGACAAAGCTTTCTTCGACTGTGCCAATTTGGCGGCCCTTGGCATAGGCAATTTTAATCTGTTGATTACCGGTAATCGTGCCAATGCTGAGCTTGTGCAGGCGAGCAATCTGCGGGGTTGCAATGCTATATACGCCCTCTTTTTCTACCAGCTTTTGATAGCGCGGATAGGCTTTGAGGCACTGGCCCCCATGCTGCAAAAAGTCCAAAATCCAGTCAAACTCGGCGGATGTCAGCCGCTGGTAAGACAATGTCTTTTGGACTGCAGCTAGGGTCTCTGGTGCGGTAAATCCGTCTCCACAGGCCAGCGTTACTAAATGCTGAATCAGGACGTCATAGGGTTTATTTAAGCTGTGGCGCGGCTCTATTTGCCCTGCGGCTAAGCCTCGTCGGAAAGCAGATATTTCGAGTAGCTCTAGCGCATGGGTCGGTAAAAAGAACACTTCTGAGGTGCCACCGGGTAAATGGGCAGAACGCCCTGCCCGCTGTAGTAACCGCGCGAGATTTTTGGCGCTGCCGATTTGAACGACGCGCTCTACGGGTTGAAAATCTACTCCCAAATCTAAAGAAGAGGTGCACACGACCCATTTGATCGCCCCTGATTTGAGCCCTGCTTCGATGGCTAGTCGGGTTTCAAAATCAATGGAGCCGTGGTGCAAAGCCAAAGCTTGTTCATGCTCAGGTAAGGCGAAACTCAGTGCTTGAAACCAGCGTTCGGCTTGCGATCGCGTATTGACAAATATCAGGGTAGAACGCTCAATATCCAATGCGGCCACTAGTGCTTCAAACATGTGCAGGCCCAAGTGCCCAGCCCATGGAAAGCTATCTACTGATGTGGGCAGCACACTGGTAATCACGATCTCCCGCTGAATATTTGACTGGATGATCATCGGAGTACTGCTGAGCCCTGTCGCTGCTGCTGCTGCTTCTGGCAAATTGCCCAATGTCGCCGAAATTGCCCAGGTTTGCACCGCTGGGTTGAGTGCCCTTAGGTGCGACAGACAAAGCTCTGTCTGTGTGCCTCGTTTGGAGGCCATCAGCTCATGCCACTCATCTAAAATCACGCCGCGTAACGCGCTGAACCGCTTGAGTGAATGCTTGTAGGACAACAGCACGGCCAACGACTCGGGCGTGGTAATTAAAATATTCGGCATTTGCTGAATCTGCCGTCGCTTTGCTGAAGCGGTGGTGTCGCCTGTGCGCGACGCTACCGTAATCGGCCAGCCCATTTCATCAATGGGACGACGAATGGATGCTTCAATGTCTCGAGAGAGCGATCGCAACGGCGTAATGTATAGCAGTTGCAGTCCTTTGATGTTCTGAAGGAGAGGCTTATCTAGAGGGTTATCCGTTTTTTCGTCAGTCTTGTTGGTCTTGTTGGCCTTGTTGGTCTTGTTGGCCTTGTTGGTCTTGTTGGCCTCGTTGGCCTTGTTGATCCTGTTGGCCTGGTTGACCTGGTTGGCCGCTGCCAGCATTTGTGCCATCGGCCCCATCACCGCAGCGTAGGTCTTCCCTGAACCTGTGGGCACTTGAATGAGGCCACTTTTTCCCGATAGGTAGGCCTGCCAAGTCTCTGATTGAAAGGCAAGGGGCTGCCAACCTTGCTGCGTGAACCAATCGTGAATCGGTGTGAGAATAGACACAAGCGGAAATGCTATGGCCACAGCGCTAAGGCTGGGTGAATGATTGGAGTGAATGATTTGGATTAATTATCGCTGATTATCTGGACTGATTATCTGGGCTGATTATCTGGACTGATTATCTGGACTGATTATCTGAGGGGTAAGGTCACTACGCAGGTTGTCCCTACGCCGACTTCACTGTCGATGATAATCTTGCCTTGATGTAAATCCACGCATTTTTTACGACCACTAGTCCTAGCCCGGTACCGGGAACATTGCGAACATTCTTGCCGCGATGGAAGGGTTCAAACAGCCGCTTTTGATCGTCTAAGGCAATTCCAATCCCTTGATCTTGCACTCGAATCATGACGGCCTGAGGGTAAAACTCCAGCATGACAGCAATTTTGCCGCCTTGGGGAGAATATTTAATCGCGTTGGATAGCAGATTAGATAGTATTGATCGCAACAGTTTTTCATCTAGGCTAATGGAATAGGGCTTGCCTTGGCTCGTAAAGCTTAGGGGATAGTTGTCACCAGCGCTGAGCTGCATTTCTTCGACAAAGTGAGCACAGTATAGTTCTAGGGCCAATGGCTTTGGATTGAAGGCCAAGTTACCTGATTCAGCCCGGTTAATGGTCAAAATGTCGTCTAGGAGCTGTACTGTGTTTTTGACCGAATCTTGAATTCTGTGCAGGTTTCGCAGTCGTTTGGCGGTGTTGTCCCAGGCGGTTTGAGAATTTTCTAACACTTGGGCGGCGGCCAAAGCTGTGCTTAAGGGGGTGCGAAATTCGTGGGAAGCCATGGAGAAAAATCGAGTTTTTAGGGCGCTCAGTTCTTTCTCTCTTTCGAGGGCTAGTCTGGTTTCATCGAGTCGTTTGCGCTCGGTAATGTCGCGAGCATTGACGATGACCCGCAAACTCTCGCCACTGTCTATAAAGGGCTGACTGACGGCTTCTAAAATGCGCCAAGAGCCGTCTTGATGGCGGTGGCGAAATTCTATCGGGCTTTGGAGATCTTGAGGTTGGGTGGTGCTCAGTAGGCGATCGCGTAGCGTTGCCTCTGGCATATATCGATGGGTTTGCCAGTCCTCTGGATGGATAAATGTCTGGACGTTTTGCCCTACTAGCGCGGTGGCCACGTAGCCCAGTACTTTTTCTACAGAGGGGCTAATGTAGCCAATGGTGCCGTCTAGATCCAAGATCATGATGATGTCTAGGGCATTTTCAATCAGCGTGCGAAAGTTTTTCTCTCTTTGCAGTAGGGCTTGTTCTGTTTGTTTACGGCTGGTGGTGTCACGCTGCACGGCGATCCAGTGGGTGTACCAGCCAGTGGTATCGGCAACGGGCACGAGGCTAAATTCATTCCAAAACTCTGAGCCATCTTTGCGATAGTTGATCACTTCGACGGTGACGGGCTGCCATTTGGAGAGGGCCGTGCGCACCCGATCAAGTTCGGCACGATCGGTTTTGGGGCCTTGCAACAGTCGAGGGGTTTTGCCCAGTACTTCTTCTGGTTCGTACCCGGTGATGCGGGTAAAAGCGGCGTTGACATAAAGAATGCGAGGGCCGGGATGATCGAAGGGTTCTGATTCGGTGATGATCACGGCATCATGGGTATTGACCACGACCGATTGCAGCAATCGTAAGGCTTCGGCTCGTTTCTTTTGGGCGGTGATATCGACAATGACCGCCACGATGCCGCTGATGTTGCCTTCGGTGTCGTACAGGGGGGCGGCAGAACAGATGAGGTCAATCTCGGTGCCGTCTTTGTGGGGCCGCCGCATTTCGACTCGAGTGTAGGTGTCGCCTTGGAGAATGCAGGTTTGCAGGCTAGGGCATTCTTCCCAGGGGACTTCTAATGAAACGGGGCTGGGTCGATCTAACACCTCGGCCTCACTCCAGCCAAACATCCGCTGGGCGGCTGGGTTCCAAATCTTGACATGTCCGGTGGCATCCAGCATAAAGATGGCCCGAGGGGAGGCGGTAATGAGCGCGTTGAGGGTGTCGTGTTTATGGCGCAGGGCGACTTCTGTGCGCTGGTGTTCGATAATTTCTGCCTGCAGCGCGCTGTTGGCGCTGGCAAGCTGGGCAGTGCGCTGCTGTACGCGCTGCTCTAGCTGGGTATTGAGCTGCTGAAGCTGGTTGTAAAGTTCGGATTGTTTAATGGCGATCGCACTTGGGTTGCCAGTTGCTTCATCAGCTCGACTTCCCAATCTTGCCACTGGCGAGGATGACTGCATTGATGGGCAATCAATAGGCCCCACAGGGTCGGTTCGCTGTTTGCGGTATTGTGTTTTGAGGTATGGCTTTTGGGATTGCTGCGATTGTTCTGAATAATCGGCACCACCAGCTTGGCTTGAACCTCAAGCTGCTTAACAAAATCCACCAAACAAGGCTCCACATCTGCCTGGTTGATGTTGCCGATGCTGCGAACTTTGCCTAGGGCGTAAGCCTGATGGTATTGCTGCGGAAAGACTTCTTGATCAAAGGTGCGGTTTAAAACTTTGGGGTAAGGTGGCAAAACGGTTTCGTGGGTTGCACGGCCAGTGCCATCTGGCTCAAAGCGGTAAATCAACACCCGATCCGCTTGAAAAAACCGCTGGACTTCTGCAACGGTGGTCGTCAGCACTTCGTCAATATCTAAAGACTGACGAATCTGATGGGCGATTTGAACCATGAGGCGTTCGCGCTCAGTCTTTTGGCGTAGCACCGTTTCGATGTGCCGACGCCGGATGACCTCTTGGCAGTAATACCAAAAAAGGGCGCCCCCCAAAAGGACGCCTCCTAAAAGGACGCCCTCTAAAAGGACACCTGAGCCACTTGACAGGAAGGTAAAATCTCTCACATTGGCGATCGCTAACGCTACAACGATAATAGCGGACGCGTCGTAGCGAGAGCCCATCGGTTTAGAGGCCCAACAGCGTGAATAGGAAGATCACAACAATTGCGATCATGCCGCTATAAAAGAGCCTTAGCCAAGCTTTTTCCAACCCTTTGGGCGGATTCTTTTGCCAGTCCCAGCGCAGATAGCCTAGGTTGCTAGCGCCTGAGGTGCTGCGTACAGGGCTAGGCTCTGGCAGTCTATCGCGATAGTCAGTGCCATAGCGGGCCGTGTGGGCAAAGGTGATGTCGCCTTTTGCCCGCTGCGGCAAAATCCGCCGCCGCTGATAAGGAACGATGTTATCACCAAAGTTACTGAGGTATTCTTCACTGTTGAGCAGATCGTCTACAAAGCCTTGAATCCCTTTGGTAGCGAGCACAATGGACCAAGCTAAAGCTTCGCGATCGCCGTAGGGCTGTCGCCCTAAAACCCGCTGAATACAAATTTCAACAAAGCGATAGTTATTATTACTCTCAAAGGTCAACCGTCTAAAAGAGTCCGACAAAAGCAGCCCGCGAATAAAATTGCGAACGGTGATTTGCCCTGCTCTGAGCTGAGACTCTAAAAATCGCTCACGGTTGTGGGTGAGCATTTGCTGCTCATGATAAATCTGAAGATAAGCTGCCTGGATTAAGGTATCCATTTCTAAAGGAACCAGCAGATTATCGGTGTTAAAAATTCGAGGCTGCTCATCACCGGGCACTTCAAAGCCGCTTACCCGTTGATTTTGAGAGCTTGCAGTATACTCTAGCAGCGGAAGAGACATCAATAATTTTCTCCAAAATGAACGTCTTAAATAAGCAGTTTTTGAGCACCTCTTAGGCTGCTGCGATCGCGTCAGGCAGCTTGCATGAGGCTGTTGCACTAGAGCATTGCACACCGCAAGTAAGGAAACGGATCAGGAAATGGTAAAGAAAACGGAAAGAATAAGCCTACGAAATAAATGTTGAAACTTCGTTTCATTTGTTTTGCAAAACTTTGACAGATACCCCTCAATCTGTAGCATTTCATTATGTTAAAAAGTCTCACGCACCCAAAAGTACAGCGCTGGGTGCGTGACAAAATTGGGGGATGTATGAACAGATAAAGCTTAGGCAATATCTAAGGTTAGGCAATACAAGATTAGGGTCTACCCATGAGGGAACCCCCATTAGAAAATACAAAGTAGAAATACCAGTAGGAATACCAATAGAAATACAAATAGAAATACAAATTAGGAAGACAAAAAAATTGAGGGAATGACCAGATTAAGCGTTTTATCTGCTCTTTTGCCATCAACGTCTCTAGCTATATGAGAATTCTTTTGGTTGAAGATGATGTACGCCTTGCAGAGACATTGGCAGAGGCGCTCAGCGACCAGCGTTATATTGTCGATATTGCAGCGGATGGAGAAACCGGATGGCATCAGGCTAAGGTGCTCGACTATGACCTGATGCTGCTAGATGTGATGCTGCCAGAACTAGATGGCATTAGCCTGTGTGAAAGATTGCGATCGCACGGCTACACCCTCCCCATACTCATGCTCACGGCCTGTGATACCGTCTACAACGAAGTGGCCGGACTAGATGCAGGGGCCGATGACTACGTCGTCAAGCCCGTCGATTTGCAAAAGCTTTTTGCCCGGATTCGAGCCTTGTTGCGGCGGGGCAGCGGCACTCCTTCTCCCATTCTCGAATGGGGCGATTTGCACCTTGACCCTAGCACTTACGACGTCAGCTACGGGCCAAATCCTATTCATTTAACACCCAAAGAATACGCCCTTTTGGAGCTGCTGTTGCGCAACGGTCGCCGCGTGCTCAGCCGCAGTGCCATGATCGAACATGCTTGGTCACTCGAATGTCCGCCTGAAGAGCACACGGTGAAGGTTCATATTCGTGGCCTCCGCCAAAAGCTCAAAGCCGCTGGCGCTAGCGCTAACCTAATTGAAACCGTGCACGGCATGGGCTATCGGCTGAATGATTTGGATTTAATGACTCAGTAATTTCATCAGTATATTTGGTGGCTCGAAAGGCGCGAGGTAGCGGGGGAACGACACCAGCGTAGATGCGGTATGCATGAGCAGCACATCGCTGCGGGTTGTTTCCTGATATTAATCATTGTTGGGCTCTTCTAAAGTTCTCTTTTCTCAGGGATGATTAAAGGGGGTAATTAAAGGGGTGATTAAAGGGGTGATTAACAGGAAAGTAGGGATTTTTCGAGATCTCATGCCGGATCGCTGGCTAACGTATAATTTCTGACAACCCATGCATCCATAGGATTTCACCCCTATCCATGTTCTATGACCTACTGGCCACGCAAAACAAAGCCTTGGTTCTGCAGTTTTATAAATCTTTTGATAATCGCCGCCTGCATGAGGGTTTAGCGCTACTTTCACCCCATTTAGTTGCTCACATGGCGGGGATAGCTTCTCCCCTTTCCCAGGCAGAATTTATTCGCACAGGCACTGAGGTATACAACGCGTTTCCCGATGGACGTCATTTGTTCGATCAAGTGGTCGCCCATAAAGATACTGTCATCACCAGGGGATTTTTTACTGGGACTCACTTGGGCCAGTTTCGGGGGCTACCGCCTACGGGTAAAACCGTTCGATTTGCGATTATGCACATTGATCGGGTCAGTCACGGAAAAATTGTCGAACATTGGGGGCAAGGCGACAGTCTGACGTTGTTACAACAAGTTGGCGTCAAGCTGATACCTGGCCCAAGCCTTTTATTCCAATTAGGACTTAAGGCCAGTCAACACTTTGGCACCAACGTTTTTTTCTCGACTGCGTGCCATTGCCCAGCCGGATTACTATCCACAATAAAACTTTCAGCCTGAGAACTGTATCTCGGCCAAGCGACCAACGCTATATTCATTGTCTAGATCTAGGCCCAGATCTAAAGGTGATATCTGGTGATGTGGAGCGATTTGAACCAAACGGGCGTCGAGAATCAAAGTTGAGATCACTCATGGGCAATCGTAAGCTCCATCAAATGCACGTCCGGATCGTCTGGCCGTGGGCCTAAATCTTGCCATCCGTGCTTTTGATAAAAGCTGAGGGCGCGCTGATTGGTTGGGCTGACGGAGAGCTGGGCTTTGACGACGCCTACTTGACGAAAGACTTGCATGACATAATCGTGAAGCTGATCGCCTAAGCCTCGGCCTCTGGCATCGGGCACCAAATAAAGCATGTTGACGTAGGCGAGGGTCTGCTGACCTCGTAGGTGCATTTCAATTTGGCCGATGATGCGATTGTCTTCGACAACATGCACGCAGCCTGCGGGGAATGCCTCAATCAGCCCTTGTAGCCAATCTAAGTACTGCTGGTGCTGATCGCCGCTGCTGCTGTCAAAGCGCTGGACGCCATCTGTAAAACTAATCGCCATGGCATCTCGCCGAAACTGTACACAGCAGTCAGCGTAATGGGCTAGGTCAATGGGGATAAAGGCGATCGCACTCATCGATTCAAAATAGCAGGAATCAATTGCAGAAATTGCAGAAATTGCAGAAATCAAAATTGCAAATCAAAATTGCAGAAATCAGCATCTATCGTTACCTTATGGGTGATGTCATTGGGTTTTGTGGGCGATGTTTTTTCCTTTTTGCTGTGGGCCTCATCAGGCTGCTTATCCAGATTACAAACAGTACAAGCTGAAGCGCCTCAAGGCCATTCGTGATTTTTTGGAAGCGCGGCTAGCGGCAACCAATGCTGAAATTGAAACCGTCGAGCGCCAAATGTCGGTATCAGAAAGCAGTGAAGCGGCTTAGACGTGCCTGCCGAGGGATACCAGCGTGGGTCAAGGGCTATTCAGTGGCAATGGGGGCCAGAATCGTCAGCCCCTTACTGATGCATTGAAACGCTACGGGTGTGGTGCCAACGATTTCACCATCGACGACCACCTTTTGAGGGGGATGGGTGGTGACTTTAATCGCAGGTACCCGCAGGCTGAGGATATCTTCGTTTTGGGCGGGGCGCTTGACTAGTGCTGCGGTGAGCAAATCTGCGATCGCCCCCATGCCCTGTAGGCGTGCGCCTAAACCTTGGGCTTCGAGCGGGGTGAGGCCAATGGTGACATCTAGCAGGCCATCGTCTGCGAGTACTTCACCAAAGCCTTGGGCCATGACCGATGTCGGTGGCGCGGCATTGGCAACGGTGATGGCCACGCACTGAAATTTATTGACCTGCCCGTTGATGTCTATATCGGCTTCAAAAACTTCTTGATCTGCTAACTGCTGCATCCCGGCTAAAATGTAGGCCAAAATCCCCAGCCGATTTTTCATTTCTCGGTTGGCTCGCTCTACTGTTTCCGCTTCAAAGCCAATACCCGCGAGTAAGACCATGGGCGCACCATTACAAGTGGCAACATCTACTTGCTTGGTTGTCCCGGCCAGAATGGTCTCACAGGCGGCGCGCAGGTTGGTGGGAATGCCCAAGGCAACCGAAAAGGCGTTGGCAGTTCCCCGAGGAATCACGCCCAAGGGTGTGTCAGTTTGCATGATCGCTTCGGCGACGGCTGAGACCGTACCATCGCCGCCAGAGGCCAAGATCAGATCGGTGCCAGCGGCGATCGCCTCACGGGCCTGCTCTCCTGGGCTGATGCCGACCTCTGTACAGATCACATTGACTTGAATCTGAGGCTCTAAGATTTGGCGAATCAGCTTGAGATCTTGATTGGGGTTGCCTTGGCCCGACACCGGGTTGAAGATCAGATGGGCAATTCGGCTTTTGGCCAAGGAGAGCACTACAGCGCGGGCCGTCGCTAGGTTAGTGGCGAGCGGAACGTTATGCAATTGGCACATCCGCAGCATGGTGTTCACATCGGCGGTGCAGTGGTTCGTACTGAGAGAATCGGTGAGGAAAATAACGGCAGCAATTTGATTTTCGGCGACTAAGGCGGCAATTTGGATGTCGCCACCCATGGCACCAGGCAGACATTTTTTGAGGGTGAGTGAGCTGTCAGGCGCGATGGCTTGCAAAATGCGATCGCCCGTTGTGGCTGTGGCAATGAGCTGATAGCGAGACAGCAATTTGGCATACTCATTGACGAAGTTTACCAGGGCATTTTTTTGACTATCGTGGGCAATCAGGGCAACAGTTGTCGGCATGGTCTATTTTGCTTTGGCGGGTAATTTCCCAAAAAATCCTGTCATCAGTTGCAAGATGAGACGCTTCAGCGGGCTGATGCTGTCAAGCAGCCAGATACCGGCTCTACGGGCCATAACCAGGGGTAAAAATTGGTTGGAGAAAGCACGATTGAGCAGATCGGTCAGGCTTAAGGTAAACCAGTTTTCGGTTTTGCGCCAACGCTCATAGCGCTTCAGCACGTTGAGATGGCTAAAGTCTTCGCCGTGTTGGGCAGCTTGTTGAATAATCTCGGCTAGGGCTGTGGCGTCTCGAATACCCATATTCAGACCTTGTCCCCCGACGGGATGACAGCAGTGGGCCGCATCTCCAATCAGGGCTATACCGGGGCGAACATAGGCTCGGCTTTGCATCAGTTGTACCGGAAACAGCATGGGCTCATTCACCAGCTTTAGATCGCCCATATCGTTGCCGTAGCGATCTTTTAGCGCTTTGACAAACTGTTCTTTGGGCAGATCGAGTAGGGCTTGGGCTTCGGCATGGGGCGCTGTCCAGACTATTTGGCAGCGGTTGTTGGGTAAGGGCAAAATGGCAAAAGGGCCGCTGGGCCAAAACTTTTCGTAAGCGGTGTTGCGGTGAGACTTTTCGGGCTCAAGTACAGCCGTAATGCAAGACTGCCAGTATTTCCAACCCAAGGTTTTGATTTGAGCGCGATCGCGTACTGCTGAGCGCGCCCCATCGGCCCCGACCACTAACTTTGTCTGCAACTGATAGCGACGCCCAGCGTGGTCTATACTTACGGTTGTTTGACTGCCGGTCGCTTGACTGCCGGTCGTCTTGACTGCCGGTCGTTTGACTGCCGTCGTCTTGACTGCCGATCTCGTTG
>JAAUPS010000047.1 GCA_012033015.1 Phormidesmis sp. RL_2_1
TTTCTCTTACTGACAATTCAGGATGAAATCCAGTGCCAACTTCCAATAAGCTAGATGCCCGTCCACGTAATTCAACAACACCTAGGGTAGGTTCTACAATTCGACTTAAGATTTTGAGCAATGTTGATTTTCCTGCTCCATTTCGGCCAATGATGCCTACTCTGTCGCCCTGCTTAATTTCGAAGGAAACATCTTTTAATGCCCAAAATTCTTCCGAACTTGGTTGATGAGATGTGAGGTGAGGATGCTTAAGCCTCTCAACAAGTCCTTTGGCACCGTTAGCAATCACATCTCTCAAAGCCGTATAACGTTCTGCTTCTTGATTGCGCCCAATAGTGTATTTCTTGCCTAAATTTTCAACGCGGATAACAGTGTTAGACATAGGGATTTGTCAGCATAGAACTCGGCTAAGAGTAAGGTAGCCAGATAGAAACCGTGGTCAGATAGCCATAAGTGAATGGTTAAGTTATCTCTCAGCTATATTACATCTGCAAATATCCGTTCCATTTTGCGAAAGTATTCAATTCCAGTGATAAAGATTGTCGATACGAGAGCCATAGAAAGCAAAAAACCAGGCAAATAAATCTGAGAGCTATCTCCGAGAATTGCCCAGCGAAATCCATCAATGACCCCTACCATTGGATTTAGTGAATACAGTAATCGCCATTGTTCTGGCACAATGCTGCTGCTGAATCCAACTGGAGAAATATATAGCCCAAATTGAACAATAAAAGGAACAATATAACGAAAATCTCGGTATTGCACATTTAAAGAGCATAGCCATAGCCCCGCTCCCATAGAGGCTACAAAGGCGATCGCAATAAATATCGGCAATGTCACAATTCGCCAGCTCGGCACAAAATTGTACCAAGCCATTAACCCAATTAAAATGCTTCCCGAAATCATAAAATCGACAAAGCTCACTACCACCGCGCTTGTTGGTACAACCAGCCTGGGAAAATACACCTTAGAAATTAAGTTGGCGTTATTAATCAGGCTGTTGCTGCTCTCTGAAAGAGAATTCGCGAAAAACTGCCAAGGTAGCATCGCCGAAAAAACAAGAATAGGATAAGGTACGCCTTCTGACGGTAACTGAGCCAAATTACCAAACACCACCGTAAACACCAGCATGGTTAAAAAAGGCCGAATGAGTGCCCAGGCAATCCCAATTACTGTCTGCTTATAGCGAACCAAAATATCTCGCCAAGCCAAAAAGTAAAACAGTTCTCGGTATCGCCACAAATCTCGCCAATACTGAGCCTCGGTGCGACCAGCTTCAATTCGTAAATGGTGTTCTGATTGCGGCATGAGGCACTGGGGGAGTCTTAGAGCTATGTACCTGTTAGATTGCCCTGCTGCAATTGCGTTCTATCGATGTTTGGTTGATGAAAGTGAGAGGGATTAAGTGTACTCGGTGAATACCTGGGAATGACGATCGCACCCAAACCACCCATCACATTTTTTCAGTTGCAGCAAAATAGCTGGCTGCGGCTCGTTGCCACTGTCCAAACAGACGGTTCGCGCATTATTGGCCGCGGGTAGAGCGATCGCAAGTTCATCGGACGGCATGGCTGCCTGCTGGTTTTCCCCTTGGGTGCTGGCAAGCATGGCCTGCATTTCTCCATTGAGATTGTCGGCGGCAAACAGGGCATAGCCGCTGGTGGCCAACTGGCCTAGCAGTTGGAGCTGGTCTAAGGCGGCGGCGGCTGGCAAATTCAAGAGCCGAATGCCCGGAATCACCTGGGTAGAGCGATAGCTCGATTCCACGACCCAAGGGCGAATCAGCGCTTCAAAGTCTCGGGTGTTACTGGCATAGCTCATCAGCACAATCCAGTTGACTAGGCCCTGATCGGCCCAATCTTCCCAGTCCTGTTGAATCTCTTGTTGGCGTTTGTAGGTGTCGTCGGCAAAGACGGCGGCTGAAAGAATCAGCTCGGGGCGCTGGCGACGCAGGCGCTGGGAGGCTTCAGAAACAAAGGAGGTGACTTGCTGAATGCGGAAGGCTGTCCATTGGTTCCAGAGGTAGCGCTGGCGCTGATCTCTATTTTGGGGCGAGAGCTCGATGGGGTCTACACCAGTGAGCTGTTGAAATTGCTGGCGAGCGGCGGTGCCGTAGCCAAAGGTGCGGTTGTTGGCGGCATCTTGAAACGGGTAGCGAATGTAGTCGAATTGGATGCCATCGACGTCGTAGCGGCTGGCGATTTCACCCAGTAGGTCAAAGAGGTATTGGCGCACTTCAGGGTTGGCCGGATCGAGGAAGGGTTTGGTTTGGCCAGGGATGATCAAATTGCCGCTGCGATCATAGCCAGCCCAGTCGGGGCGGGCGCTGAGGATGGGGCCGGGGTAGCTAGCGGGCTGACCCACCAGAGGATTGTGAGCCTGGTTGCCAGCAGCAAAAATCCAAACCCAGGCGTGGATTTCCATGTTGTGGGCTTTGCCCAAATCGACGGCGGCTTGCAGAGGATCCCACTGGCGGGTGAGGGGGTTTTGCTCAGGGGCGACCTGGCTGGGGTAAATGGGATAGCCCGCATTCACCGTTTCTACGAAGACGGTGTTGATGCCTGCCGCTTTGAAGCGCTCAAATACCCTGGCAAGGCCCTCACGTGAACCGGCTGTGACAATAGTTTCGCGATCTAGCCAAATAGAGCGGACTTCGCTTCTTTGGATGGTTCGTCCGGCAAGCTGGGTGCTGCGCCGAGAGGATTGAGGTGCGGCAGAAAGAGGGGACGTGGAATCTGGGCTGTTCGCCAAAGTGTCTGCTGACGGCTGGGGTGAAATAGCCATCACCGGGCCGATAGCGGCTGCACTAAGAGCCGTGCCTAATAGGCCACGAATAAATACACCATATATATAGTGAAGAACATCACCTTTTGTATCACCTTTGGAGTGGTGATCAGAGCGGGTGTGTTGGTTCATGGAAGCCTTCTGAGAACGCAATACCTGAATCATTGAAGATGACTTGCTTTGCCTACCCCCTTTAAATTCCCTCAGCAGCCTGGAAGATATCAAGCAAAGCTGTTAGGTATAAAGGATTGCAGCGGATTTACGGATACGCTGAGCGGGAAGTGATCTGAGTGCTCTCTGTAGGTGTACAGAGGATGCAAGTGTGGTTTGCGTCATTTATCGCGTCATTGCGGTCGCGTCATTTATCGCGTCATTGCGGTCGCGTCATTTATCGCGTCATTTAAAGAAGTAAAACTGTTACACTACATGAACAGGAGTTAAGCGTAGTCATCATGAGTTCATCTAAATCTGCATCCAGTGCGCCGAGCAAAACATCGCCTAGCTCAGAGAATGGCGGTGAGGTGAAGGGCGCTGCGGTGGAAAATATCGTGATTATTGGTTCTGGCCCAGCAGGCTATACTGCGGCGATTTATGCAGCGCGAGCGAATCTGAAGCCGTTTATGTTTGAAGGCTATGAGGCAGGCGGGTTGCCGGGTGGGCAACTGATGACCACGACTGAAGTGGAAAATTTTCCGGGTTTTCCCAATGGTATTACCGGCCCTGAGCTGATGGATAACATGAAGGCTCAGGCAGAGCGCTGGGGCGCAGAGCTGGTGACTGAAGATGTGATTGAGGTGGATTTTAGCCAGCGGCCTTTTGTGCTTCGCTCTGAGGATCGCGTTGTAAAGGCACATAGTGTGATTATTGCCACGGGCGCTACCGCCAAACGGTTGGGGCTCCCTTCCGAGCAGCGGCTGTGGAGTCAAGGGATTTCAGCCTGTGCGATTTGTGATGGGGCCACACCTATTTTTAAAAACGAGTCGCTAGCGGTGATTGGTGGCGGTGACTCGGCGGCGGAAGAAGCGGTGTATTTGACCAAATATGGCTCCCAGGTGCATTTGCTGGTGCGGGGAGAAACCATGCGGGCCAGTAAGGCGATGCAAGATCGGGTGATGAGCAATCCCAAAGTGAGCGTTCACTGGCAAACCGTGGCGACTGACGTGTATGGCGACGAGCGCTTAGAAGGGCTGAAAATTCGCCATGCTGTAACTGGAGAGGAAAGTGAGTTGCCCGTGCGAGGGCTGTTTTATGCGATCGGGCACAGGCCCAATACGTCGTTGTTTGCAGGGCAGCTAGCGTTGGATACGGTCGGCTACATTGTGACCCAGCCTGGATCGGTGGCGACCAGTGTAGAAGGGGTATTTGCTGCGGGCGATGTTCAAGATCATGACTATCGCCAAGCTGTGACGGCAGCGGGCACGGGCTGTATGGCAGCGTTGCTTGCTGAGCGGTGGCTGAGCGAGCATCATTTAATTCAGGAATTTCACCAAAGTGAAGATCACGGGGGTGATCAGGCTGCGGCGGTAGCAGATTCATCGGCTGTAGCACCTACGGCTGAACAAATCGCTGCTCAGGCCGCAAAACAGGCCGAGGAGTTTGATTTGGCAGTGACTCGACATGTGGGCGGCTACGCGCTGAGGCGGTTGTACCATGAGAGCGATCGCCCCATTTTAGTGAAGTACGCTTCGCCCACCTGCGGCCCTTGCCATACCCTAAAGCCTATTTTGAGCAAAGTTGTGGATGAATTTGATAGCCAAATTCACTATGTTGAAATTGATATTGTCGAAGATGCCGAGGTGGCTGAATCGGCGGGTATTACCGGTACGCCCACGGTGCAGCTCTTTAAGAGCAAGGCTTTGATTGCCCAAATGAAAGGCATGAAGCAAAAAAGTCAGTACCGGCAGATGATATCAGAGAGCCTATCTGGTGTAACCCTAGCTTCTGTGTAGTAGCCTGTTGCCTGTGATAGGATATTGAATCTGTGAACAGTAACTTTTGTCTAATAAACTTCTAAGCGTATGGCTCTGCTTCAAGAACGTAAACAGGAAATCATCGGTGAGCATCAGGTACATGAAACTGACACGGGCTCTGTCGATGTGCAAATTGCAATGTTGACTGATCGGATTAATACCCTCAGCCAGCATCTGCAAAAAAATAAAAAGGATTATTCTTCCCGTCGCGGCCTGATGAAAATGATTGGTCAGCGTAAGCGCTTGTTGGCATATCTGATTAAGCAAGATGCTGAGCGCTACAAAGCTTTAATTAAGAAGCTTGGTATTCGCCGTTAGGGTTGATTGCTTTGAGGAGGGCGTGTGAAAGTCATGTCCTATATTAGGCTGCGTGTGTTTTGAGTTTTTCTTATGCTCTGAGTTTCTCTCAAAAAAGCAGGTCTAATAATCGAATAAACAGAAGACCTGATAATAAAGAGCAGGATTGAAAGACGTAAGATTTGATGGGTAGGGTTTGAGATGGCTGCTAAGTCTGGGCAAAACTCTGGGACGAGTCGAGAAAGTTTGCCGTTTGAGCCTAAGGCCAAGCGGGCTGGGCGCAAAAAAAGCGGCAGTGATGGTGGAGACAGTGGCGAGAAGCTGGCGGCAGCATCCCTGAAATCCTCTCAAGAAAATGTCTCTGATGTTTCGGCTAGAGCTCAGGCTAAGGCCGACGAGATTTTGGCGAGCAATCGCCAGCGTGCTCGAAAGCAGTCTGGGAAAAAAGCCGATCAGGTCAATCGTTCACAGCAGCGGCGCGATCGCACCTCAGATAGCGGTGCGATTCCCCCAGAGGTGAGCAATCGGATGCTACGCCGGATGGCCGTCCTTTCAGGCAGTCCGGTCTTTTTGGGGGTAGGCGTTTTCTTTTTGGCCTATTACTTGCAGAGCCACGAAATTGTTGATCTGCCGCCGGTAGCTGTGCTGTTGGTAACCATGGGTTGCTTTGGGTTGGGCGTATTGGGATTGACCTATGGCGTATTGTCGGCATCCTGGGACAGTGAGCCAGGGAGCTTGGTGGGGCTGAGTGAGTTCAAGCTCAATTTTTCTCGGATAATGGACGCTAGGCGATCTTCTAAGACTTGATGGCTCAAGCTCATCGTGAGAGGCACTAGGTTCGAGAGGCACTAGGTTCGAGAGGTGCTAGGTTCGAGAGGCACTAGGTTCGAGAGGTGCGAGGTTTAGTCTCAGGCGCTAGCGCTTATCTAACTGGCGTTGGCCTTATCCATGCGTAGGGCTTGGGCCTTGAGATAAAGTTCGGCCCATTTGCTGGTGACCTGTTTCTCGCTCAGCTCAAAGGTACGGGCAACGGCTTGAATCGTCTCGCCAGCTTTGAATGCGGTGAGCATTTTTTGCTGATCAGCGGACAATGTGTGCCAGTAGCTGTCCCATTCGGTAGGGGTCAGGCCAAGATTATTTTGTTTTAAAGAGGTTTTCAGCCAGGAAAATACCAGATCAGGCTGCTCTTTGAGGGTGAAAATGCGGATGGCGTGGTAGCTGATTTTTTCGCGTAGGCGGTAAGCTTCGCGGACGCTGAGATTGAGCTGCTGAGAGATGGTGTCTTGGGCATAGCCTTGGAGATGTAGCTCTAGCCACTGCACGGCGGTTTCGCCCAACGTTTCGTGAAGATAGTCCGCAAACTGCTGCTTGACGCGTTGGCGAGCGGCCTGCTGGGCTTCAAGTTCTTTTTGGATTTCGTAGCGATCGAGCGCTTCAAAATCGAGCAGGCTGAGGGGACTATCGGTTTCGTCAGTGCCGATTTCTTCGGAGATGAGCTGAATGAGTTCGCTGCTGGGCACTTGGGTCATGCCGCCGCGCTGCGATCGCTTCAAATAATTGACAAAACGATAGACCAGCAGAGGCTGATTGCGAATTGGCCGCAGACAATATTCTTCAACCGTGGCCAAGGTGAGCAAATTTCGCAGACTCGCGCGGGTTGTGCATTGGCCAATCCATTCTGCTTGTTGGCGCATATGGCGATCGCTTTGCAACAGTTCTTGAATCACCTCTTGCAGCACATCCTTGACGGCTCGCTTGCGATCGCGACTCAGGGCAATCCAAGTGCGAATTTTGCTGCGAATCAGGAAAAGGCCGCCTAGCTTTTGTAGCAGCCTTTGATAGGCCCGTTCAGGCGAAAGCCCCCAATAGCGAGAGATAAAAATGCGGTAGCGATAGTCCATCGCACTTTGCGCCAGCTTGAGTTCAGTGGCATCCATTTTGGCAAACCGTTGCGGCTCACCTACTAGCCATTGGGCAATCGCGGCATGGGTTGCTGCGGCTTGGTTTGGCAAATCGGCCTGCAGTTGTTTATGCCATAAAGACAACAACTGATCGGCCAATGGCGAGGTGGCGTTTTCCGATAGATCAACGGATGACTGCATGACAATGCCGCTAGTCTCAAAACAATAATGCCTTACTCTAACCCATCTCAGCAGCTCTCATAACGCAATGGACTAAGGGATCGGGCGATAGCGACCCTGGCCAAAAAAATGACCAAAGAACGGGCCCCAAAAATGCCCCAAAAAATGCCTAAAAAAATGGGCGAAAGAACTGGTCGAAATACTGAACTTTGGCAGGTTGCTTTACTAATATTTTATAAACAGGCCCCAATTTTATTGATTTGGGACAAATCCTCAGGAATGTTATCCACGTACGCGTAGAAGAATGAGGCGATTAGTATAATTCTCGCAGTTTTGAATCTCCGTAAAAATAACGAGATGCCGAACGATTCACTCAGGCCCTGATCAGCACTTAATCAGTAAAAACAGGGATCTGTGGAACTTAATCACCTGATTGGGAGGTCTTGTACGTTAAGCCGAATCGTTCAGTCGAATCGTTCAGTCGAATCGTTCAGTCGAATCGTTAATGTCGATATAGATGCTCTAGTCGATATAGAGGCTCTAGTCGATATAGATGCTTTATATAATGCAACGCCGTACTTTATATGGAAACTATGAATAAGCCGTATGGAGCTAGCTTGTATCAGCCCCCTTACCCCCGGTTGCCCCATATCTCTACGCGCTCTGCTTTCAAGCGCACCCTTGATATTTTGGGGGCGCTAGTGGGTCTAGGTATATTAATCATTTTATTTGTGCCGGTGGCGATCGCGATTCGGCTCGATTCCCCAGGGCCTATTCTCTATTCTCAAGAACGCTTTGGTCTACAGGGGCGCCCTTTCCAAATTTGAATTTCGCTCTATGGTGAGCAACGCCGATGAGCTTAAAGCCCATGTTGACAATGAGGCCGAAGGTTTGATTTTCAAGAATGCCGCCGATCCTCGAATCACCCGAGTAGGACAGTTCTTGAGAAAAACCAGCTTAGACGAGGTGCCTCAGTTTTGGAATGTGCTCAAAGGGGACATGAGCCTAGTGGGCACTCGTCCCCCGACAGCCGATGAGGTTAGGCACTACAACGACCACCACTGGAAACGCTTAGATGTGCGCCCAGGGCTCACAGGCCAGTGGCAGGTCAGCGGTCGCTCTGCGATCAAAAACTTTGAAGAAATTGTCGAGCTTGATCTGCACTATCAGCGGCATTGGAGCCCGACCTATGATCTGCAGCTATTGGTATTGACGGTGTTGGCACTGCTGTTGAAGAAATCAGAAGCCTATTAGCGGCTTTTTGGGCTAGCTACCGCCTAGCCACCGCCTAGCCACCGCGCCACGTCCTTAGCGTGATAAGTCAAAATCAAATCTGCACCAGCGCGCTTAAAGCTGATCATCGTTTCCATCACGACTTTTTCTTCGTCTATCCACCCTTTCAGGGCGGCGGCTTTGACCATGGAATATTCACCAGAAACGTTGTAGGCGGCAACAGGGAGATCCGTGGCTGATTTTACTCGCCAAATAATATCCATATAGGACAGCGCTGGCTTGACCATCAGCATATCTGCGCCTTCGGCAATGTCTAGGCCAATTTCCTTGATGGCTTCGGTACCGTTGGCAGGATCCATTTGGTAGGTGCGGCGATCGCCAAACTGGGGCGCTGACTCAGCCGCATCCCGGAAGGGGCCATAGTAGGCCGAGGCGTATTTGGCAGCGTAGGAAAGAATGGGCAAATCTGCAAAGCCACCTTCGTCTAAACCTGCGCGGATCGCCTGGACGAAGCCATCCATCATGCCAGATGGGGCAATGATGTCAGCTCCGGCATTGGCCTGAGAAATGGCCGTTTTTTTCAGCAGTTCTAAGGTGGGATCATTCAGTACCCGGCCAGAGAGATCGCCCACCTCTAAATAGCCGCAGTGACCGTGGTTGGTGTATTCGCATAGGCAGGTATCGACGATGACGATGAGATCGGGCACCGCTTGTTTAATCGCTTCGGTAGCCTTTTGGACAATGCCATGGTCGTGCCATGCGCCGGTCGCTTCGGCGTCTTTTTCGGTGGGAATGCCGAACAAGATCACCGCTGGAATGCCGAGGTCATAAACCTCTTTGGCTTCTTCGACAATTTTATCGACGGAGAGCTGATACACTCCGGGCATGGAGATCACCTCTTTTGAAAAGGCATCACCGGGTACGGCAAAGAGGGGGTAGATTAGGTCATGGGTGGTGAGGATGTTTTCTCGCACCATGCGGCGAAGATTTTCGTGCGATCGCAAACGGCGGGGACGATGGGTCGGAAACATAGGGTTTTTTGGGGGGACTCTTGGCAAAGGGTGGTCAAAAAAACTTTAAAGATAGCGAAAGGGCTTAGATGGAGATAAGTTTAAAGCTTGGGCTGAGCTGAATTGAGCTAAACGGCGCAAAAGTTACGTTCTGTAAAATAGATAGAAATTAGTTAGGTAGAAAGCGATACGTGTTTGCTCCATCTGAGCTGTTATGGGCGTTGATTGGCCTGATTTTGACCATTGGGAGCACTTGGCTAGAGGTGTTTGTGTTCAAGCTGCCGTGGTCGGAATCGGGCGGATGGCAATTGGGCGCGTCGTCTTTAGGGGTGACGTTTCAGGTGGGTGCGGCCTTGTTTACAGGCTGTATGGGGGGTAAAAATGCGGCGGCGCTTTCCCAAATTGCCTATTTGGCTTTGGGGATGGTGTTGTTTGAACGGTTTGGTTTTCAAGTTTTTACCCAGGGGGCCGGGGCGGACTACTTTCGCGAGCCTGGATTTGGCTATTTGCTGGGGTTTATTCCGGCTGGGTGGTTGTGCGGTAAGCTGGCGTTTCGACGGGCTCAACCCACGCTGGAGCGCCTAGCATTGGCAGCGCTGAGCGGTTTGGCGCTGGTGCATTTGTGTGGCTTGAGCTATCTGATCTTGGGCTCGATCTTTCGGTGGCTGCAGGTGGATGGTTCTGTGCTCAGTGCAATGGTGGATTACACGGTGGTGCAAATTCCAGGTCAAGTCATGGTGGCTTGTGCGATCGCCTTGATGTCTTACGGAATGCGAAAAGCCCTGTTTTACTAGATAGCTTCTTTTACTCTTTTACTTAATCTTTTACTTATTTTTGACTTATCTTTTACTCAAATGATCTGACTGTCATGACCTTATTTACCCAATGAGCCCACCTGCTTAGCCCATGAATTTATCTGAGACTCGTTTATGAGACTGCGCTATAAACCTAAAAACCCGCTTTTTTGGATCGTTGCGATCGCAGGTGTCATCCTCGATCAGCTCACCAAGCGATGGGTCGTCCAGGCTTTTGATTTGGGTGAAAGTGTGCAAATTATTCCAGGCGTACTGCACTTTACCTACGTTATTAACACGGGCGCGGCTTGGAGCTTATTCAGTGATAACGGGGCCTGGCTAAAATGGCTGTCGATGGCGGTGAGCGCTGCTTTGGCCATTTATGGTTGGATCGTGCGCTTGCCAAATCGCTGGGAGCAGGCGGGCTATGGCTTTTATTTTGAGTGGGGCTTTTGGCAATGGCATTGATCGACTGCTCGTTGGGGCAGTGGTCGATTTCTTACATGTGTTTCCAGTGACGCGGTTTCCGGTCTTTAACTTGGCGGATGTGTGGATTAATGTGGGGATTATTTGCCTGCTGGTGATCGCGTTTTTGACCCCAGAGTCAGAGTCTGAAAAGGTCAATAACGGTAGTCGCAGCAGTCGGCGAAATCGTTAAGGCAATTGCTATTCTGAGCGAAATTTGCCCTGTCGAGGCTGTTGGTTTCTATACTGTTGATGAACTATTACGTTGTTGAACTATTACGTTGATGAACTGTACGTTGTTGAACTATATGTTGATGAACTGTACGTTGATGAACTGTACGTTGATGAATTGTCTACTGATATGGGTTTGAGCCCGAGGGCGTTAATCGTCTCGTTATCCATTGAGTCTATTTATCCATATTAATATGGGGCCATCTATCCATTTAGGATTTGCGCCGCACCTATAGCCTGTATCGCAATATGACTTCGCCACCGCCTCAGCCACCTAAGCAGCCTCACAAAGGTGCCAGTAATGGGCCGTCTCGGCCCGTGCCCAAGACTTTTTTGGGCTCTATTACCCAAGCTTTTCAGACGGTTCAAGCCAATGTAGATTTTTCCAAAATTCCGCTGAAGCCCAATGCCCGCGTGCCTAAGCTCATGATCGAAAAGGGTACAGCAGCGGGTGCCAAACCGGAGGAATATCCGCTGGTAGGCGAGCATTATCTCTTAGGGCGCTCGTCTAAAGCTTGCGATATTGTGGTGCGCAGTCCCATTGTCAGCCAAATCCATTTGGCGCTCACGCGCGATCGCACCAGAGTGGGCAATCCTTTTGTGATTCGAGACAAGGGCTCGACCAACGGCATTTATCGCAATAAGAAGCGAATTTCGTCATTGCCGTTGCGTCACGGCGATGTGTTGACCTTAGGGCCAAGGGAATTGGCCGATGCGGTGACCGTCCGCTATCTAGATCCGCCGCCTTGGTACCTGAATGTGCTGCGCTATGGCCTGTATGGCGCTTCTGGACTGACAGGACTATTGGCCTTTTGGATTGTGGTGTTGCAGTGGCCCAAAATTACGATTAACCCGCTCCCAGAGTCTGTGCAGGGGCCTGTGCTGATCACGGCTGAGGGCGATAATGGGCGCGTGCCGCTGAATGAGCTGCCGACGGTGGCGCATTTGGAAAAGCAGCGGCTGCAGGACTATTCGACTTACTTGCCGAAGGCGGTGGTAGCCTCGGAAGATTCACGTTTTTATTGGCATATCGGGGTCGATCCTTTAGGAATTGCGCGCGCTTTAAAGGCCAATCTTGATGAAGGCGGCATTCGTGAAGGGGCCAGTACCCTGACGCAGCAAATGGCCCGCAATACCTACCGCGACTATGTGGGTACAGACGATAGTGCCGCAAGGAAGGTGCGTGAGGCTGTAGTGGCGCTCAAGCTAGAAACTTTTTACAGCAAAGATAAGCTGATGCTGCTGTATTTAAACCGGGTGTATCTCGGCAATAACCTGTATGGGTTTGAAGATGCAGCGCAGTTTTACTTTGGTAAGTCAGCGAGCGATTTAAGCATTGCAGAGTCGGCAACGCTGGTGGGGATTTTGCCTGCTCCCAATGCGTTTAATCCGGTACAGGACTATCAGGCGGCGGTGGAATATCGCGATCGCGTGATTGAACGCATGGTTTCTTTAGGCATGATCAGCGCTGAAGACGGGAAACGGGCGCGGCGATCGCGCATTGAGATCAGTCCCAAAGCCCGCGAACAGCTCAAAAGTTCCAAAGCGCCCTATTTTTATAGCTATGTCTTCGACGAACTCGATAGCGTTCTGGGAAAGGGCCTAGCCCGCGAGGGCAATTTTATCGTTGAAACCAGCCTAAACTTAAACACCCAAGCTGCAGCAGAAAGCGCCCTACGTGAAACGGTGAGCACCGTTGGTAGCCAAAGCGGGTTTTCCCAAGGGGCAGTGGTTACTCTCAATACCAGCAACGGCGAAATTGAAGCGCTAGTAGGCGGCGTAGACTATGAAGCCAGTCAGTTTAACCGAGCCACTCAAGCGCTGCGTCAGCCCGGCTCTACCTTTAAAGTATTTGCTTATGCAGCAGCCCTAGAGCAGGGCATTTCACCCGGAGAAACCTTTTCGTGCAGTGATTTAGACTGGGACGGGCAGTTTTTTGCCGGGTGCCGCTCCGGCGCAGGGGCATTGGATATGTACGCCGGTATGGCCCGCTCTGAAAATGTCGTTGCCCTGCGGATTGCCGAAGCCGTCGGCCTTTCTTCAGTCATAGAGCTGGCCCAACGGATGGGGATCGAATCGGAACTGAAGCCCTTGCCAGGATTGGTACTCGGCCAAAGTGAAGTGACGCCCCTAGAGATTACCGGCGCGTTCGCAGCGTTGGCCAATGAGGGGCTATGGAATCGGCCCCACGGCATTCAGCGTGTGCTAGACAGCAGTGACTGTGAAGACTTTAATAACATTGCGACCTGCCGGGTGATCTATGAGTTTGAGCAAAGCGCCGATGCCAATGTTTCAGTGCTCGATGCCTCTGTTGCCAATACGATGGTGGGGATGATGGAGGGTGTTGTCCAAGGGGGCACTGGTCGTAACGCCTACCTAGGTTTGGGTGAAGCGGGTAAAACCGGGACGACAAACGACAATGTGGACTCTTGGTTCATTGGCTTTGTGCCGCGCAATAGCGTGGTTACCGGAATTTGGCTGGGCAACGATGATAATACGGCCACCAATAGCAGTAGCGCTGAGGCTGCCCAACTCTGGGGAACCTACATGGGCCGAGTGCTGCGCTAATCGCGTTTGTGGTTCATTTAGCTGGTTCATTTAGCTGGTTAATGAGCTGGTTAATAATGAGCTGGTTAATGAGCTGGTTGTGACCATCGCTGCTGGTGCAGCTACTGGTGATACAGCGGGTGTGAGCTTAGCCAATGCTAGGGCATAGACATCGGTGTGACTTTCGCGGCCTCGCAATTGCGTAGATTTGAACAGCTCAAAGGGCAGATTGAGTTCACTGCACTCATGGGTATATTCGTAGGTATCGGCGCTAATCAGCAGCTTGAACGGTGCTTTAGGGGGCAAGCTTTTGGTCATGGCTTCGAGTCTGGCTGCAACATTGACGGTATCGCCAAACAAAGAATAGTTGAGCCGATGACGGTTGCCCACCGTGCCACCGATCAAGGGGCCTGTGTGGATGCCAATACCAAACTCAATGGGGGGCAAATTTTGAGTGCGAAGCTGTTGATTGAGCGATTGTAATCGGCTGTGCATTTCGATCGCAGCGCTCACTGCTGCGATCGCATCAGCTTTGATCTCATCGGGCTGTAAGCGGGGGAGTGGTGCGCCAAACACCGCCATAATCGAATCGCCAATATACTTATCCACCATGCCACCGTGGTTCATGATGCAGTCGGTCATGGTTTCAAAGTATTGATTGAGCCAAGGCAAAAGCTGCTGCGACGGCAAGGTTTCAGCAATACTGGTGAACCCGCGAATATCCATGAATAGGACGGTCGCTGTGAGGGTTTGGGCCGCGAGTTCCCCACGGTGCAAAATCGCTCCTTTGTGTCGCCAAATCAGATCTGCTGTTCCGGCCGAGACATTCATTGAAAATAGCTCCATGAGCTGCTGTTGCTCTTGCTGCTCATGCAGTTGAATTGCCAAGGCACTCAGAAAAACGGTGCCCATAGGTGCAGCTACCGGTATCCACCAGCCCATGACAAAAGCGCCATAGGCGATCGCGCCCCAAGCCACAGGAAAGCAAATGACCATTGCCAAGCGTCGATAGGCGCCTTGATGCCGAAGTAGGTGACTGCCGACAGTCGCTAGTAGCACTGTCAACACAATGCCCTGCCAAACCGGTAGACGCCGCAGAAAGGACTGAGCTAATAAGTTGTTGATAATGGCAGCGTGCAGATGTACCCCATTAACCGGCGAGGCTTGGTGAAAGGGCGTACGGAGGGGATCAGCGCCTGCATAGGTGGCACCAACGAGCACAATCTTGTTGTGAAAAATGCTTGGATCTATCTGGTTATTGATCACATCAGCATAGGAGTAAATTGGCAAGTCTCCATCCATCAACGGCTGATGCGAAGCTTTCACCTCTCCTGGCCAGTTGACCCACAGCGGCTCATCCCTTGGCATGAGTTGAGCGAGCCAAGCTTGAGTCGAGGCCATTGAGTCATGCTCAGATCGGGCTTGAGTCTGGGGTTGAGTTTGAGCCTGCGCTTGGGCGCTCCCATCGCTAGCTTTAGGCTGATAAACAGAAGGAGAGTGAGGTTTGCGGGCCTGAGGCTGGCTCTTTGAGGCGGTGTTTAAGGGACTGCTTGAGGGGGTGTTTAAGGGTGAGGGACTGTTTGAGAGACGATTGGTGCGATGGGCTAAGGTCATTTCCGGCTCATTGGCAAGGATTTGCCGAGAGAGAAAATCGAGCTGAGCGGGTGCCGTTGCGCCCATATTTTGGGCATAGACCTGCAGGGTGGCTTCGCTAAAGGACGGAAATCTTTCGTTGTGAGGCGGAATGCGGCGACTGATGCCATCGCTATCGGGTTGGTTGCCGATGTCGCCTTTCAAAAAAAAACCTTGCGCAGGTTCTGCAATGCTAGAAGCCACATTGAGATAACCGCTGGCAGCATCACTGCCGACGGCCAATACGATGTTGTTGGCGTTGGCGACAATAGCCTCGGCCAACTGTCCGTCTTCCTCGGTGATATCTGGAAACAGGACATCAAAAGCAATGGCCGAAGGCTGAGCCTTCTGCAGGCGATCGAGGAGCTCGGCGTGAATATAGCGGGGCCAAGGGAAACGCCCCAACTGCTCAATGCTGTTTTGGTCGATGGCAATCACGACGACCCGTTCGTCCCAAACAGGGGCATTGTCGAATTCTCTTCTGGCCTGGTGTAAAAGGTTGTAGCTTTGTTGCTCTAAAACATCCCACGCGCCCAAGCCTGAAAAGCCCACTGAAACAACGGCGACAACCAGCCCTGACCATAATCCTAGACGGTTGACAGCCGCTTGGTTTTCACCCTTACGGCGGCGTTTAAAGTGGGTTTTGTTAAAGTAGGTTTTGTTGAAGCGGCTTGGTTCAAGGTGAAGTTGTTGAAATGGAACCCATCGATGGACGAAATCGGTGAGCAGTTGCCAGTGCCCAGGCTGTTTGTGGGTTTGGCTAGCGAACCGGTCTCCCGATGGATTGCCGAGTGCCAAGCGTTTCAGTTGAGCTAAATAGTGTTTTCTGTTTCTGAGCAGCATACTGTAGCCATACTAAATCAGCCTACTGTCCATTGAAGGCATTGTAGGCTGTGCGCTGCGGTCACCATCACAATGACGCAGTGGGTTTACTTAAGCAGATTTATCTAAGCGCGGTTCTTTAAAGGTTCTTTAAGGTAAGGGTTACGTGAAAATGCATTGAAAGTGCAAGTATTACGCCCCCATGCACGAATTACACCCATGCCTATTTCGCTAAGCTGAAGGGGCCTACAGCTACCATTGTCAAAGTCCATCGTCAAAGTCCGTCGTCAAAGTCTACGTCTCAGGACATTTGCGGAGCTTTTCCAACCCCATAGAGTGTATACAGGTGAGTCAGCATATGCAACGGTAGTATTTGCACGTAGCTTGGCATTAACTGTCACATACCTTTTTTCTATCAATCGTGGTAATTGCTGAAATTTGGCTATGGTGGCGGTGAATTTTTCAGCCATATGGCGTAGAGTTTTCAGCAATGTAGGCAGCAATGTGGGCTGTGTTGAGCCAGTCGCGCCTGACTAGCGGCGTCTGGCTTTGCTCACCATTTTTTGTGAAAGGCTGAGCTGAAGGTTTTCTTGAGTGGCCCAATCTTGCAGGGTGCGATAGAAAATTTGGCGATCGCGGCTCTGCAAAACGGCGGTTTGATCGGCGGTTTCGATGGCATAGGGATAGCCATTGCCCACAATCACCTCAGCGCGCACTTGGTTGATGACGGCTTCTGCGCGACCTGCTTCCCATATCCATTGGGGCAACTCAAGGCGAGCGGGGTAGTTGGCGTTGGTTTTCAGGTAAGTGAAGGTTACTCGACTACGCATTTCAGCGTAGTCGTTAAGGATATCGCCGCGATCGCAAATCATCAGAGGGGTGCGATCGCCCCACTGCATAAATCGATTCATTAATTTAGCATCATGAATGGCCCTGACAGTCGCTAAATGATTTCGCTGGCGCAGCAATGTCGTGATGTCATTAGACTGGGCCGTATCGACATAGCCGACCAAGGGCACCTGATGTTTTTCGCTGGCACGTAGGAGTTTGAGCACCTGATCGACATAGGGCGATCGCAAATTTTCATCCAGCATGGCGGCAAACGAGAGCACCAGCGATCCATCGAAAAAGACCAAACATTGCTCAGGGTCTCGACCCTCTGCTAGGGCGCGTGGTTTTGCGTGCTGAATATAGTCAATTAATCGCTGCACCTCCATCGAAAATCGGCGCATATTAATCCATCGATCCATCGGTTGCGATCGATCGGCGACCAAATCCTTAGGAGTCATGACATCGAGCAAAATGTCTTTTTCGTAGCGGCCGTCGGCGCAATGGTGATTTTCAAACCAGCCAATTTGCACCAAGGCAATCGGCACAGAAAAGTCCTTTTGAGGAAAGACCTGAGAGCCATCGACTGCAAACGTTGTCACATTGGTCAGGTGAGTTTTCACCCACGCCAAGCTTTGCTCGCGGTTATCCCAAGCGAGACCGCTGCGAATGATGCCACCATTTTTAGGGCTCATGGGCTCTAGGGGGCGGGCACCCAAATCGCCGGATTGCTCTGTGAGCCAAAGATTTCTGTCGCTTTCAGATAGGTTTATCCATTCATCCCAAGCCCCTCGATACTGTTCCAAATAGCTAGACGTACTGGCATCAAAACTGGCAAAGTCAGCTCGTTTGCGATTTAATACCGCTTGAATTTGGGCGTGTTTAATAGCCATTTAAATCAAATCTGGTGAGGTCTTGAGCGCGGTCAAATCTGGTGAGGCTAGGTTGCTGTGATGACAGGTTCGGCTTCAAGGGAAAAAGAACATGTGTACTTGAATCTTTATATTATGAAGGTGAAATCGTAAAATTGAGATTTCTTCATAACTTTAAGATTTTAAAGACTCTAAATACTTGACTTGTGATGAGCTGATAGCGGCCTAGATGAACGCCCAGTTTGAATGGGCAGTTTGAACTGATGGATCGTATTCGCCAGTTGATGACATAAGTTGATAGCCGATAAGGTTGAGAAAATTCTTAGAGGCTACTGGTTTGAGCACATTTCTTAAACGCATTTCTCAAACACATTTCTTAAACGCATTTCTTAAACAGATTCCTTAAAACAAGTTAGCCATCGCAAGTGGCGCAATACTGCGCAGCAGATTCAAGTGATTGTGACTTATGACAAAAGTCGGACGCTGACTCAAGAAACTGCCAAGAGTGTGATGAATCCAGGCATTATTTCTCAATGCGAGTAGCAGCACGATGAATGTGCATCCTTTTCAGAATGTAAACCAGTGTTGCAATATGCTTCACATTTGGGTTCTCTGAGCGATTCCTTCAGAAACCGATGATACGATTTTTCTCATAGATTTATTTTTTAAGTGGAGCATAAGCCCTTGGTACTTCGGGTCGCAGTTGTAGGAGCGGGTCCAGCGGGCTCTTCCGCCGCTGAAACGCTAGTGAGAGCAGGGATCGAAACTTACCTGTTCGAGCGCAAATTGGATAATGCAAAGCCCTGTGGCGGCGCGATTCCGCTCTGTATGGTCGATGAGTTTGATTTGCCTCCCGAGATTATTGATCGGCGGGTGCGCAAGATGAAGATGATTTCACCCTCTAATGTTGAGGTGAACATTGGCGAAACGCTCAATGACGATGAATATATCGGCATGTGTCGCCGTGAAGTATTGGATGGTTTTTGCGCGATCGCGCCCACAAGCTAGGCGCAAAGCTGATCAACGGCACCGTGCATAAGCTAGAAATTCCTAATAATGATAAAGATCCTTACGTACTGCACTATGCAGACCATGCCAAAGAAGGCTTGCAGGGTGAAGCCAAAACCCTCAAAGTAGACATGGTGATTGGTGCCGATGGCGCTAACTCTCGCGTAGCCCGAGCGATTGACGCGGGCGATTACAACTATGCCATTGCCTTCCAAGAGCGCATCCGCCTGCCTGAAGACAAAATGGCCTACTACGAAGAGTTAGCCGAAATGTACGTCGGTGACGATGTCTCCCCCGACTTTTACGCCTGGGTCTTCCCCAAGTACGATCACGTTGCTGTCGGTACAGGCACCATGCGCCCTAACCAAGCACGAATCAAAGAGCTGCAGCGAGGCATTCGTGCCCGCGCCGCCAAGCGTTTAGAAGGCGGAGAAATTATTAAGGTAGAAGCTCATCCCATTCCGGAGCATCCTCGGCCCCGGCGGGTGGTAGGCCGCGTTGCCCTTGTCGGTGATGCTGCCGGTACCGTAACAAAATCTTCTGGTGAAGGCATTTACTTTGCGGCCAAGTCAGCCCGCATGTGTGCTGAAACCATTGTGGAATTTTCCAACAGTGGTGAGCGTGCGCTCAGTGAAGATGAGCTAAAGCTTTATATCAAGCGGTGGGATAAGGAATACGGCCTGACCTACAAAGTGCTCGATATTTTGCAAAGTGTGTTTTACCGCAGTGATGCCTCCCGCGAAGCCTTTGTGGAAATGTGCTCCGACATTGACGTTCAAAAGCTAACGTTTGACAGCTATCTGTATAAAACGGTGGTTCCGGCTAATCCCCTAACGCAGCTTAAAATTACTGCAAAAACCGTCGGTAGCTTGCTCCGTGGCTATGCGCTTGCACCTTAACCCCTGATCTGTCTGGCAAAACGATGGTTTAATCGCTTTCTTTGCCACAATATTTACAGTCATCAAGGTGCTTGATTGATTGTGTTATTCTCTTTGTCTTGGGCGTCTTCTAGCGATTAGGAGGCGCTTTTTTATGTGGGTTTGATGTGGGTTTGATGTGGGTTTGATGTGGGTTTGATGTCGGTGAGGTCTCGGTCAATGGCGGTTGACTATTGCGGTTGACTATTACGGTTGACTATTACGGTTGACTATTACGGTTGCTACTCATCCCCCTTACAATAGTGTCGAAGCACTTTTTCAGAGCGCATTTTTTCTTGAGAGCGCATTAGTAGGCATGGCAGATCAGTTAATTCGAGCGACGGCAGCCGATGGTGGTATTCGAGTCGTAGGGGTCACCACCACTCGCTTGGTAGACATCGCTCGACAGCGCCATGGCCTATCTTATGTCGCTACTGCAGCCCTTGGGCGAGCGATGACAGCAGGGCTACTGCTCGTATCGAGCATGAAAAAGCCTGAGTCACGGGTAAATATTCGCATCAAAGGCAATGGCCCGTTGGGCGGATTAATGATAGACGCCGGATTAGATGGAACTGTTCGGGGCTATGTTGAACAGCCCCATGTAGAGCTGCCACCGAATGCTGACGGCAAGTTAGATGTTGGGGGTGCCATCGGCCAAGACGGCTATCTTTATGTGATTAGGGATGTGGGCCATGGCTATCCCTATTCCAGTACTGTGGAACTGGTTTCGGGTGAAATAGGGGATGATTTGACCCATTATTTGGCCACGTCTGAACAGACGCCTTCGGCCTTGGTATTAGGGGTATTTGTCGGGGAGAACGGGGTTGAAATAGCCGGGGGACTGTTGCTTCAGGTATTGCCGAAAGCGGCGAGAGATGATTTGCTCATTACGGTATTAGAGGAGCGTTTGGCAGCGCTCACCGGATTTACCCCTTTACTGCAGGCGGGAAAATCGCTGCCCCAAATTTTTGATCAGCTTGTGGGTGATATTGGTCTAGAAATATTGCCCGGTTCACAAATTGTGCAGTTTAGCTGTCGGTGTAATCGCGATCGCATGTTGGGCGCACTCAAGCTACTCGGCATTGATGAGCTTAAAGACATGATCGAAGTGGATAAAGGGGCTGAAGCAATTTGCCACTTCTGCAATCAGGCCTACCAAGCTGATTGCCAGCAGTTACAAGGACTCATCGAAAAGCTGGAATTAGAGCAAGCTAAAAGCGCCAATTAAGCCAATTAAGCCAATTAAATTAAGTCAATGAAATATAGCCAAGTAAGGATGCATTCTTCTTTGCTATCACTCGGCACACGCTATAGTGCGGTTTATGCAGGCGTCGTCAAGCGTTGAAAGGCCAGTGCTAGGGCATCATCGTTGCCCACATTTCCTGGAAATAGCACCACCGGTAAATGGGCGAACTGGGGATGATCGCCAGCCGTGGTCACGACTGAAACCCCTGGAATCACTTGACCTAATAGCCTTGCCGCAGTCAGCCCTAGCCCTTGGCTGAGGGTGTCGTTAGAGGTGATACCGCCTTTGCTAATGAGAAAGCCAATATCTGTTGGCAGCCCTTTGACAATATCCATTAGTAGGGTAGAAACTGCTTCTCCAAAAGCGAGTCGGGTTTGAGCATCAGCAAAGGTTAGCTCTTCTCGGCTGGTATATACAGCAGGGGTTTGGCCTTGGGCGTGGATGTGTTGTATTTGGCTGAGGGCGTTTTGCAACAGGGTGTCATGACCACTGTCAGGATGCTCTTTGAGCTGGGCAACTTCTATCTCAATGCCGACAATGCCGGGAACTTGGAGAAGTTGTTGCAGTTGTTGGGTTGTTTTTTGGACGTGGGAGCCGATGATGATCGCGCCAGCAGCACTGCGGGTGATACGGTTCATCGTTTCAGCAGAAGTGGGTTGGGGCGGTAGCTTGGCGAGGGCTGTAAGTAGGCTGGCAGCGCTACGAAAGAGAAACTTTTTGCCTTGAGCAGCGGCGCTCAGCAAATCGCTGGCAAAGTGATCAAGATCGCTTTGCTGTTCGCCATCGACGGCCACACAGACGTTGTTTTCTAGGTGCATCAGCCGATCTAGGCTGCCTTGGCGAATATCTTGGAGGAGAAACCGCTCGACTTGACTGGCAGAAATTTTACCGTTTGTTTTTTCTTGGGCATAGTCAGGAAGATAGCTGGTGCTGTAGGCAAAAACAGAATCTTTGGCAAATTCTGTGTCGTGGGTAGGAATGCGTTTGCCGTCGGCTTCGATGTAGTGGGTGCTATCGATGGTGACGCGGCCCGCCTCAAAAAATTGGGGGGTAAAAAAGTGGGCGTCGAAGGGGCCAAGCTGCGCTGCGATGACGTCGGTTTCGATGGGATAATGACCGCGCAACGTAGAATCTGAACGGCTGACGAGCAGAAAGTTTTCGGTATGGGTGTTTTGGAGGGCAATTTTGAGGTTTTCGCACACCTCGGTGGTGACAGCGGCAGCGGCTTCGGGGGTGAGCGATCGCGTATTGGTCAGCACAAAAAATATCGGTGAATCATCTTGCAGACCTAGCGTCAGCGTTTCGACATCCCACTTCAGCAGCAACAGACAGCTATGTACGGTTTGTGAACCAGTAGGGTCGTCATCTAGCACGATAATTTTGGGTTGGGTGCTGTTTGTGGGCTGCAATTGACTATTCATAAGCTATTGGGTGGGGAAGAGTGCAAAGGTGACGAGATAGCTCACTAAGCTGCAAATTAAAGTAGAGGCGGCATTGTAAAAAGCAGCCAGCTTTTTGCGAAGATGGGGATTGTACTCCAAAGAGTCGCCCACAATCTCTAGGGTGGGCCGGTAGTTTTTGCCTTCGGTTAGCTCGGCATCTGTTTGCAACTGTTGGGTGTGACGGGCCAAGTCGTTGAGTAAATGGCGCATCCAAAAGGTTAGGCCCCCCAATGCTATCAGGGCGATGGTTGCAATGATAAAAGGATGAATGGCGGTGTTAATCAGGGCGATCGCATCCTCTGGCAGTTCATGGCGCAATAGGCGTACGACGGCCCACACTAAGCCAGAAATGCCCGTTTTATAGAGCAGCGAGAGGTACACTTGGCGATCTTCGGCAGAAAAGCGACGGGCGACGGCTAGCTCAGCTTCTGTGGCTTTTGCTTTTGTGGTTTCGGCAACCTTTGTTTTTTTGCTTTTACGGGTGGATTTTGGCTTTGACTTACTGCTGGTTGCTCGTGATCGGCGGCTTTCAGCCGTAGAAGACAGGCTCGGATCTGGGCTAGCGGTTTTGCTGCTAGCGGTTTTGCTGCTGACGGTTTTGCTGCTAGCGGTTTTGCTGCTAGTAGAGTCTGAGGCAATAGGTTTGGCGGTTGGAATAGAGGGAAATCGGCTCGCTAAGCCCAATGATTCTCCCAATGATCCTTCTGGAGCATCTGCGCGGGCTGCTGACGCGGGCTGCTTTTCTGGCCCATCTTTGACGAAAGCCTTGGCCGGATCGCTTTGGGTGTCTTTTGCCTCTGGCAGCTCGGCTTTATCGGCTGGCTCACGCGATTGCCCAAACGGTTGTCCAAACGGACTTTGGCCATAGGTTTTAGAATCGTATGCCATGGATTTTCCGTCGAGGGTCCAATAGGGTCACACTAGCAAGAAAATGACCTGAAAAAATACTCTCCATCAATGCTAATTAGCCAGGATAATTATCTTGGCTAATTATCCTGCTGAGGCGGCAGCTTTTAGCCGTTGGACGGCTTCTTCAAACACCTCAAGGGGCGCACCGCCCGGAATCAACAGCTCATTCATAACAAAGCTAGGGGTGCCGCGCAGTCCTAAGGCTTGGGCTAGTTTGATATCTTGGTCAATGGCAGCTTGAGCTTCGGGGCTATTGCGATCGCGGTTAAACTGCTCTATGTCCAAGCCAATTTGCTCAGCAAGTTCTACATAGTAGGCATCGCTGAGCTTATCTTGGAAGGCAAAGAGGCCATCGTGATAGAGCCAAAACTGATCCTGCTGCCCCGCTGCCCAAGCCGCTTTTGCCGCAGGCATGGCTTCGTCGTGAATACTGACCAGCGGAAACTGTTTGTACACATAGAGCACATCTGATTCGTGCGCCTTTGTGAAGGTTTTCATTTCAGCGGCTGCGATCGCACAATAGGGACACTGAAAATCTGAAAACTTGAGTAAAACCACATCTGCATCTACCGGCCCCTTGGTAGCAGAATCACCAATCAGTTCAGTGCGATCCATCGAATCGAGGACACTTTTCACCCGTTTCATTTGGGCTTCCCATTCAGCGCGAGCCGCTTGTTCGGCAGCAGCAGGCGAAGTTGTTGCAGCCGTAGAATCAGATGGAGCAGATGGAGCAGCATCGCCCGCCGGAACATCCCCCGCCGGATCAGTTCCGCTAGTGGAGCCTGACCAGCCATTACAGCCGAATAAAGCCACGGCCAAAGCCCCTGAGAGCAATGTTCGTCTGCGCCAGTACTGCGTTTGATTGTTCGCTCGCTGCAAAGTCATAACCCTCGTCCTAATCAACCCAACCAATGTCATCATCGCTGAGCATACTGTTGCTTTGTCCGCTCGCTGGTTTCCCCCGCTGAATGGCATATTCTGGAATGGATTTATAGCTAGAGTAAGGCGTACGCTGCAAGCTCAAAGATTGGCGCTCAGCGGGTTTAGGCGCTGCGGCTTGTTTGGCAGTGGCCTGCTGCTTGGTGGGCGGTGCTTTAACAGGAGCTGCCGTAGCCGCTTGAGAAGCTGCTGTTAACTTTGCTATTACCTGCTTGGCCTCGGTGAGTTCAGCCGTTACTTGTTGTAAAGCAGCGTGTTTTTGTTTGAGGTCACTTTGGGCTTTTTCAAGGCCATCTTTGAGTTCAAAAATTCGGCTTTGATGGTTGCTAATATCGCTTTGCAAAGCATCGATTTGGGTGGTGGATGCTGCTAATGCGGTTTCTAAGTCAGTGACTTTTTGAGTGAGGTCGGCGGTTGCTTGCGGTGCACTAGATTTTGGCGTGCTAGATTTTGCGGCACTAGAGACCGTAACGGCGGTGGCTTTGTTTGCCGTTACGGCCTTGGCAGAGGCTGACGGGCGTTTGCGGGTGGTTTTATTTTCAGTGCGATCGCTGGTTTGTTTTTTTCATCCTGGTCTGTTTTTGCACCTCGGGTTTTGGCCGCACTGCCTTTGCTGGCGGTGCTTTTGCTAGTGGTGCCTAAGTCAGCATTATCGGCCACTACGTCCGCTTGGGTTGGCTTTTCCACCTCTTCTTTGAGCAAATCAGCAATCCGCTTTTTAGTCATGAATCTTTCCAGTCCGTTTGAATTTCGTCAGCAACTCTGATGTAGTCAGCCCTAGCTTCGGCGGCGTTTCTGCCCTTCCACTGAGTGATTGGAATACCTTCTAAAGCGGCTCGCTCATGGGCTTTGTAGCTTTTGACAAAAGCGTAGCAGGCAGGAATCTCTAATTCCATCAGCATGTTTTGCGCTTCTAAAGCTTCGCCCAAGCTGCGTGAGTCTACTTTGGTGAGTAAAACTCGGTGCAAAATACCCGATGGCAGGATAGTATTTTTGACCGTTTTCACCAGTGCAGCAATGTCCATTGGGGCCGGGGGCGTGGGCAATAGGAGGTAGTCGGCGATAGGAATAACGGCTGCAAGGGCGGCTGAGCTGAGCGCCGGGGGGGTATCTACAATGATTAAATCGTAGGTTTCGATATGTTTTAGTTTACCAAGCAATGTCGGATCGGTTTCTTGGCTGACGTCGAAACCTGGAGAACTGCTGTTGCCGTTGGCACCACGATCAGCCCACCAACTGGCTGAGCCTTGTGGATCGGCATCGACTAATAATACGGATTGGGCTTCGGCGAAAATAGCAGCTAGGTTAACGGCGGTGGTAGTTTTGCCGACGCCGCCTTTACCGTTGAAAATAACTAAAATGTGGGGGGCTTTTTTGGGGGGGCATAGGGAGATTGCCGTCGGAGGCGTTGCCGCTGTGGGATCAACAATAAGGCTATTGGTGGCAATTCGTCGGTTTTGTTGAGTTCCTGTTACGGATGAAAATTCCGGTTATGGTTTAGAAGTCGAGGTTGTCGGGTGTGCGAGGAAATGGGATCACATCTCGAATGTTGCCCATGCCGGTCATAAACTGCACTAAGCGCTCAAAGCCGAGGCCAAAGCCAGCGTGGGGCACTGTGCCATAGCGACGCAAATCTAAGTACCACCAGTAGTCCTCTGGGGGGTAAACCAGCCGCAGCAATGCGTTGTTCGAGTACGTCT
>JAAUPS010000048.1 GCA_012033015.1 Phormidesmis sp. RL_2_1
CGCGCCTAGATATACCACCGTTCTCAATCCCGGAGATGTGCTTGTCAATCCGCCCTGGTGGTGGCATGCTGTAGAAAACCTGAGCGCCTCCTCTATTGGCGTTGCCACTCGCTGGATGACCGACTGGGAGTCAGTTGATGGCTGGAAGACAAATCCCTTATTCAGCGCTTTAGAGAAACTCAGCCCTCACTATTGGAAGTTTGCGATTAAGTATTATCTACTGGGCATTGCACGGCGTGATAGTGATGGCAGGCTGTCTCATTAAAGCACTTTCAACAGCTTTTCAATAGTATTTTTCACTATTTAGAATTGTCTTTTTATACCTAGACTGTTTTCGCTGAAGAATATTAAAGGAAATGTCCGGAAAGCGGTTAAGAGAGGACGTACTAGCTTTTATCTTGATCGCGCTTTCGGAAGCTACAGACTTTAAATGCTGTGACATTTTCATACCAGCTTTTGTACTTTAAATTTATTGTCAAGCAACAGGTGCGAACTTGCCTCAACCGATTTGCCTTTGCCAAGGCCGACCATTTGAGGCGCTGGTTGGGAAAACTTGAGCGCCTGTTAAATTTCTGCAACTGTGATCATGCCAGAGGCTAGAAGAGATTCATATGTTGGTAGCTACCGATAACGTTCCAGACCTTGATGTTCAAGCTAAAGTCATTGCATTGATTCAAGCGTTGGCACAAGACTACGATTTAGATGCGCCGATTGGGCCGACGACTGCTTTGGTCGCTGACTTAGGTTTTGCTTCCTTAGACTTTGTTCAACTCGTTGTCAATATTGAAGCCGTCTTTAATCGCAAGCTAGGGTTTCAAGACCTGCTCGTCGAAGCGGGCAGCTATGTAGAAGATATTCAAGTCGGCGCACTGGCTATGTTTGTTCAGCAGCAGTTGCATAGCGATCCGATAGATCGAGTTGATCGAGAAACCTCGTTTAAGAAAGCTGAAAAATCTACTCTAGCTGAAAAACCAAAGGAAGCTGAAAGATCTGAAAAAGCAGTGAATGCCGAGGTTGTCACCCGATTTCGTCAAACAATTCGGGCCCGACAGATTATCGCCGATAATACTGACAAAAATGCTCAGACCATTTTTGTCCTCTGTCCTCCTCGCTCAGGCTCTACGCTGCTGCGAGTGATGCTGGCAGGGCATCCTCAGCTATTTTCGCCGCCCGAACTTTATTTGCTGATGTATAACGACTTGGCTCAGCGTCGAGCGGAGCTAGCTGGGGAGGCTAATAGTCATCTCCTAGAAGGCACTATCCGCAGCATTGTCGAACTCAAAGGGGTGAGCGTAGAGACCGCAGAGCAGATGATGGCTGACTATGAGCAGCAGCAGATGAGTACAAAGCAATTCTATCGATTGCTGCAAGCATGGATGGGCGATCGCCGTCTGGTCGATAAAACGCCTTTGTATCCGCTCGATCCTGGCATTCTGTCGCGAGCTGAGACTGACTTTGTTGATCCTTTATATATTCATTTGGTGCGCCATCCCTACGGCACTATTCGTTCTTACGAAGAATCTAAGCTAGACCGATTTGTTCCTGCTATGTACGAAAATCCTTTCGAGCGGCGGCAGCTGGCTGAACTGACTTGGCTAGTCAGCCATCAAAACATCACTAACTTTTTGCAAAAGGTGCCGCCACAGCGCTGGCTACAGCTTAGCTTTGAAGATTTGGTCAGTCAGCCAGTGACCGCGATGGGCAACCTCTGTGATTTTCTGGGATTAGCGGTTGATCCTGTCATGCTAGAGCCTTATACCCACAGCAAACAGCGAATGCTGTCGGGTTCAAGAGATCTCACTCGAATGCCGGGAGATTTAAAGTTTCATTTACATAAGAGCATTGATGCCTCAGCAGCTGATCGCTGGCAGCAGTTTTTTACCGGCGATTTCTTAGCAGATGTGACTTGGCAGATGGCCGAGTCTTTGGGCTACAGCGCTGAGGCGGTACATCATCTGGCAAGTCTCTAGTTTTTAGCCGCTGGTCTCTAACGTGGAAGCTTTATTCACAAACAAGATGGAACTTTCTCCAACAATTAGCCCTCCAACAATTAGCCCTAGTCTGTTCAGCCGTCGCGCCACCCTGATTACTCAGGCTGGAGCCTCTTTGCGACAACGGCAGCAGAGTCAGCCCCGACAGCCACCCTCAACCGTCCAAAACTGGGTGTTTCACACTGAGCGTCAGCAGGCATTTGATCCGCGTCAGCCCAGCGGACTCCTACTGTTGGATCGTTCTGAGCAGCTCAAGCTCAAAGGCCCAGGCACTACGCCCTCGCTATTGGCTGCTTACATCAAGATAAAGGCTCAAGAATCGGTTGTGACCTGCTTTCAAGGCGGGCTAGAGTTTTACTTTGTGATTGCGGAGAGGGGTGCAGTGACTGGGGCGAGGGCGCGATCGCTTGGCACTCAGGAGACCTGTTCTTTCTACCGGGAGGTAGCCGCGTTCGCCACCAGGCAACTGGCTCAGACGCGCTGATTTATGCCCTGACTGACGAACCACTGGCTCGATTTTTGGGCTTGCAGGCGGGACAAAACCCAGGACAAAACAAATTTGAACCAATTCACTATCTTGCCAAAGACGTGCAAGCGGCCCAAACAGCGGCGCTTGAGCGCACCTCACAGAGCGGAGTCATGCACTTTGGGCAGAAGCGAGAGCAGGCAGAAGAGTTTGTATACAGCTCTTTTTTGCCCACCTGGAAGTGGATTGTTCCCGGTGAAAATCAGCTTCCTCACCGCCATGCGGCTGTTGCTGTGCAGCTCTTTATTGCCGGACGACAGAGCTATTCAACCATTGATGGCGATCGCGTCCCTTGGCAAGACTTCACCGTTGCCGTCTCCCCAGCCGGTAGCCTGCACTCTCATCACAACGAGGGTGATGATCTCGGCATTTACCTAGTGGCCCAAGACTTTCCTCTGCACCGCTACCTCAGAACCTACTGGTACGAAGAACCTGAAAGCCAAACCTATCGCCACGACTGGTGAACTAAACCACGCTACCGCTGCCCTGCAATGCTATGGCCTCCCTGCTCAAAACTCGCTTTCGCCCCGATCTTTTAGTCACGCCAATGCTCAGCCCACTCAATGGGATTGAGCCCATTTTCACGGTCAAAGATCTACGCTCAGGTCAGATGTTCTGCTTCGATGAGCAAAAGTATTTTCTTTGCCAGCTCTGGAACGGACAGGCGAGCTTAGATGATGTTCGGCGAGCGTTTCGACGTCAGTTTCACCAGTCTTTGTCGCTTCACGATTTGGAAGCGTTTTTATCTAATATCGGCGCCGCGGGTCTGCTAGAGCCCTGCCCTGCGCTGACAATGCCAAAGGCTGCGGCCATAGCTGAGTCGCGCTTTATCTGGGCGATGCCATTGTCAGCGCAGGCATTTCGACAAGTGGCGGCGCTAGCCCGACAGTTCTGCTGGCTGGGATCGATAGCGCTATGGGGCGCAGTCCCTGGGCTGGCAATAGTGCTATTGACGCTGACACACCATATAGATGCTGTTCGCTACGACCTGACGGCGCTGTTCAGCATTCCGTTTGGACAGCTATTTTTGCTGATGCACGGCACGTTTGCGGCGATTAGCTTGCTTTCTCACCTGGTTCAGGGCTTGGTGCTCTCTGACTATGGCGGTCGGGTAACGCAGCTAAGGGTGTCTACTAGCTGGGGATTTTTCCCCTTGATTCAGGTGGCCTCCGAAGGGGTAGAAACGCTGCCTCGCCAATCGCAGCTTTGGGTGTTTGGGTCGTCGCTGCTGGTGCGGCTGGTGATTATCATAGGCAGCACTTTGCTATGGTACAACACCCGCGTATCGGGCACCTCGCTGCATCTCTGGGCGGTTGTTTTAGTGCTGGCAAGCTGGCTAGAGCTGGTGATCGAAGGGAGTCCGCTGTGGCCTTCTAATGGCTATTTATGGATGGTGACCTATCTGCGCTTGCCTCGGGCGATCGCCAACTCTCAACGGCTCTGGATCATGCTGCTTCAGGGGCGGGCTTTGCCACCTGCGCTGACGTTCAGACACAGGCTGCTTTTGGGAGGATTTGGGTTGCTGTGTGTGATCGCCTCAGTAGCGCTGTTTGGCTATTTAGTCGTGTTGTTTAGCCACAGTCTGGCGCTGCTGCTGCGAGGGCTGCTCGGGGAGAGCGCCCGCCCAATTATTTTGGGTCTGATTTTGATATTTTTTCTGCGCTATCTATGGAACTTGAGGAGCTAGCTCGATGACAAACCCGCCAAATTCAAGCCAAAGCAACATTGCTTCGCCGCTCAGCCCTCAGATCCCGCTGCCTAGCAGACGGCGAATGGCCCGCTTTATTCGGTATCACTGGCTGAACGTATCAACGGTGATTGGGCTGGTGTTAGTTGGCTGCTTGCCCTACCAAGTCAGTCCCGGTGGCAGAGTGCAGCTTTTACCCCTGAGCCAGCAGCGGGTTCAAATTGGGGTGCCGGGGCGAGTCAATCAGGTGTTTACCGAAGGCGGAGATGGTGAAATTATTCCGGCAGGAGAGGTGCTAGCCACGTTAGACGCACCCGACCTGCAAAACCGACGGCAGACGCTACAAGCGCAAATCAGCGCGCAAGAAGCCATCCTAGCAGAAGCGCAAGCTGAGCGAGACCGGCTGCTGAACTTACCTCGGCCAGAGCAGGTAGCAATTTATCAAAGCGCTGTAGATGTGGCCCAGCAGCAGGTGGCCGTGGCCAAACAAGAGCTGACCACCGCGACGACTAGAGCTGAGTTTAGCCGCGCTGAGGCCGAACGCTACGCCAAACTTTACCAATCAGGCGCTGTTTCTGAGCGAGAATCTGAAAGCTTCCGGCAGCAGGCAGCCGTCAACCAGACTGTGGTGACCACGCAAGCCGCTAACATCCAAGCTAAAAATCAGCAGTTGCGGCAGGAGCAAGCCCAGCTAGAGAGCGTCCTAGCCGGGGCCAATCCAGACGAAGTACAGGCGGCTAACGCAAAAATAGCCGCTGCGCAGGCGGAGATTCAGCGGCAGACACAGGAGCTCCAGTTTGTTGCCGATGAGCTAGCGCGGGCTCAGCTCCAGATGCCCTTTGACGGTCGGCTCGTCGATCAGCAGCTTTCTGACAAGGTAGGCACCTACTTGGAGCAGGGCGATACGTTTGCTGTGGTCGAATCCGGTAGCAGCGATCGCCTCAAAGGGCAGGTGCAGGTACCCGAGGTCTCTGCCGATCAGCTTGTGCCGGGGCGCTCAGTCGAGGTCAGGCTGCTAGCTTTTCCCAGTCAGCCCTTGTCGGTAAAATTATCGCCATTGAGCCCAGCGCTAGCTTGAGATCGAGAGAACAAACTCGTGAGGAAGTCAGCGGCGAAACCTTTACTGCCGCCGAACCTGCCGCTGGTCGAATGCTGCATGTGATTATTGAGCTGCCCAATCCGTCAGGAGTGCTGCGCCCCGGCATGACCGGCTACGCCAAAATTGAAGGCACGACTATGCCAGTGGCCGCTGCGTTTAGCCGATCGCTCATCCGGTTCATCAAAGTCGAAGTGTGGTCTTGGCTGCCTTAAGGGGTGCTGAGGGACAGCTCAATTCGCGCTTTGTTCATTCCTTTACTTGCTGCATTTGTGCAACGCTATGGCATCTACCGCTTCTGCTTCCGGTTCTGCTGATATTGCTGTCATTGGCATGTCAGCGCTCTTTGCCAAGGCCGCTAACCTCCAGGCTTACTGGCAAAATATTTGCGATCGCGTCGATGGCATCAGCGAGGCCGACCCGGCTTGGAGCCAATCAGCCTACGACCCTAATTCGACCGAAAATGATCGGCTGTGCACCAACCAAGGCGGCTTTCTTCACGATCTTGCTCACTTTCAGCCAGCAGAATTTGGAATTATGCCCCGTGCTGTAGACGGCGGCGGCCCCGATCAGTACTTGGCGATTCAACTGGTCAAGCAGGCACTCGCCGATGCAGGCTATGGTCAGTCCCTCAAACCCTTTAAAAACGATCGCACGGGCGTCATTTTAGGCTACGGCAGCTACATGAACCGAGGATTTGCCAACTTGCTACAGCACGGGCTAGTGATTGATCAGACACTGGATTTGCTGCGACAGATTGCGCCAAACCTAGGGGAAACTACTCTTGCTGAAGTTCGGCGCGGACTAAAGAGCAGCCTGCCACCGTTTACGCCCGAAATGTGCCCCGGACTTGTGCCAAACAATGTGACTGGCCGGGTCGCTAACCGGCTGGACTTGATGGGGCCAAACTATGTAGTCGATGCGGCTTGCGCGGCCTCTCTGATTTCGGTGCATTTGGGCATGGAGGAGCTGGTGCGCCAGCGCTGCGATCTGGTCATTGTGGGCGGCGTTAATGCGTCAACGCCTGCTCCCATTTCGATGATTTTCAATCAGCTAGGCGCACTGACACGCGAGCAAATTCGGCCTTTTGACGCGGCGGCAAGCGGCACTTTGCTGGGCGAAGGTCTGGGCATTTTGGTGCTGAAACGGCTGGCGGAAGCAGAAGCGGAGGGCGATCGCATCTACGCAGTGCTCAAGGGAATCGGCTGTGCGAGCGATGGCAAGGCGCTCAGCAGCGTCGCCCCCCGCCTCGAAGGAGAAGCCCTCGCAATTCAAAGAGCTTATGACGAAACTGGGATAGATCCGGCCAGTATTGGGCTAGTAGAAGCCCATGGCACCAGCATTCCGCTGGGCGATGTTACCGAAATTGGCTCGCTAACGCATGTCTTTGGATCGCGGCAAGGGCTGCTGCCTAGCTGCGCCCTCGGATCGGTCAAGTCGATGGTGGCGCACTGCACGACAGCGGCGGGCGCAGCAGGGCTGATCAAGACAATTCTGGCGCTCTACCACAAAGTTTTGCCGCCGACTCTGTGCGATCAGGTCAATCCCGATCTGCAAATTGAGAACACCCCGTTTTACATCAACAACCAGACTCGGCCTTGGATTCATGGCGATCGCCAGCGACCGCGCCGCGCCGCCGTCAACTCCTTTGGCTTTGGCGGCATCAACGCCCATGCGATTTTAGAAGAGTACAAAGGCTCCAAGCAGGTTGAGCAGCAGCTACACAGCCGCTGGGCGAGTGAACTGCTGGTAATATCAGCCCCTTCACGGTCGGCGCTGATAGCGCGCATTCATCAGCTACAGCGTCACCTGTCGCAGACGCCTGCTTTAGCTGATGTCGCCTATAGCCTCAGCCAAGCACCAACAGGTCGGTGCCGACTGGCGATTGTCGCGAAGAACGTTGAAGATTTGCAGGTAAAGCTAGTCGCTGCTACTGACAAGCTGACAGATTTGGCGCGCGATCGCTTCAAAACCCGCAGCGGCATCACTTATCGCGAGATTGATGAGACGCATCAGGCGGCAAAGACCGCCCTCTTATTTCCTGGCGAAGGCGCTCAATACACGCATATGCTGGCCGATCTTTGCCTAGTGTTTCCTGGTGTGCGGCAGTGGTTTGACCTCCTCGACGAAGCCTTTAAAGGGTCGCCTCAGCCCGTGCCGAGCAGCGTTATTTTTCCGGCCCCGACGGGTCTAAGCGCAGCGGCCCATCAGTTTGCCAGCGAGCAGTTGATGGGGATGGATATTGGGCCAGCCGCCGTTTTTGTCTCTAGCATGGCGCTGTTTGAATTGCTTCAGTCTTTTGGGGTGACAGGCGATGCCATGATAGGGCATAGCAGCGGTGAAAATTCAGCCCTGACGGCTTCTGGCATGGTGACCTACGAAGAAAAATCGCAGCTGATTGAAAAAATGGGTCAGTTCAACCAGATCATTCAGGAGATGGAAGCGAAAGGGTTGGTCAAGCGAGGCGTTTTGCTGGCAGTGGGCGGCATTGCTACTAACGCGGTGCAGCAGGTGATCGGGCCGCTGGGCGATCGCGTTCAAATTGCTATGGACAATTGCAACAACCAGGTGATTTTGTTCGGCGAGCCAGCCGAAATGTCGGCGCTGCACGAGCAGTTCAAGCAGCAGGGCGGCATGTGCACGGTGCTGCCTTTGACCGGGCCTATCATACGCCTCACTTTGCAGAAGCTGGCCTTGCGTTGCGACGCTTTTACGACACCTTTACGTTTCAAGTCGGCCATACGCCCGTCTATAGCTGCGCCAGCGGTGCCCGCTTTCCAGCGGACACCCACGCTATGCGTGATTTGGCGGCTCACCAGTGGGCTGCGCCAGTGCGCTTTAGAGAACTTGTGCAGCAGCTCTATGACGAGGATTTCCGTCAGTTTGTTGAAGTTGGCCCGAGCGGTAACCTGACGGCGTTTGTCACCGACATTTTGCGGGGTCAAAAAGACTGGCTCGGAATCGCTAGTAACCAGCGGCAAAAACCGGGGCTAGAGACGCTACAGCTCTTGTTAGGGCAGCTCTTTACGCAGGGTATGACGCTTGACTGGCATGCCCTTTTTCCAGCACCGACGTGGTAAGGCTGTTGGATTTTTCAGCGGATGTCTCAGAGGTCGTTACGCCTAAGCGCTTTCCTTTTCCAACCACGCTGCCAGTGGCCTGTCTACCGGATGAAACGGCTCAAATGCTGCGCGATCGCCTAGCGCCATCCCCTATAAGATCCACTATGGGCCACACTGCGCTTGCCGCAGCCGATCTCCCCACAACCGACTGGCCCTTTTTAGGAGACATTTTAGAGCAGACTTCAGCGCGACTGGTGAGCGATCGCACCTTTACCCTTACTGACGACTGCTTTCTGCAAGACCACGTTTTCGGCGGAGCGCTCTCTCAGTTTCAGCCGGACTTAAAGGCTTTGCCCGTAATTCCGCTCACCTTTAGCTTAGAGATGATGGCTGAAGCGGCGAGCTGCTTAGTGGGGGCAAGCTACCGCGTTGTCAGTCTCCACAATTTGCGCGCCTACCGCTGGATTTCTTTGGATACCGGATCGGTCAGGCTGCGGGCAGAAGCTCAAATGCAGGCGGTCGAAAATTCGGTCGAGTCATCCAAGCAGAGCGTCTATGTAAAGCTGTTTCAGCTCGGCGCAGACGCTGCCGACGTTCTGGTGTTTGAAGGCGAAATAAAGCTGCAACTCGCCTATCCAACCGCGCCCGCGCCTTGGGCGTTTGCGTTAAGCGATCCAGCCCAGCCCAGCTTAGAAGATGCCGATCTCTACCGCACCTGCATGTTTCATGGGCCTCGGCTGCAAGGCGTCAAGCACCTGCGTCAGTGGTCTCTCAACGGCATTGAGGCTGACCTAGAAGTGCTTTCCACTGAGCATTTTCACCGATCTAGAGGGCGGCTGCGCTGCTGCCTTGATCCGGGTTTGCTCGATGCTGCGGGCCAACTGCTAGGCTACTGGATTTCGGAGCAGTGGGGGCCAGCAGATTCTTACTGCTTCCCTTTTCAAATTGCCGCACTGTATCAGTACACCGACCCGCTCCCTGCTGGTAGCTCAGTGGTTTGTCGCAGCTATATTCAGTTCACCAGCAAGCATCAGTTAGAAGCAAGCTTTGACTTGATAGATGAGTCTGGCCGGGTCATTACTCGAATTGAAGGCTGGAGTGACATTTGCTATCAGGTGCCGCGCAACAACTTTTACGCTTGTCGCATTCGGCCTCAAAGCGAGTATTTGTCGGTGCCCTGGATGCAGGTGGAGACCGGGACGCTCTGCCGACTGGTCGCCCCTTTCCCGGAGCATTTTTTAGAGACTTCTTGGGGAATTTGGCAGCGCATGTTGGCGCATTTGATGCTGTCTCAGCCGGAAAGAGAAGTTTGGTACGCGCTGCCTGAGCGGGGCGATCGCCGCACCGACTGGCTACTCGGTCGCATCGCCGCCAAAGATGCGCTGCGTCAGTGGGCCGATCAGGTACTCCAGGTTGCTTTAGCTCCTGTGGATATCGAAATTCGCACAACCCCAGCAGGCAAGCCCTACGCCAGTTGTGCCGCACTACCTCAGCAGGCTTGGCCCGATCTCAGCATCAGCCATAGCGAAGGCTATGCGATCGCCTCAGTCGCGCTAGCGGGGCAGCAGCTAGGAATTGATATTGAGCGGCGATCGCCTGTCCTAGAAACCATGCAGCCTGCCTTTACTAAGGCAGAAATTCAGCTCCTGCAAAACCTTTCAGCCGAGATGCAAGCACTGGCCATTCAAGGGTTGTGGTGTGCCAAAGAAGCGGCTGCTAAAGCGGCTGGCATCGGTTTGCAGAACGCTCCGCAAAGCTGGGAAATCACTCAGTACAGCCCCGGTTTCGACCAGATGATAGTGACGTATGGCGAAGCATCTTTTGCAGTTAGCCTTTGGTACACGGGGGAAGAAGTGGTTGCGGTTTGTCTGCGGTGATGCTGGCTGCGTATTACTTCGATTCGATTAGCCGTAGACTAGCCGTAGATCAGCAGCTCTGAAGAGCCATCTCGCGCTGGGGCTGGCCGTACAGCCGCTGTAGCCGCTTAGCAACAGGTATCAGCGGGCGACCGGCACTGTCAGCGTCTAGGCTCGTTTGAATAGACTGGCGTACCTGCTCGCAAAAGGCTGACAGGCTCTGCTGATCGTTGAGAGTGCTGACTGCCGAGCGAACATTAACCGGCGGTAAAAACGTCAGCTTATAGGGCACTGGATCAGGCCGACGACCGGGTGCAGCAAAGACAATCGGCCCGCTAGCAGGATCGATTCGCAGGCGGCTTTCGTGCGGCCCAATCAGGGCGACTGGCACGATAGGAACTTCGGCTATCCAGGCCATCTTGGCAAATCCCCAAAAGAATGGCCGGGTTTGGTAGGGCGGAATTGAGTCTTCGCCTTCTGGATAGACAGGATGCTCTCGCCTTTGTCTAGCAGACGAACGCCGTTATTTACGGTAACCGGTACGCAGCCCAGCTTGGTCAGCAGCGTTTGATTGAGTCGCAAGGTTACGGGCGATTCGTAGTAGCCAAGTCCCATTAGGGGGCGGGGCGATCGCTGAGTATGGCGATCAATCGCGTGAGTTATTAGCAAAACCGTCTCCAGCATCAGGCTCGCGCCCGCTAGCACCGGGGTGCCTGTGTGGTTGCAAACAAAAACAACGGGGCCTTGCTGCGGCACATGTTCTAGGCCAAAAGTGGTGAGCTGATGGTAGCTCGACGCAAATTGCAGCAGTTCGGGTGCGGCTTGAGACAGGTTGATTTGTCCTTTGAGCGATCGCAGTTGACCTTGATCAAGCTGATAGGGCACGGGCGATCGCGGCAGGTTGCGGCAGTAAGTGGGTTTAATCATTCGGTGAAATATTTTGAGAGAATGATGGGGAGAATCACAAGTGTGCTTTGTACAGATGCCTGAACTAGATGAATGGACGGGCGTTCAACGGTTCGCCGAGGTATTATCGAATGCTCTTCGATCAGCCGGCGTCTGCCCTAGCCAAACTTCAGCTCCGCCGCGCGGATTGGGAACATATTCCCACTGGCCGTTTTTTTCCTTAGCCACAACCGGGCCAAAGGGATTGACCGTTCCTACCGCTAGCCCCATCGGTGTAGACAACAGCTTGCGAATCCCACAGTTATAAGGATTTTCAAAGCCGGTAATCGTCACTGGCTCCCAGTGGTCACCATCTTGGGTCTTCCAAAGATCGCAGCCGCCCTCTTTGGCAATTACCGCTTCCACCCCGCCTTCAGAATCGACGAACAGATTTCGCAAAAAGGGTGGCCAGTTTTCGATCAGGGCGTACCGCAGATACACGCTCCAGTCCATCGTGCCGAGATAAAGCCAGTCATCGTGAACGCTCATCTGCCACAGATAGCCGTTGAAAAAGTTGTCGAAACCGGGTGTCAGACCGCTAGTAGGTACCTTTAGCCCTTGGGGTGTCAGCCGCGCGGTGCCCACGACCAAATCCCAGCTATCGTCTGGATAAATTCGGATGACTTCTCCTGCCGCTGGGCCAATTTTATGCTTTCGGTCGTAGCCCCCGTCTTGAATGCCAGTGCAGGCATATAGCGCTCCTTTAAATGGGCACATCCAGATGACGCCCTGATTAAATTTGCCACGATAGGCACCTAGACGAAGAACATTTGTCCATTCGTAAGGCGGCTCACCTTCTCCTTTTGTCTTCCAAATTTGAAAGCCGCTAACGACGTTGAAAGTACTGGCATACAGGTGGCCGTTAAAGGCGGTTGAATAGAACACCACTGTGTTGTTATCGTCTCCAAATTTGGGAACGCTGACCGGTCGCCATTCGCCCCGAGCGGGATCTGCCGACTCGTATACCACTGGCGAAGTGCTAGAATTTACAACGCTGTTGGCAAACTTAGTTGGGTCAATGGATTTTTGGGCACCGCCGATGGGAGAGGTGTAGAGCTTTCCTTTAAAGATTTCTAAAAAGCGAAACGACTTGAGCCCTTCGAGGCCCAGCCCTAAGCCTGCATCAGTGACTGGCTCGAAGGTTTTGCCATCGAGCGATCGCAAAATAATCGGCCCCGTGCTGCGCGCCGGACTCAAGGTACTGACGTAAAGCGCCGGTTTTTCATCGCTTTTGCCCTGAAATACTGCCATACCGCGATATCCCACTTCGCGGGGCACCCGTTCGCCAAAGCGGCCTTTGACCATCGGCGCTTGATACACCATCTGCCACTGCTGAGTTTGAGGCGTATAGCACCAAATTTGAGAGCGAATATCTAAGCTAAAGGGATTATCGGGAATCGGCACCGGATATACCTTGAGCTGCGGCGGCGGGTTTCGCAGCTTGATAAAGATTAAGCTGCCGCGCATCGTGCCGCAGTAAAGCTTGCCTTCAAACCAAGCCATCGAGTAGAGATAGTCGGTGTAGGGCTGCTGCCATCCTGCTAGCGAGAGGCTGGTAAAATCTTGTCGCTGTAGTCCACCTGCTTTTGAAACAACTGGCAGCAGCGGGGGGAAAGATGTTTGAATAGCGCCCATACTGCCTGTCAACCTCTAAAAATGCTGTTGGAGTAGATCCTGGCTCTAGTGATAAAGTACCCGCTGGATAAAATCTTCTCTATGGTGTTAGCAGCAAAATTATTGATGAATCCGGACGAAGTGTGACTTTAGGGCAAGATGTTTATGTAAAAACAACAAACTTGAAGCTGCTGTGTTGTTAGACCTCATGCCGTGGCAGAAATTCTAGTAAGGGCGTGAGTAAAGCTACCGGCTGGCTAGAGGGAAAGAAATGGCCGGCGTTAGCCACGATCACTTTGGTCAAGTTAGGCCAAGTGCGCTCTAACCCCTGTAAGGTGGGCAGGGTTTGGGAGCGATCGCCGTAGACCGCCAACACCGGACAGGTGATTGCCTGTAGCTGTTCCACGGCGAGCTGGGTTTCCTGGCTGAGATCAGCGATCGCCGTTGTCTTCTCAAGCAAATCGAGCAGTTGCTGCGCCGCTCGCTTGCCGCCTTTGCCAGCAAAGGCAAACCCAGCAAACAGTGAGCTTGGTAAAACCGACTGTAGCTGAGCGCTGTATTCGGGGATTGCGTAAATGCAGCCGCGCCATTTCCAACAGTAGTTGGTAGCCCAGCTCATGGCTATTGGGGTCGAGCGCAATACCTAAGTCATCGAGCAAAGCTTGGTATGTTTTCCACTGCGGCCAGTCAGCGAGCGTCATCGCCGGTTGAAATAGCTTCAGGCGGACATCGGCGAACGTCAAGCTCGCGGGCTTTTGAGGGTAGCGACTGGCAAAGTGAGCCATGACTGAGCCACCTAGACTATGGCCAATCAAATGGGGCCGGTCAATCTTCAAATAGCTGAGCAGTTGGGCAATGTCTTCTGCCATGTTGGTCAACTGATAGCCGCTAGGGGGCATGGTGCTGCGACCGTGACCACGCAAATCGAGCAGCGTGACTTGAGCGACTTCTGCCAGTAGTGGCGCGATGCTGAAATACCAAAAGCTCAAGTTAGCCGCTAACCCGTGAATTAAAACGACTTGGGGCAAGCCAGTAGAATCGCCCTCAGGCTGAAGCTGCAAATAGTTGAGCGTAACCGATTTTAAAGGTGCGGTAGCCACAAATCTCTCCTCATGAGAATCAGCCGTAAAACGCCGTCAGTGGCGAGTTTCATCGAATCTTAAGCGTAGAAGCCGGTTGAGCTAGCCTATCGCTCTGGCCGTAGTGACAGCCCAAAGCGAGCAAGGCAGCGGCCTGATCTTGAGTTTCGACGCCAACGGCAATGATTGGTTTTTAGCTCGTAAAGCCAGCGCGATCGATTGAGCAAGCGGCTGCCGGCGATCGCGCTGAACCATCTGATGGCCCAGTTTAAGCATTGATACGCTACGCAGTGATAGCAAATCAGCTAAGCTGTCATCCCAACAGTCTGCTGTCACTGCGATTCCTCCCGACAGTGTAGACAATCGCTCTAGGCTAGCAGAATTTGTTTTTATAGCTTCCCACAGAACCGCCTGATCGACTTCTATCAGCAAAGAGGCAGGGGCGATCGCGGCGGATTGAACCGCTAGGCCCAGCAAAGCAGGCAGATCGGGGTCGGTGAACTGAGCCCGCGTAAGCGGCAAGCTGATCCAGCCAGCGTCACCATTGGCGGCCCATTCGGCGAGCTGCTGACAAATCACAAACAGGCTCCACCAACCAATGGGTTGGCTTAAGCCACTGGCTTCACTTAGTGACAGCACTGCGGGAAAAGATTTTTCCGGCAGGGGCGGCGTTTGCCATTGCAGCCGTGCCGCTTGGCCGACTACCCGATTCGTATCTAAGTCGATCACCGGCTGATAGTGCAGCTCAAATTTTTGCTGGCTAATTGCCTGACGCAGCCCTTCCACTTCATTGGCTACCACAAGACCTGTGGCTGAATCGGATGCCGCCATTACTTGCTGAATTTGCCATGCGTTTAGGTAGTGGGCGATCGCCGCTGACCTATCATCTAAACGCATATGCGTGCAGCCAGCTAGCAACTGCTGTCGGTACGCTATTGGCAACAAGTCAGAAACTGGCGCTAGCGCCCTCTGTCCAGCAGGCGCACCTGTCGCTAAAGCAGCCATTGCCAAATCGAGCTGAACTGCCGCGTTTTGAGAAAACAGTATGGGATAGGCTGATCGAAACTCTTCCAGGACTGTTTGCATGGCTCCATATTGCTGATGCTCTCGGTAGAGTTCGGCTAGTTTGAGTCGCAAAGCTGGGGCTGCGTCAAGCATGTCTGAAATAGCGGCCTCCAGATGCGCGATCGCCTGATCAGAGCGGCCTTCACCTTGGTAGGCTTCAGCAAGCAGTAGCTGAGCTTCGGTAAGGTCAGGATTGATGGCTAGCGCCGTTTGGCCGTTTGACTTCGCGATCGCGTACTGCTGCTGTGCCAAAGCGAGCTGGCCTAGCCCGACGTATACCATATCCAGCTTAGGATCAATATCGCGCGCAATCTGGAAGTGAGCTTCAGCTTGCTCAATTTGACCCAAGTGCTGGTAGATCTGCGCGATTGCTAGCGGTGGTGAGGCAGCGAAAGGCTCTAAGGCCATCGCCGTTTGAAAGGAATTGAGAGCTTCTGAGTACTTTTGTTGACGCGCATAGATGCCGCCTACCGTCAGGTGAATGTACATCAGCTCTGGGGCCATTGCTAGTGCGGCTTGAAACTCTTTGAGGGCTTTGGTTATTTGGCGCGATCGCAGCAGCGTATGACCGATGTCGATCCGCTGTTCTAGCGTCGGCTCAAAAGATAAAATTTCAGTATCAAACTTCAGCATATGAGGTACTATTTTCCGAGACCTTGTGTGACTTTGCTCTTGGAGTGTCCCCAACAAGAGAACTAATTACGACATACAATCCTGAAGTCATTAATCACGATAGAAAAGTAGAATAGCGTTAAACAATTTATTAAACTGCGAGGCTAAGCTTTATGAAGCCAGTACGATTTAGGCGGGCTAGCCATCGGGCCACAGTCTTAACCTTGCTACTGCTAGCGCTGGCCACAGGTTTAATCGTGAGCTGGCCGCTTGGGAGCAATCAGGACAGTCGTTTTCACGCTCAAGAAATGGCCGCTTCTGCCACTCAGTCTTATCCTTATCCGCAGGTCAGTAAGCAGTTAGTGGGCAACGGCGCTCTAGCTTACTGGGTTTTTCAGCCCGAAGTTACTAAGCTCTCATCTGCGCCAGTCGTCCTATTTTTGCATGGTTGGATGGCGATGGATCCCTATTCTTACGGTGGTTGGATCGACCATCTGGCTAAGAGCGGCAACATCGTTGTATATCCCGTATTTCAAACCTCTCGAAACGACACGCCCGAAGAAATGCGGGCAAACACGCTGAGAGCAGTTCGTGAGGCAGTTTCCAATCTCAACAACAATCCGATTCGGCCCGATTGGAGTCAGTTTTCTATCGTGGGTCATTCTTTAGGCGGTGGCCTTTCCGCACTGGTAGCCGCTGATGCTCAATCTATTAGCTTGCCTACGCCTAAAGTCATCATGGCGGTTGCTCCAGGCTGGGCAGAAGGTGAGTTACCTGTCGCAGAACTCGGCCAGATTTCATCCAGCAGCTATTTAATTATTGTCGAAGGCGCAAACGATGAGCTTGCCGATAGCCGCCAGGGAGCCAATATTTATCGGGCAACGCCACAGATTTCGGCTGAGCGCAAAGCTTATTTTGTCCTAGCCTCTGGTGATGATAATCTAGCCGTGACTCATAGTTCTCCCCTGTCGCCATTAGAGAGCTATCGCAACGCCAACCTCAGCCGCCGAGAGGTCAGGCGACAGCGCTTTGGCACTTTGATTCTAAATGTGTTGACCGGACAGAATGCTGGGGTGATCAATCAGCTAGATTCAGCCGGCTATTGGCCAATATTCGACAGTGCTAGGCAGGCGGCTGCGAGTGGTCGTCCGGCTTTATCTGTAGCTGACAATTTCCGTCAGGTCACAGGCAATGGCAATCCGGATAGTCCTCAGCGACTGGTTGTAGAGTAGTTTTGAGCCGTTGAACAGCTTGAGCTGAATTACAGGGTTGGACTACTGTACAAATGTGGCTGTACAAATGTGCCCGTACAGATGTGTCTGTAATAAATGTAAAAAGTAGTAGGCGCTTAGCGATTTTTTGGGCAGCATCTTGCTGTGCCTGCTCTCTGAGAGGATTATCTATGTCATCTGGCTTGCTGTCTCATTTAAAGGTGCTTGACTTAAGTCAGTATGTGGCGGGCTCCTATGCTACTCGCCTGATGGCTGGGTTTGGCGCGAAAGTGATCAAAGTCGAACAGCCCGAGGTTGGCAGTGCGCTGCGCCATCGGGGGCCTTTTTATCAAAACCAGCCTGGATTGGAGCGCAGTCTGTTGTTTCACTGGCTCAGTGGAGACAAGCAAAGCGTCACTTTAAATCTTGAACAGGCGCGATCGCTAGAGCTGTTGCAGCCTTTAATTGCTGAGGCAGACATCTTAGTAGAAGACTTTGCGCCAGGGGTGATAGAACAGCTCAATCTAGGCTATAAAGCCTTGCAGCAGATTAACCCCCGGTTGGTGATGGTCTCTATCTCTAACTTTGGTCAAAGCGGCCCTAGAAAGCATTGGAAAGCTACTGAAATTGTGCTGTATGCCATGAGTGGTGGCATGTCTTTGAGCGGTGATCAGGGCCGACCGCCGCTCAATACCGGTACGCTTATCAGCCAGTACACCGCTGGAATGCACGCTTACTTAGCGGCGCTGCTGGCTTATCATCGCTGCCAACAGGATGGGCAGGGTGAATGGATAGATGTTTCGATTCAGGAAAGCGCTTTAGAAAACGTGGAAGTCAAGCTAGCAGAGGCACTTCAGCTTAATCAGGCAGCTAGTCGGAACGGCGATCAGCATATTTTGGTGCCCTGGGAATGCTGTCCGGCGCAAGATGGCTATGTGGCAGTTGTAGGCGGGCCGATGCGGCAGTGGCAGTCTGGTGCCACCATGTTTAATCAGCCTGATTTGCTACAGCCCCCTCTGAACACTATCACTGGCCGCATTGCTCACCGTCACGAAATTCAGTCGCGGTTAAGGGCGCTGCTGGCAACTCAGCTCAAAGAGAGATTTATCATCAGGGCAAGCGGGAGGATTGGCCTTTGGCTACTTGGCGACACTGGCTGAAGTATTTGACTCGCCCCAGCATGAGGCTCGCGAGTTCTTTAAGCCGACGGCGGCGCATCCGGAAGTGGGTACTCTGACTACTTGCAACGCGCCTTTTCACTCTTCTCAGGCAGGCTGGCGCACGGGGCGGGCTCCTTTACTAGGTGAACATAATACCGAGATATATGGCGATCGCCTCGGATATACGGCTGAGGCGATCGCTCAGCTACAGCAGGAGGGCGTTATCTAATGGGGAAAGCTGACATGAGCGCACGACCACTATCGGGCATTCGGGTTTTGGACTTGGGACATGAGTGGTCTTGCCCGCATACGACTAGGTTTTTGGCTGATTTTGGCGCGGAGGTCATCAAAATTGAGTATCTTCAGCGTCTCGATTTTATGAGAGGTGGCAAAATTGAAAATCGGGCCTACGATCAGCGAGTAAGCTTTTGGCAGGTGCACCGCAATAAAAATCTCTCACTCTAGATCTGCGAAATCCGACCGAGAAAGAGATTTTGAAGAGTTGGTAGCGATCGCCGACATTGTTGTTGAAAACTCTCGTCCCGGCGTCTTAGATCGCCTAGCTCTAGGCTATGAAAGACTACAGCAGATCAACCCAAAGATTATTTTAGTTTCAATGTCTGCCTTTGGCCGTACTGGCCCTGAGTCAAGCTATCGAGGCTATGGAGGCACCATTGAAGCTATTTCGGGCATTCAGTCTCTGACTGGCTATGGCCCAGACGATCCGCCCAGACGGATTAAAGAGATGGATGTCACTAACGGCATTATGGGCGCTTGCGCTGTGATTACCGCCCTGATTCATCGTCAGTCTACTCAACAGGGAGACTGGATCGATCTTTCTGAAACCGAATCTGCCAGTCATGGTCTGATCGGAGAGCATTTGATGGATTACGCCGCGAATGGGCAGAGTCGCTATCCTTTGGGCAACCGTCATCTAGAATTTGCTCCTCAAGGCTGCTATCCTTGCCAAGGAGAGGATAGCTGGCTAGTGCTGACTATTCAAACAGAGGCTGAATGGCAGGCGCTCTGCAAACTATTAGGCCATAACGATTGGGGCAGCGATCAGCGCTATCAATCAGCTAAAGCGCGCCACCGCTATCACGACGAAATTGATGCTAAGATTACCGCCTGGACTCAGATGCAGCCGGTTGCCACCGCTTGCGACGCTCTGCAGGCAGCAGGCATTGCTGCTGGGCCAGTCATGACGATGACCGATCTTTGCCAGGATGAACATCTGAAGCAGCGAGACTACTACCAGACACCTGCTCAAGCCCCTGAACAAGGACAATACTTAGGATTTCCATTCCGCCTTTCTAAAGGAGGAGGGCAGATGCTGAGCCGAGGCCCTGACTTGGGTGCTCACAACCAAGAAATTATCTGCAAGCTGCTAGGCCACGCCAAAACCGATCTACCTGAAATCAAAGCAGAATCCTTGGGAACCAGCCTTGATCCTTTGTAAGGAGGTAGACCCCTGAGCGAGATGCGTGTAATTCCGCTCATGTCGGGCTGTGATGCTTATGTAGCAAGGCTTTTAGAGTTTACTACAAAGAAAAATAGCGAAGGCGTTGGGGATGGTTAAAAACAGGGTGACACTTTGGTGCGATCAACTCGTCTAGAACTAGTCGTCCCTGAAAAACCACTCAAAGCTAGAGCACATAGCTATTCCAGGCGGTCTATGACACGATAGAATTGCCAGATAAGGGCCAGGTTCAAAACGAGGTTACACTTTCGCTGCACTCATAGTAGGGTAAATGGCTATCCCTTCTGAGTGCGATCACCTTATGACACCAGCCCTATCCATCGCCGCCAGTCTATCTCCTGATATTCGCCAAGACATCGGCATTCAGGTGCTTTCGCGCTCGCAGCCCATCAGCCACATTGCCGCAACGCATCAGGTCAGCCGCAAATTCATCTACCAGCAGGGAGACAAGGCACAGCAAGCGCTGGATGAGTCGTTTGCACCGTCCCAGGGCGATGATGATGTCCTGTTTCATCTGCCCGTGACCAAGCACTGGCTATTCCATCTGATACTGGGCTTGGTGCTAATCTGCCACAGTTCCTATCGCGGGGTGGTGGAACTCTTGCGCGCTCTATTCGATACATCCATCAGCATTGGCACTGTCCACAATCGGCTGCAAGCAACGGTTGAGAAAGCCGCTGAGGTCAATCAATCTCAAGACCTCTCAGGGATTACTGTCGGCTTGCACGATGAGATTTTTCATGCGGACAAGCCAGTGCTGGTCGGTGTCGATGCAGCCTCAACGTATTGCTATTTGCTGGAAAGTGTCGAACGCCGCGACGAAAACACTTGGGGCTACTATCTGCTAGATGTGATGGCGCAAGGCTTTGAGCCAGACTACACAATTGCTGATGGTGGTAGTGGTCTGCGGGCTGGCCAAAAAGCAGTGATGCCAGAGACGCCATGTCATGGTGACGTATTCCATATTCAGCAGCAGTTTGAGCAAGTGGCCAATAGTCTAATTCGTCGTGTGCAGGGTGGGCCAGCACGGTTGCTGGAACAGGCACAGCGGATGGCCAACACTAGCCTGAAAGAGATTGTCGAACAGAAGCTACTCAGTCAGCAGGTGCTGGCAGAACGCCGAGAGCAGGCACTCATCGCTCTAGCCCAGGATGTGAAAACGCTTTTAGGCTGGTTCTGCCATGATGTGATGGCCCTGGCTGGGCCACCATTGGCAGTCCGTCAGGAACTCTTCGACTTTATCGTCAGTGAACTCAAACAGCGAGAAGATGAACGCTATCCCGCTATCCGCAAGCTGAGGAAAGCACTGCGGAACCAGCGCGATCAGCTGCTGGCGTTTGCGGGTGTTCTCGATCAGAAACTGTCGGACATTGCGAGAGACTTTCATCTGTCGTTACAGGCCGTACGAGATGTCTGCCTGTTGCATCGCAAGCACAAAACTTCAAATGTCTATTGGCAACGGTGGAATCAGTTGCACAGTCAGCTTTCTGACAAATTTCATAACGTCATGGAGGCGGTGGGCAAAGTGCTCGAAGAAACGCCCAGAGACAGCTCGATGGTGGAGAACCTAAATTCACGTTTGCGCAATTACTTCTTTCTGCGCCGTAGCCTCGGTGACAACTACCTGAGTCTCTTGCGATTTTCCTGAATCACCGCTGTTTTTGAGATCTGAAGTGCCGGAACGGGTAGGAAAAAGCCCCACGCAACTGCTGACCGATGAAGCGCATCCACATTGGCTTGAGCTACTGGGATTTAAGCGGTTTCAAAGAGCTTAGAGATCGACGAAATCAGTCTGCCAGATCATCATCAACCATGGTCTAATTTGTGCTGCGAGTGTTACCCTAAATCGGCATTTTTTGAACCGTGCCCTAAATACAACCCGATAGAGCATCGCTTATTTCCTCATCTGTCGCGCGTTTGTCGAGGTGTGATTTTCGACTCGGTCGAAAGGGTGCAAGACTTGATGGCACAGGCCACGACGCAGACAGGGCTAAAGGTCTTTTCGACGATTATTGATGCGGTCTATGAGACGGGCAGAAAAGCCACGGATGAATTTAGGCAACAAATGCCTATTTTCTTTGACGACCACCTGCCACAGTGGAACTACGTCGCGCGTCCGCAGCCGCTTTAGAAATGTATCTTATTTAATCCTCATACCTTAGTATTACTCACCATACTCAAGACCTCCACTGAACTACAAAGGGTAACAGGTTGTTAATCTTGGAATCTCTGAACCATGCTCAACGGGCCAACCACTCCGAAGGATTGCCCTTCTATTTTGCCATTCAATCATAAAATCTAAAGTGTAGAGTTGCCCAAACTCGTCTTGTCTGCCTAATTGTGCTTCGTGGGTTTTGACGACTTCAAGATTGTTCAGCGAGTTCTGTTGAAAATAGCCGCAAGCACTGACACACAAAGCTTACAATAATTTCTCAACCTTATTACGCAATGCCTCTCATATGTCCTGCTATCTTGGTTGCGATGATTATGCCACTGGCCCAACTGAGCTTTGTAACGTGAAAGTCAGTACGGGACTCCAGATTGGCAATGAGCGCTTCTACCTTGAGAGCATGTCCATCTGGCCAGTTAGATTGAGGCAGCATATCGTCTACAACATAGATGCCGCCAGGGGCTACCAGGTTGAGTGCTTCATCAAGCATCTGATACTTGCCCGACCATGTGTCGGCAAACACAAGATCGAAGGATTTGCTAGGTAGCGATCGCAAAAAGTCATTGCCATCACGGCAAACAACTGTGAGCCGAGAGTCATGCCCCAGATGAGTGTTGAGAATGGAAAGTACATGTGGATCATTGTCAACGGTAAGCAGCGTTGAAGAATCGTCCATTCCATCCAAGAGCCATGCGGTAGATAAACCTGTGCCAGAGCCTATTTCCAACAGGCGACCACCCAGCTTACTCGCGGCAAGGGTTCGCAGTATTGAACAAGCCAGCGGTTCTGAGGCCATAGCGAAGCCAGCATCTTGGGTGTTCCTCAAGATCTCATCAATCCTGCTGGGCTGACGGAGGTTCGAGACATCTTTCATGGAAACCTGACCTGAGTTAACTGAGCTATTTGCGAAGAGTTTAGCGCGACATAACATTGAGCTGAGCGGCTATCGATGATCTTCGCCACCACCTGACCAACTTTGCTAGTCCGCTCCAACCGGGTTGTTAGGTTGCTGTCAACGTGCATACGGCTGTGCCATCACAAGGTTTGGGACAACCCGGTAATGTTTAACATTAAATGTGCATAGCGTTAGACCCCGCCCTACTGCGCAGGCCGCAATCAAAGCGTCGAGCAATCCTAGGCTATCCGACAGATGATAGGTTGTGAAATCTGATAGAGCGCGGGCGCAATCTACTTCAGTCGCCCAAATCATGGGTAATGGCGCAACCAATTGCAGAGCTTTACGAATTTGTTGTGTATTTTGGGAGTCCTGAACTAGCTCCATGACTACAAACCCAGGAACGCTAGGCACATCGGTCAAACCAGAAAACCAAGCGATCGCCGGTTCATGCCCTCGTTGGATATCAATTAAAACATCGGTGTCTAACAGATACATCAGCATGTCCTATGCCCGCGTTCGGGTTTCAGCCTCATGGCGCAAATGGCGAGCATGAACTTGGCTATCGGAAATTTCCGATCTTGAGTTGATTACGCCTGCACTTTGCCAGTAGGCAACCAACTCTGCACCTGTTTTAGGCGGGTTGTTTAGAACTTGTCTGATGGATAAAAGCTGGAGGATATAGTCGGTTAAAGGCAGATTTAGTTGTGAGGCTTCAGTAGACAGTTCACTTTCTAACTCTGGTGGCAAGTCTAGGCGAATGCTCATAGCTGCGTTCCTCAATTAACAAATGCTCTAGCTTGATAATAACGGATGTCTTCAGACTTTAGTGCATCTGCGAACCGGCAAACGTGCATCTAAATTGATATCGTTTCCAGCGCAGACGGTTCTGACATCGTACGTGGCATTGAGCGCCCAATGAACTCGCTCCCTGGCATAATCGGTGCCGCAAGAAGTTGCCCCATGTACCAGTCGGTGGCGTAGTCGAAATGCGCGACCGAGACCTTCCCAATTTTTTACAACCTCAGAAAGACGCTCAACTTTTCGCTGGTCGTTCAGAAAAACCTCATCTTTCCAAACGTCTTTATACTTAGCCAGTCCGTGACACTTTGCCAGTTTTGCCCGTACCACCACATTTGGAGAAGTGCCAAGTGCAATAATCGCACGCCGAACTGTCCACTCAAAGTGAATAACGGCAAGAAGAGCTGACAATGAAGCGTCTTCAGCCAAAAAATGTTTGATACGCTCTTCACGAGACGAACTTGAATCTTGAACTAGAAACATGAAACTCTCTACAACAAGGTTGACCTGATTTTGGGGCTTAACGAAATTGCGCTTTAAAGCCTAAATTCCAACAAAGAATCTCGAGATGCTTTCCTAACCAATGAGTCAAGCAACCTAATGTTGCCCATCACCCGCCGCAGATAACCTTTGCAGCCCAACCGACAACTTTTCATCGGTCGGCGTGCATGGGCGTTGTTAGCCTGTACTGCATCAACAACTCTACTTATAAACAACACGAAACCGCTCGCAAACCAAAAGCATCTCTGGCGTTGGTTCCTGACCAATTTCAGGCAATACTCGCGAGAAGTACTGCCAATGCTCCTTCCGCCAAGACTCCAAGGAACGGTCATTTTCGCCTTCTTCATAGGCAAATTGTGCATTCACTTCATTAAATGAGCAGATTATAATTTCTGTCGTCTCAATAATACAAGTTGGATTCCCATTCCCATCTAACACAATTGTTTTTGTGCCTATTTCAGGCAGTTGAGTTCCCTCTGCCTCCCATTCCCACAAAGCTGAACAAGTTGCAGTTTTACTTCCCTTCAGAATTAAGCTACTCAGTTCATCCGCCAAATTAGAAGAGTCGCCAAATTGATGTGCCTCGTAGCTCTCGTCACTCGATGAGGCATCCAAAAGTCCAGCCATGTAGTCTGCCAATACTGCTCTAAATGCTCATTTTTCATCGGATTCTATTGAAGAGAGTAACCAATCTTTCCGCTCTAATTCAAAGGTTTGCTCAATACACCATTCACCCTTGAATTCTACTTCAACTAAATTCGATAACCTCATCCCTAACCTTTTGAGAAGACGCATAGAGGATTCATTCCGGGAGTCCGTGATGGCAACAATTTTGTTGATACTTTCAAGTTTAAACAGCGAATGGATTAAGGCAGATACCGCTTCTCGCGCATATCCCTTGCCTTGCTCCTGCCGATTCAAAGTAAAACCAACTTCCACAGTTGCTAGATCTCCTGTGTAAACTTGTATCCCTATGTCACCAATGAGCAAGTTGGATTGTTTGTGGGCGATCGCAATTTGAAACCACTCACCAGGTATCCCGATTGCTGCTGTCTGCATTTCGTTAATAAAGGATAGTCCTTCAGCATTGGATAACATTGACCAACCTTGAAATCGAGCTACTTGAGGGTCTTGGCGGTAAGTAAGAAACCGTTCCAGATCCAGATTAAAAAACCGACGTAGAAGCAGCCTTTCAGTTGATTGGGGAAGAAAATCTACAGGAAACAAGAAGAACTTCACTCCAAGATTATTGATTAATTAGACTCGCTCAAGGATTGCTGGCTAACAATTTAATATACGGAAACTTTCCATGTATCCACCCTACATAAGGTAATTACCCCGAAACTTTACATGTAATTACCCTATAGAGAAAATTACCCCGAAAGTTTCCGTATAATATCCCCGCTTAGGAGGTATTATCCCGAAAGTTTCCGTATAATTTCAGAATCCTATACGGAGATTGACGTGTGATATTAATAGCATTCCTGAAGTCCGTAACTTGATTTGACATGTCTTCTCAACCTAAATTGATTGCTCGATCAAGTTCGGGACGTGCTGCGGTTGAGGCATTGTTCTTACGAAACAGAAAAAAGCTATATAGCCGTTCAAGTTGATTTTTGAGAAGGTTCCATAGGTGTTCATTTTCTCAAAACAAAACGTTTCTAGTGATAAGAACTGTTCAAACAACGAACACCCGCTGGCTGCTTAGGTCTATCGCACCGTAGTCAGTCTGAGGCTCACGTTCGTTGACGATGGGAACCTCGACCCGCTGGCCGCGCCTGCCCCAGATATAGCCTTCGAGGTCACCCGCCATCAGATGACATTCATCCATGAATAACACGCGCACCCGTTCGCTCTCTATCTGGTCACGGTAGCGTGCCAACAGCCGCTGGATCTCTGCTTTTTTGCCGCCACCG
>JAAUPS010000049.1 GCA_012033015.1 Phormidesmis sp. RL_2_1
TTCCGATAAAGCTTCTAATCTTTGATTGGCTTGCTTTTGATCGACCCATTTTGGCTGGTCTAGGTCTAGATTGTGCGGCTGAATGGGCTTGGGCTGATTGGCCAGTGAGTTTTGCGCGATCGCTGAGGATGGCTGCTGCCAGGATAGTCATGGCATTCTTCAATCACCAAAAAGTAGCTATTATGATGATCCTGGCCAAATGTTTTGCTCACAGAGGCGTCTATGAGCTGGCAAGCTTGCGTAATAACCACCGCAGGGGCGGCTGTTTCTATCAGCTTGGCGGCTTCTGAGGCATTAGCAGCCGTATTCACCATCAGCGCATCAAGGCCCCTAACTTGGGCAGTGATGCTAGCAATGAAGCGATGGTTTCCAATAAGCAGCACGCTATTCATAGAGAGCTATATATCGGTGAAATATCGGTGAAATATCTGTAGAAACACATCTGTCAAAAGTCATGGTGTTGTCCACAACAACTGATGAATTTAAGCCTGATGTTAATCAATAGATGAGCGAACCAAATTATTCAGCAGTAGAGATGACAAACTTGTGCGTTTTCAGGCAGATTCAATACATAAACCTAGACAAGCGCTCCTGTGCATTGTGGCGCTCTTCAGCCACCTTTGTCAGCAAAATTAAACGCCATTGGCTGCAAAGGCTTTGAGGCTAATGACGATTTTTAGACCTTTTCCACCTTTTTTTCAGAGTGTAATAAATTATTCTTTTATTAAGATTTTTGATGTCTTCAAAGCGCTCTGATGGCCACGCCATCGATAACCTTAATCCAAACTTGGACAAACTTTTCAGTTTGTTTTTTGATCGGGTTGAAGAGGCAATAGCTGGGGTTAAAGAGGCGATAGCTGGGTGAACTTTTGACCGGGGTTATGGCAATTTTTTGGCCAACTTTAAATCAAAGCGTTAAATAAGCGCTTTTAACTCCGCCGAAACCCTCAAGAGTGTGGCAACATGAATAAAATCTGGAGAAACGATATCGTCCTCACTGACCGTTAGTTTTATGCCGCTCAAGCAAAATAAGTCTTACCCTTCTCAGTCACAGTCTCCTCAACTTCCCTTTCTAAGCGGCGCTGACATTCGCCGGAAGTTTTTAGAATTTTATGCCGCTAGAGGGCACCAAATTCTGGAGAGTGCTTCGTTGGTACCAGAAGATCCGACGGTGCTGCTGACAATTGCTGGAATGCTGCCGTTTAAGCCGATCTTTTTGGGCCAGCGCGAGGCTCCGTATAAGCGGGCGACAACGGCGCAAAAGTGTATTCGCACAAATGATATTGAAAATGTGGGGCGTACGGCTCGCCATCATACGTTTTTGAAATGCTCGGTAATTTTAGCTTTGGCGATTACTTTAAAAAAGAAGCGATCGCTGGGCTTGGGAACTGTCTACCGAAGTCTTCCAGCTTCCGCCTGAGCGGATTATTCCCAGTGTTTTTCATGAAGACGATGAAGCCTTTGCCATTTGGCGAGACGACATTGGCATTGCTGAAAAGCGCATTATTCGCATGGGCGAGGCCGACAACTTTTGGAAATCGGGGGCGACTGGCCCTTGTGGCCCTTGCTCCGAACTGTATTACGATTTTCATCCTGAGCGGGGCGATGAGCACATTGATCTCGAAGATGACACCCGTTTTATTGAGTACTACAACTTAGTATTTATGGAGTCTAATCGGGACGCCGATGGTCAGTTGACGCCTTTGCAAGCCCAGAATATTGATACGGGCCTAGGGCTAGAGCGAATGGCCCAAATTTTGCAGGGTACAGCAAATAACTACGAGACCGATCTGATTTTTCCCATCATTGAAACGGCTGCCAAGCTTGCGAACCTAGACTATTACAGCGCTACGGCGCAGCAGCAGGTATCGCTCAAGGTGATTGGGGATCATGTGCGCTCGGTGATGCATATGGTAGCCGATGGCATTTCGGCTGAAAATACGGGGCGCGGCTACGTGCTGCGACGCTTGATTCGACGGGTAGTGCGCCACGGCAGATTGCTGGGAATCGAAAAGCCTTTTACCACTCAAGTGGCTGAAACTTCTATGGCGCTGTCAGCGCAGGCTTATCCGGCGGTCAAAGTGCGGGAGCAGGCGATTAAAAATGAGCTGGCGCGCGAAGAAATTCAGTTTCTCAAGACCCTTGATCGGGGTGAAAAACTACTGGCTGAAATTTTGGCAGATAGCCCTCAGCAGGTCTCTGGCAAAGATGCCTTTAAGCTCTATGACACCTATGGTTTTCCGTTTGAGCTGACCCAGGAAATTGCTGAAGAAAGCGGTATCACGGTGGATGAAGCGGGCTTTAAAAGGAGATGGCCATTCAGCGCGATCGCTCTAAAGACGCCCACGAAACCATTGATCTGACCGTGCAAGGCAGCTTGGATACCCTTGCTGAAAAGATCGAGGCGACTGATTTTGTTGGCTATGAGCAGGCCCATACTCAAAGCCTCGTGGCAGCGATTCTAATTGATGGTGAATCGGTGAATAGCGCTGAAACCGGCGATCAGGTGCAAGTCGTGCTAGATCAAACGCCTTTTTATGCGGAGTCGGGAGGGCAAATCGGCGATCGCGGCTATCTCTCGGGCCACGATCTGGTGATTCGCATTGAAGATGTCAAAAAAGAGGGTGCCTTCTTTGTGCACTTTGGCAAAGTCGAGCGCGGCAGCGTGAGCGTTGGCGATCAAGTCAGTGCCAAAATTGATCGTGCCTGCCGTCGTCGGGCCCAGGCCAATCATACCGCGACCCATCTCTTGCAAGCAGCCCTTAAGTCTTTAGTGGATGAGACCATCTCCCAAGCCGGTTCTTTGGTGGACTTTGACCGGTTACGCTTCGACTTTCATGCCCCTGAAGCGTTAAGTGCCGAGCAACTGCAACAGGTTGAAAAGCAGGTCAACACTTGGATTGCCGAAGCTCACAGCGCAGATGTTCAAACGATGCCGATTGCCGTTGCAAAAGCCAAAGGTGCGGTGGCCATGTTTGGCGAGAAATATGGTGATGAGGTGCGCGTGATTGATTATCCCGGCGTTTCTATGGAGCTGTGCGGCGGTACCCATGTGAGCAACACCGCTGAAATCGGGGTATTTAAGATTATTTCTGAAACTGGGGTAGCCGCTGGCATTCGTAGAATTGAGGCGATCGCAGGGCCAGCCGTGTTGGACTATTTGGACGTGCGCGATCGCATTGTGCGAGATTTGAGTGCTCGATTTAAAACTAAGCCTGAGGAAATCAGCGATCGCATCACCAGTCTGCAAAATGAACTCAAAACCGCTCAAAAAGACCTCGCTGCCATTAAGTCCGAACTGGCCCTAGCCCAATCCGATCAGCTCCTCAACACTGCCGAAACCATGGGCCAAACCCCCGTCATTGTGGCAGAGCTAGACACCGTAGAACCCGCTGCCCTTAAAATCGCAGCCGAACGGCTCCTGCAAAAGCTAGGCAACGGTGCAGTTGTGCTCGGCTCAGTGCCCGAAGCAGGCAAAGTCAGCTTAGTCGCCGCCTTCAGCCAACCGGTCATAGGCAAAGGCTTACAGGCCGGTAAATTTATCGGCGGCATCGCCAAACTGTGTGGCGGCGGCGGCGGTGGTCGGCCGAACTTTGCCCAAGCCGGTGGTCGTGACGCCGCTAAACTACCTGCAGCTTTAGAAACAGCCAAGACACAGTTAAAGCAGGCCCTGCAATAGCACCCTATCCAATAGCACCCTATCCAATAGCACTCTATCCAATAGCACCTATCCAGGCCCGAAGAGCCACCTAAACCCAGGGGAACACCCTAGGTTTAGGTGGCTTACAGCCGATACAGCAGTTCTCAGCAACCTGGCCAGCGGCAATCGTATCATGGATCGCATTTTAGGGCCTCGTAGTAAGCGATACTGTGACGAGCCAGAGGAGAATACATGACACATCAAAATTCCAAAGTTATCTATACCTTTACCGATGAAGCACCTGCTTTAGCCACCTATTCTCTTCTTCCCATTATTCAAGCGTTTACAGCCACAGCTCATGTCACCGTAGAGAGCAGTGACATTTCCCTGGCGGGGCGCATTTTGGCTAACTTTCCCGATTATTTGAGCGCCGAGCAACAGCAACCAGATGCCCTGAGCCAGCTCGGTGAACTAGCAAAAACCCCTGCAGCGATCATCATTAAGCTGCCAAACATTAGCGCCTCAATTCCTCAACTGAGCGCTGCAATCAAAGAACTACAGCAAAAAGGATTCAACCTGCCAAACTATCCGGCTGACCCTAAAAATGAAGCTGAAGTCGCGATTAAACAGCGGTATGCAAAAGTGCTAGGCAGCGCGGTCAACCCCGTACTGCGTGAAGGGAACTCTGATCGGCGCGTAGCGGCTGCGGTGAAGCAATATGCGCGCAAACATCCCCATTCTGTTGGAGCCTGGAAACTTGACTCCAAATCCCATGTCGTCCATATGGACAGCGGCGATTTTTACGGCAGTGAAAAATCTGTTGTTGTTGACCAAGCAGGTCAGCTCACGATTGAATTAGTGGCCGCTGACGGGACGAAAAGCCGCTTAAAAGAGAGCACAATGGTATTAGCCGGTGAAGTGGTTGACGCTGCTCTCATGAGCGTCAAAGCGTTGCGCAGCTTCTATGAAAAAGAGATTGAAGCCGCTAAACAGGAAGAGATTTTACTGTCGCTGCACGTCAAAGCAACGATGATGAAAGTCTCTGATCCAATTTTGTTTGGTCATGCGGTAACGGTTTACTACCAAGATGTTTTTACCAAATACGCAGATACCTTCGCTCAATTAGGGGTCAACCCCAACAACGGCCTAGGAGATGTGTATAGCAAAATTCAATCGCTTACCGATAGTCAACGGGCCGCTATAGAAGCTGACTTACAAGCGACTTACGACACTCGCCCAGCGCTAGCGATGGTCAACTCTGATCAAGGCATCACCAACCTACATGTGCCCAGCGATGTGATTATTGACGCTTCGATGGCGGCCGCCATTCGAAGCTCTGGCCAAATGTGGGGGCCAGACGGAAAAACCCACGACACCAAAGCGATGATCCCCGATCGCTGTTACGCCACAATGTACCAAGAAATCATCAGCTTTTGTCAGGAGAATGGGGCTTTTGATGTGACGACCATGGGCAGTGTTGCCAATGTTGGCCTGATGGCGCAAAAGGCTGAAGAGTACGGCTCCCACGATAAAACCTTTGAGATCCCAAAGGCGGGAACGGTGCAGGTCGTCGATGCTGATGGCAACATCTTGATGGCCCACAGCGTAGAAAAAGGCGATATTTGGCGCATGTGTCAAACCAAAGATCTGCCGATTCAAGATTGGGTCAAACTGACGGTCAAGCGAGCTAAAGCAACAGGGGCACCGGCTGTCTTTTGGCTGGATGAAAACCGCGCCCACGATGCCCAAATCATAGCCAAGGTCAAACAATATTTGCCTGAGCACGATACCACAGGGCTAGATATCAAAATTTTGCCGCCGGTCAAAGCAATGCGCTTTACCTGTGAACAAATCAAAGCGGGTAAAGACGTCATTTCGGTAACAGGCAATGTATTGCGTGATTATTTAACCGATCTGTTCCCTATTTTGGAGCTAGGCACTAGTGCCAAAATGCTCTCTATTGTCCCGTTACTGGCCGGTGGCGGATTGTTTGAAACAGGCGCTGGTGGCTCTGCTCCCAAGCATGTGCAACAGTTTGTCCGCGAAGGGCACCTGCGCTGGGACTCACTCGGAGAGTTTTTAGCCCTAGCGGTTGCCCTAGAAGAGCTAGGCAGTAAAACAAACAACCCAAAGGCGTTGGTTTTAGCGGCAGCGTTGAATGCGGCAACCGGTCAGCTTTTAGAGCAGGATAAATCTCCCTCTCGCAAAGTGAACGAATTGGACAATCGCGGCAGTCATTTTTACCTAGCGATGTATTGGGCGCAGGCTTTGGCCGCACAAGATAAAGATGCAGATCTCAAGGCCAAATTTACGCAGCTCGCGCAACAGCTAAGCGACAACGAGCAAACGATTGTCAATGAACTCAACACCGCCCAAGGGAGCGCCGTAGACATTGGAGGCTACTATTTGACCGATAAGGTCAAAACTACTCAGGCTATGCGAGCGAGCCAAACCTTGAATGATATGATCGCGCAGGTTGTTTAATTGTTTAAGCACATCTAAGTTGTTGAAGAACATCTGCAAGGCGGCTTGAGCGTGCTTGAGGCGCACTGATGGTCTAGCATACTGATGGCTCATCATACTGATAGCTCATCATACTAATGGCTGACCATACTGATGGCTGATCATACTAATGGCTGATCATACTAATGGCTGATCATACTGATGGTCTAAGGTTTGCCGAAGGAGCAAAATATCGGAGCAAAATATCTATGAGCGAAGTTCAACAGCCCACCTCCAACGCCTTTAAAAAGCTGCAGCGGGCGCTGCGGGCACAGGTCGGTAAGGCTATTGCCGACTATCAAATGATTCAGTCGGGCGATCGCGTCATGGTTTGCCTTTCCGGTGGCAAAGACTCCTACGCATTGCTAGATATATTGCGGCACTTGCAGCGCCATGCGCCCTGCCATTTTGACATTTTGGCTGTCAACCTCGATCAAAAGCAGCCAGGGTTCCCTGCCCATGTGCTGCCAGAATACTTTGAAGCCATAGGGGTAGCCTACCGGATTGTGGAGCAAGATACCTACAGCACCGTTAAGCGGGTAGTCGATGAAGGGAAAACCATGTGCGGCCTGTGTTCGCGCCTGAGGCGCGGCGTGCTCTACCGAGTGGCCGCAGAAGAAGGTGCGACTAAAATTGCCCTAGGCCATCACCGCGACGACATCGTCGAGACGCTGTTTCTCAATTTATTTCATGGCGGTCGGCTGAAGGCGATGCCGCCTAAATTGCTCACGGACGATCGTCGCCACATCGTGATTCGCCCCTTAGCCTACTGCGCCGAAAAAGACTTAGCCCGCTATGCCCGCTACCAACAGTTTCCGCTGATTCCCTGCACACTTTGTGGCTCTCAGGCCAATTTGCAGCGATCGCAGATCAAACAAATGCTGCAATCCTGGGAAAAGCAATGGCCAGGACGCACAGAAACCATCTTCCGCAGTTTGCAAAATATCGCCCCCTCCCAACTGGCCGACCCTAACCTGTTCGACTTTGAGCGCCTCGACGTGATGCATCTGATACCCCAAGACTGCGCGTAACCACAAATTTCACAAAATTACAGACATTTGCAGCTAAATGTTGTGACGCTAAATTTGCAGTGGAGGGTTTACATGCAGTGGAGGGTTTACATGCAATGAATGGTTTACAAAGTGAATGGTTTATAGAACTGCTGCTGCTGAAGCTATGACTTCAACGAGAGCACTTTACCCGACTCACTTGAACCGGCTCACTTTAATAGTTCGTTAAAGTTGTAGTTTTATCCTGTAATGCTAACCAAATTGTGGTCACGCTTAGCCCATGCTGCTTTCTATCCCCATCCAATACCGTAGCTTTTTACCTCGCTTTTATCGCCTCGCCTCAGTTGCCGTATTGTCCAATATGATGGTGCCTTTAGCAGGTCTATGCGATGCCGCTTTTCTGGGTCACCTAGAAGATATCAACGCTTTGGCAGGGGTGATTTTAGGCGGTATTTTGTTTGATTATCTCTACCGGATTTTAAAATTTTTGCGCAACAGTACCAATACACTTACCGCCAATGCTGTCGGAGCCGGTGATCAGCAGACGGTACTAGTCGTTTTGCTACGCTGCGCCGTGATCGCACTGGTCATGGCTGGGGCGATGGTGCTGTTGCAATATCCCATTCACAAGTTAGGTTTTGCCATTCTTTCAGGCTCTGCCGATATTGAAGGGGCAGGGCTAGCCTATTTTGATGCGCGAATTTGGGGCGCACCGGCAGTATTACTAAACTTTGTGCTGATTGGCTGGTTTTTGGGCCGAGAGATGAATGGGGTGGTTTTGTTGATGTCTTTGATGGCTAATGGCAGCAATGTATTGCTGGATTATGTCATGATTATGCGCTGGGGCTGGGATAGTCTAGGCGCAGGGGTAGCAACGGCGCTCAGCCAATATTTGGCCTTGGCAGTGGGGCTAGTGGCCATTCTTTTGACCACTCAGGTGCAGTCGTTAAGGTCTCTCTGGTCGGGGCCTATCTGGGCGCAGGTGATGGATCGTCAGGGATTAAGCAGCGCGATCGCACTCAAAACGAACATCCTTATCCGTTTCTTGGCGCTGATTTCAGCCTATGCCATTTTTACAACTTGAGCGCTGCTTTTGGCACAGCAGCACTAGCCGAAAATGGTTTGCTGTTGCAAATTGCGATGCTGAGCCAGTTCACGGTACAGGGGGTCGGCATGACCTCTCAAACCCTAATTGGCAACTTTAAAGGGAAAGGGGAACCAGAGCAGATATTGCCCGTGCTGCAGGTAGCGGTGGCGACAGGACTGGCGATCGCCCTCGCTTTTTCCCTCAGCACCGTGCTATTACCGCAAGTAGTGCTGAGCTTACTGACCAATCACGCTGAAGTTTCCCAAGGGATGCAGCAGTATACAGCGTGGCTGATTCCGCTACTGAGCCTAACCGCCGCTGCTTTTATGCTAGAGAGCTATTTTACCGGCATCAAAGATGGCACAACCCTCAGAAATGGCGCATTGCTGGGTTTCATCGGAGGATTTTTACCGTTGGCGCTGTGGGCCACCTATCAACAAAGTGAAGTTTGGTTGTGGCGTGCTCTGACGGCCTACATGACGCTACTGTTAGGATTTTTGAGCTATCGGCTGGTCAAAAGTCATCCACTCCTGTTGAATGAGAACACTGATAAAAAGGCTCAAAAGAATGAGCCTGCACCATTTGTGCCATCTTGATTGAGCCATCTTGATTGAGCCATCTAGATTGGGCCATCTGGATTGAGCCATCTGGATTGAGCCATCTAGATTGAGCCCATCTCAAATCAAGTCATGGGGATAGCCTCATTGTGCAGGCCACGCACATCTAGCAATCGCTTAAGGAAACCTGGATTTATGAGTATTAATCGAGTCCGTTTGCGTCAGTTGCATAGAGCATTAGTGCCCTTTATGGTGCTGCCATTACTGCTGACGCTGACAACAGGTATGCTGTTTCAGTTTGCAGTTGCAGGCGATCGCGCCAGTGACTTTATTTGGCTACTCGATTTACACAAAGGTAAATTTGGCCCGCTCAACCTAGAGATGGTTTACCCCATTTTGAATGCCCTAGGACTACTGACTTTGGTGATCACCGGCTCACTGATGTGGTGGCAGTCTCCTCGCCGGAAACCCCAAAAACTCAATCAGAAACTTAGCCAATGTCATTCAGCCGCACAGTGCGGTAGTGATCGGCGCGAATTTGAGCCATCGTTGCATCTAGCTGATCGTCAATGCCGCCGAGGGTGCTCAGCAGGTGAGTGCAAAGCGCCAGGGCAGCTTCAAACTCTGGCTGAACAACCTCTTGAGCGCCGAGCTGACTGAGCTGATCGAGTTCTTTGGTCGTGTGGGCACGGGCAATAATATCAAGCCGGGGGGCCAAAGCGCGGGCGCGACTCAGCAAAATTCGGGTGCTAGCAGGATCCGGTAAGGCAATCACAAGGGCTTTGGCTTGGCCCAAAGACGCTTTGGCCAAAATCAGTTCTGAATCGGCATCGCCTAAGACAAAAGGAATGTTGTCACGGCGTAGCGTCTGCACAGCAGCTTCACTATTTTCAAGCACAAGCACAGGGTAGCCCTGCTGCCGCAGTAGGCTAACAATCACCCGGCCCACCCGACCAAAACCGGCTACCACCACATGATCTGCGATCGCCTCAATCTCTTCTGGTTTTTGAGGCGCTTCCCAGCGGCGGAGCAAAGTCGCTATTTGGGGCTGTTGATACAGCCATTCAGCTAACGGAGAGGCCAGCTTAAACGATAAGGGCGTCAGCACTAAAGTGATAGCTGTGGTGCCCAGCAACAGCAGATAATTATCTTGCGAAATCAGAGAATTTTCGAGCCCGACTAAAGCCAGCACAAACGAAAATTCACCAATTTGATTGAGACCACAGCTCGTCAGGACAGATGTCTTAAGCGAATAGCCAAAACAGAGCACAATCGGTAAGACAATCAATGCCTTGCCCAACATCACCAGGCTCACCAACCCCAAGATGCGACCAAAGTTGTCGATCAGTACCCCCGGATCGATCAGCATTCCAATAGAAACAAAAAACAAACTGGCAAAGGTATCTCTGAGCGGCAACACTTTGACCAAGGCATGATCGGCATGGTCAATTTCGGCGATCATTAAGCCTGCGACAAACGCACCGATCTCAATCGAAAGCCCTAACTGAGCGGTCACCAGCGCCACCCCCAAGCACAGAGAAATCAGCGTCAGCAAAAATAGCTCGCTGCTTTCTGTCAGGGCCACCTGTCGAATAATGACCGGAATTACCCAATGGCCAATCACCAGCGCCGCCACCAAAAAAAACATCACCTTAAGCAAAACTAAACCCACCACTCGCCACAGTGGCCCAGGCTGACTGATAGCAGGCACAACGGCCAGCATCAGCCCTAGGGCTAAGTCTTGCGCGATCAGTATGGCCAGCATCACTTGGCCATAGCGCGTGTTGATTTCACCGCGCTCAGTCAGGGTTTTGAGGACGACAGCCGTAGAAGACAACGAGAGCAACGCGCCCCAAAAAATGCCCTGGGTGAGGCTTTCTGCCCAGCCAAAGGCAAGGGTAATGGCGGCGACGAGCAGCGTGGTGAGCCCAATTTGAAACAGGCTACCTTGCAGAGCAACATTGCGCACACGGTTGAGTTCTGCCAAAGAGAACTGTACGCCTAAGGCAAATAGCAAAAAAGCAACGCCTAGTTCTGCCAATGCCTGAATATTGCCTGTATCCGTAATCAGTCTGATGCCCAATGGGCCAATCAATAATCCGCTGGCCAGGTAACCTAATAAAACAGGCTGCCGCAGGCGATTAGCCAAGTAGCCTCCGGCAGCAGCGGCCCCTAATGTCAGCATTAGCTCAAATGTAAAATCGGCCTCTGACACCATGGCTACCGCGTCCTGTTGTGTGCTTGCGCTTTCAAACCTAACGGATTTTGCTGGCCCATAGGTGTTGCGAAGCACGCTTTTAGGACTTATGGCCCAGTCAGGAGGCATTCTTCCTGGGCTCGTCGAGTGAGCCGCTGCTAGTCAAGGTTTCTGGCGATAACTACTGTTCTAACTAACTCGACTGTTCTAACTAACTCGACTGTTCTAACTAACTCGACTGTTCTAACTAACTCGACTGTTCTAACTAACTCGACTGTTCTAACTAACTCGATAGAGGCTATGTATCAGGCTTTCAGGCTGAGAACTGTACCCCAGCCCAGTCACCCACGCTACAGTTCTCCCAAATATTTAGTGCACACCTGTCGAAAGTCATCGCCTCGAACTTCAAAGTTAGGATACTGATCAAAGCTGGCACAGGCGGGGGAGAGCAAAACGGTTTTAATCGGTTGTTCTTTACAAATATCGGCGCTGCGGTTAACGGCACGATCGATGGTGTCCATTACTTCGTAGCTGTGGTAGTCAGATTGAGCTAGGCGTTCAGCAAAAAGTTCAGCGGCTTCACCTACCAGCAAAACCGCAGCCGCTTTGGCTTTGATTTGTTTGATCCAGGCTGTGTCGTCGCCATCTTTGGGCGCGCCGCCTGCGATTAAAACAGTCGGGCTTGCAACCGAGCGCAGGCCCACTTCAGCCGCATCATAATTCGTAGCTTTGCTGTCGTTGATAAAGTCCACCCCACGCCAAGTGCAGATGTGCTCTAGGCGGTGGGAAACGCCGGGAAAGGTGGCGACACCTTGAGCGATCGCACTTGCTTCGATGCCAGCCAACCGCGCTGCTGCGACCGCCATCAGTAAATTCTGTTGATTGTGCTCACCCACCATCCGCAACGCTTTGGTTTCAACTATTTTTTCTGTTTGATGATACACCCAACCGTTTTCCACGTAGGTATCGGCAACAATCGGTGCTAGGGCATGTTGACCTTTGAGACTAGTCCAGTGGCTGTAGGGCGAATGGACGGTGGATTTACTGCGCAAGGCCGGATCATCGCCATTGATAATCGGCGTTTGTGAACGAGCCAGCAAAGATGCTTTAATTTTGCAATAGTTCTCTACTGTTTTATGGCGGTTGAGATGATCGGGGGTAAAGGTCGTCCACACGCCAATGGTCGGTGCCAATGTCGGTGCCGCTTCAATTTGATAGCTGCTGAGTTCGGCAATCACCCAGTCGGGCGGTTCAGTTAGCGCCAGCTCACAAGCTGCATAGCCAATATTGCCACAGGCCGGTGCTCGGAGCCCGGCAGCTTTAAAAATGGCGGCGACCAAAGCAGTGGTCGTGGTTTTGCCATTGGTGCCGGTAATGCCTACCCAAGGCAAATGCGAGAGGCTGCGCCATGCCAGTTCCATTTCGCCAATGGTCTCTATTCCCTGCTCACGCGCGGCGACCAGCGCAGGCGCATCCCATGGCACACCAGGGCTAACCACCAGCAGATCCAAGCCCTGCTCCCTGTCAGATGGCGGTGTAAAGGAATGGTTGAGCTGGACAGTAATGCCTTCCTCTTGGAGCGCGATCGCATCAGCTTGGTGGCGCTCAGCGTCACCTCTATCACTCAAAGTCACCTGCCACCCCTGGTGGGCCAGCACCCGTGCAGCGGCGATTCCAGATCGGCCTAAGCCGATAACGTGGGCTGTTTTCATAGAGATTTCTTAGGCTCAAATGTGGAGAGGTTGACTAGTTTTTCACATCATGAGCAATTATGCGACTAGTCGGTAGGGTTTATTTTTTACAATTGCCCCAAAATCTGCCAGAACCCGCGCATGATTGCGTAGCAACCCTAGTAAATTCAGCCGGTTTTGCTGCACTTGCGGATTTTCGGCCATGACCATGACGCTGGTCTCACCATCAAAAAAGCTGGCCACAGCGGGAGCGGCTTGCCCTAGCCCTGCGATCAGTTTGCCGTAGTCGCGCTCGGCTTGGGCGGCTTGGGTTTGGGGCACAAGCTTTTGCAGACTATCGTAAAAGGCTTGCTCTGAAGGCTGCTCAAACAAATTGGGATCAACCCAGCCGCTAGGATCGAGCGGTTCAGTAGATAGATTCCCCTGGCTGGCAAGCTTAGCGGCGCGATTGACGGTTTCGTAAACCTTTTCAAGACGGCCATCGGTGCGGATACGTTGTAAGAAGGTGGCGCGATCGCGCAGATCCAACATATCTGTTAGCGCCCGTGCCTGATAGATATCATCCTCACCAAACACAGCATTGACCAAGTCATAATCAATCGCTTCACCGTCCTGCAATAGCGTCCGCACCCGCTGCAAAAAGAAGTCTTGCAATTGGCCATTGAGTTCATCGGCATTGACCTCACTATGGTCTACGGCAAAATCTTGAATGATTTGCTGGAGCACAGCCTGCAAGTTTAAAGGGAGCTGGGCTGCCCAAATAATATGGACAATAGCATTAGCGGCCCGGCGCAGGGCAAACGGATCGCTCGATCCTTTGGGCAGTTTACCAATGCTAAAAATGCTCACTAAGGTATCGAGCCGATCAGCCATACCCACCACTTGACCCATCCGTGAAGGGGGCAGCTCATCTCCTGCACCTTTGGGTAAATAGTGCTCATAAATCGCATCGGCGACCGGCTGAGGCTCACCGCTGATCAGCGCATATTTTTGGCCGATATAGCCCTGCAGCTCAGGAAATTCGCCCACCATTTGCGTCACCAAATCAGCTTTGCAAAGCAAGGCGGCGCGGGCCGTCTGCTGCTGCTGCGTGACCGTTAAATTGAGCTGATGGCTGAGTAGCTCAGCAATTTTTCCAACCCGGTTGACCTTGTCCAGCACTGAGCCTAACTGGGCTTCAAAGGTTACCGTCGCGAGCTTGGGCAGGTAGTCAGCTAAAGGCTGCTGACGATCAGCCTCAAAAAAGAACTGGCCATCAGCTAGGCGAGCCCGAATCACCCGTTCGTTGCCTTGGGTAATCAGCGCCGCCTTGGCCGGATCACCATTGGAGACCGTGATGAAGTAGGGCAGCAGTTGGTCGCCATCAGCCGGTGTGCAAGTCGGTGTGCACACCGGAAAGTAGCGCTGGTGGCTGGCCATTTCAGTGATCGTCACCTGGGACGGCAGCGCCAAAAATTCGTCATCAAACTTGCCAATCAGTGCGGTGGGCCACTCAACGAGATTCACCACCTCTGAGAGTAAATCCTCATCCACCACGGCATGGCCGTTAACCTGCTGGGCCGCCGCCGCTACCTGCTGGGCAATCGTTTCTCGCCGGAGTGCCGGATCAACCATCACGTAGGCTGCTTGCAGGGCGCTGACGTAATCTTGGGCATGGCTGAGGATCACGGGCTCAGGATGGAGCACCCGGTGGCCGGTGGTCGTGCGATCGCTCACACATACCGTCGAGCCATTTTCAATCGTCACCGGCAGCAGCACCTCATCTAACAGCGTCACCAGTTGCCGAATCGGTCGAGGAAACCTCAGATCACCGTCTCCCCAGCGCATAAAGCGATTGCCCTCTAAGCCAAATATCCACTCAGGCACCATTTCCTGCAATAGCTCAGCCGTCGGGCGACCCGGAATCTTGTGCTGCACAAAGACAAATTCGCCCTTGTCGGTATCTCTAATTTCCAAATCATCTACACTGACCCCCTTAGAAGCAGCAAATCCTTCAGCCGCCTTAGTGGGCTTACCCTGCTTAAAAGCCGCCTTTGCCGGTGGCCCTTTAGCCGCTTCCTCCCGATCAGGCTGCCGTACTGGCAAACCGCTAATCAGCACCGCCAAGCGCCGAGGCGTGCCATAAAAAGCAAACTGCTCAGCGAGCTGCTCGTCGGACTTACCCATCAGCAAAAAATTGTCCCTAAGTGCCGCTGGCAGCTTGGACTGCCACTGGGCGAGTGCCTCGCTGACAAAGCTAGCGGGGAGTTCTTCAGTGCCCACTTCCAGTAAAAACGTTGCCATAGATATGCCCATTGAGGGTTGCCAGACGGTTGGGAAAACCCGTGAAAAAACCTCTTTATTATTGCAGAAGGCCGGTCAGCCGGAACATCCGTTTGTTAGCGTAGAATCATCCTTATCCCTATCCATACTTTAAAATTAAGCGACCGTTATGTCTGTTTACGTTGTTTTGTTCAATGCGCGCACCGAAAACGAAGGAATTCACTCTCTGCAGGTAGAAGGCCGCCACCTTGTCTTGATGTTTGAAGTAGAAGATGACGCCATTCGCTTCGCCGGATTGCTAGAAGCTCAAGACTTTCCCCCTGCCACCATCGAGCCCTTCGACCCAGAAGAAATCGAAGAATTTTGCATCAGCGCAGGCTACGAAGCGGTAAACGTTCCCGATGGTACCTTGCTCATGCCACCCGAAAAAATGGTAGAAACAACAACCTGGAACCCCGATGAACCTGCCACAGAAATATCTCGCGGCAGCCTCAAAGATGCCTCTACGACCGAAATGGATCGCATTCGCGCCCAGCTAGAAAAACTCCTATAGCTCTTTACTGCCTTCTTTTTTCCCTTCTCTTTTTCCCTTTTCCTTTTCTCTCTTACCTTCTTCCCATGAAAAACCGCGGCCATCTCCTCACCGAACAAAACAACCCCAACAGCCAAAACCTAGATGAACTCTCCACCCTAGAAATGGTCGATGTGTTTAATCGAGAAGATCAGCGAACAGTCGATGCGATTGCCCAAGCGAGAACTCACCTAGCCCAAGCCATCAATCTTGCCGCCGCCGCCATGCGAGAAGGCGGGCGACTGTTTTACGTCGGTGCAGGGACTAGTGGGCGACTCGGCGTCTTGGATGCAGCCGAATGCCCACCCACCTTTTGTACGCCACCAGAGATGGTGCAAGGAATTTTAGCCGGAGGGGCAGCGGCCCTGCTGCGCAGCTCTGAAGCGCTAGAAGATGAGGCAGAAGGCGGGGCCGCTGCGATTATGGACCACAAGGTGACAAAGCGGGATGTGGTGGTTGGCATTACTGCCGGGGGCACGACACCCTATGTGCATGGCGCCCTGAAAGCCGCTCAGCAGTGTGGTGCAAGCACCGTCTTTATTGCCTGTGTACCCGCCGATCAGGTGCCGGTGACTGTCGATGTAGACATTCGGCTGATTGTTGGCCCAGAGGTATTGGCAGGCTCTACCCGCCTAAAGGCAGGAACGGTGACAAAGCTGGCTTTGAATATTCTTTCGACGGGCGTGATGGTGAAACTTGGCAAGGTGTATGGAAATCGGATGGTGGATGTGGCGGTAACCAATATAAAGCTGCGCGATCGCGCCATTCGTATTCTCTGCGACCTCACCGAACTCGATCGTGAGCAAGCCAGCGAGCTACTCGACAACAGCGATTTGCAGGTCAAAGTAGCCCTGCTCATGAATCTAGCAGGGCTAGAAAAGCAGCAGCAGCAGCAGCATTAGCAGCAGCAAACGGTAATTTGCGAGCAGCGCTAGCCAGTGTGAATGGATCAGGGCAAATGTGAAGGCGTAATTTTCAACATTTCATTTCCGCCTTTTTGCAGCTCATAGTCTACTGTTTGGATACAGCAGGCATAGCCCGATTGTTCAAGCTGTTGTATCACAAAGGGTAGATGGGGCGATCGCACCAAATCAAGCCCCAACAACGGGAATATTCTGACCTCTTTGCAAACTCTCAACATTTCTAGAACCGCAGCCAGATGAAACGCCCTATTAAACTGCTGTGAATACAAAAACAAGAAATGGGAGCAAAGACCCAGATCGTAAGCTCCATCTGCATAGGGAAGCGTTGGCAGTTCACCTAGGGTGTAGCGGCCTTGTTGTTTGCCAAGGTCATAGTCTTGATAAAAACGCTCCGTCACCCGCGATCGCCGCACTTTAAGATCATCAGGAGAGCGATGATAGCGCCAAACCCAATCATCAGGTGTGAGGCGTACCTGCTCGATAATATTGTCGCACACGGCATAGAAGCGATCGCGAATATCATCCCCACTAAAGGCATACAGCGGATCGACCGACTGAATCTTACAGCCATATTCTGTACCTTCCGCATTAAAGCTAGCAGGCCCATCAGCGACACTCAAAATTGACTTTTGAGCAAAATCGCTCAGCGGGTACAACTCGGTTTCGCTTAGCGGGTACAACTCGGTTTCGCTCAGCGAAAACATTCTGACATATTCATCAAAAGAGCGGCCAAAGGGAACTACCTTATCCAGTTTTACCGCCATAAATATAGAGATTAATCAAAAATCAGTCATCAGTGTAGCAGAAAGTCTTTTGGCCACGCTGCTACAACCCATTGCTGTACCAAATCATGCTTCCCAACGCTTCCCAAGTCTCCTAACGATCCACTGCACTAGGGTGTTCTGCTGTCCTACAAAGGTTTCACCAAAATATCTGTACTCTAGCCAAGTGAGCAACGCTATAGATGAAACCAATCCGCTGGCCAACGCTAGTCGGCATGGTTGAACCGTGTCCTGCTTTTCTAGTTTTGAAAAGTTTGATAACAGGGCTGGTTGCTTTGCGGAAAATGAGTATCCTGACACTGAGTAGGTAATAGATGCTTTCCTGTTTTGGCGGTCCGCATGAGTTCAGACCCACTCAGTTCCCTTAATCAGCAGCTACAAGTACTAGCGCTCACTGCTCAAAACCATCCACCGCTCAGTAAAGCGCATCAGGCCGCTCTCCGGCAGCTCGTCAGTGCAATTTTGAACTCGGGTCGCCTCTGTCGTCCGCAAAAAGGACTGTTTTCGGGTGCTTACGAAGACATTTATGCCGAGGCTCAGCAAGACCTATTGCTCTATATCTGCAAAAATATTAACCAATACAGTCCAGAGCGAGCCACGGTAATGACCTGGGTGAATATGCTACTAGCAAAAAGATTTTTTAGAGAAGCCATCCCCAAAGTGTTAGGCCCGCCCAATGTGAGGCGTATTGCCTTAGCTGACTTGGAGAGTGTTGCCGAGCCTGAAGAGCCAACAACGCTGCTCGACTGCATCAGAGAAGTTGTTGCCGCTGATCCCGAAAATTTGTTCAAATCCATTCATATTCGAGAGCATCCTGAAGCTACTTTTCAAGCTCTATTTCAACGCCGACTCTCCAATCAACAGTGGCACGATATTGCTACCGAATTTGGCATCAGCCTCTCGACCGCTCAAACCTTCTTTTCGCGATGCTTACAAAGATTTTTGCCCTACCTTAGAGAACACTGCTCAGATATCTCCCGCTGAGATCTACCCCGCTTAAACCCTATGAAACCGTCACCTTTATTTCAAAATTCATATTTTATGGCTCCTCTCCCGCCTTCGGCTCATCGGTTGGCTCAGCGGTTCTGCCAGCAGCACAAAGATTCTCAAAAGGTGAAACAGGTTTATCTCAACACCTTGGCGGTGTCTGCTGTTGAGTTTTATCTAGGGTGTATGGGCGTAGAGACAAACCGTTCGAGCAGCCAAAGTTGCGATCCGATTGTGCAAACGGCCTTAGATATTGCCGATTTAGACCTGCTAGGTAGAGGGAAGGTAGAGTGTAGGCCACTGCTGCCAGAGACCTCAGTGCTACGCATTCCGCCTGAGGCGTGGAGCGATCGCATAGCCACTATCGCCGTTCAGCTCTCTCCTTCGCTAAAAGCAGCCACCTTGCTTGGATTTGCCCCCTCTGGCTGCCATGAAATTGCAATCGATGAACTGCGATCGCTCGACGATCTCACCGAATATCTCAACCTCACTCAGCCGCCCGTTACCGCTCGGATACATCTAAGCCACTGGCTAGAGAACCAGTTTACAGCCGGATGGCAATCGCTGACGGCACTCACCGGGCTCAATCAGCCGCGTTTAGCCAGCTCGTTCCGCAATAGCGTCCCCTCAAGCGACCTGAACGACTTGAGCGAACTTGAGACTCGCCGAGCCAAACTGATCGACTTAGGCGTTCAGCTAGGGTTTGAATCGGTGGCGCTACTGGTGGCCATTACACCGCTGAGACCAGAAGTTCAGCCAGAAACGCCCGCATCCGAGGCTGAGCCCCGCATCGAAATTTGGGTGCAAATTCATCCGGTGGGCGATGCCGACTATTTGCCACCGGAGATTAATTTAAGCCTGCTTGCGGCGACCGGAGAAACGCTGCAAGCTGTGCAATCTCGCCATCAGGACAACTACATTCAGCTCAAGCGGTTTAGAGGTACCCCCGGCGAAGCCTTTGATCTTAAGATATCGTTTGGTGAAATGGATACGACAGAATCGTTCGTTATCTAGCCCTATGAAAAAGCAAGAACAGCGAAGAATTGTCTTGAGTTTAGGTCGAGGGAGTTTGCCAGCAGGCTTTTCGGCAGTGACGGCTTATTTGTGGGAAGAGACAAATCCACACCCGATGAAGTTTGAAGGGGCGCTCCCGGCTGCCCTGAGATTTTGAGAGTGTATCGGGCTTGGCAGATGCTTTACCTGGCCATGCATCATCGCCTTAACTGGCATTCCCGCATAGAAATTGAAGCTGCTGATGTTACGAACGTATCCGAAGCTGAGTTTGACGATCTTTGCCAGCGGCTGACGCTGCATATAAATACTTGGCTGAACGCGGCTGAATTTCACCGAATTGATCAGCCGCTGCGTACTTACTTGAACACCGACGATGAAATTTGTGTGGTGATAGAGACCGACGACGACTTGTTGCAGCGACTGCCGTGGCACCTGTGGCATTTCTTTGATGTTTATCCCCACGCTGAAGTTGCCCTGAGTCCGTCTACCTATCAGCGGGCTACACCGGTGCAAACCTCGAAGAGCCAGGTCAAAATTTTGGTGGTTTTGGGTAGCTCGGTAGGGATTGATGTTGAGCGCGATCGCACACACCTTTCTCAACTCACTCCTCAAGCCAAAGTGAGCGTCCTGAGAGAGCCCTCGCTCGAAAAACTCACTCAAGCGCTATGGCAAGGCTGCGATCTGCTGTTTTTGCAGGACATAGTTCTAGCCAAGCGCAGGGAATGGTTCAGCTCAATGCCGAGCAGTCTTTGACGCTAGAGCAGCTTAAGTATGCGCTGAAAGGGGCGATCGCCCGCGGCTTAAAGCTAGCGATTTTTAACTCGTGCGATGGGTTGGAGTTGGCTCGCTCGCTCGCAGACCTCAGCATTCCGCAGGTCATCGTCATGCGAGAGCCCGTGCCCGATCAGGTAGCTCAAGCTTTTTTGCAACACTTCTTAAGCGATTTTGCCCGTGGTCATTCGCTCTGTCGAGCGGTGCGAGCGGCCCGAGAAAAACTTCAGGGGCTTGAGGCAGACTATCCCTGTGCAAGCTGGTTGCCAGCAGTGTATCAAAACCCGGCAGAGCCATCTACGACTTGGTCGGAGTGGATAGGCCGCTCTGTTCTGCCTATTCCCGAGTCGCCGCAAACACCGCCGCACACACCGCCACGAACATCACTCAGAACGCTCATCCTAGTGAGCCTGTTGATGAGTACGCTGGTGAGCGCCTTGGTTGCAGGCGTGCGACATTTGGGCTGGCTACAGCCTTCAGAGCTTTGGGCCTTTGATCTGTTGATGAGAGTGCGCCCCGCAGAACGCCCCGATTCGCGCCTGCTGCTGATTACCGTCACCGAAGCGGATTTTCAGCTACCTGAGCAGGCGCTGCGGAAAGGGTCACTGGCTGATGTGGCTTTGGAGCTAGTGCTGCAAAAGCTAGAGCCCATGCAGCCCCAGGCCATTGGGTTAGATATCTATCGAGACTTTCTGGCTGGGCCAAGTCAACGTGATTTGGCCGCTCGGCTAAAATCTCAAGATAATTTGTATGTGATTTGTAAAGGGAGCGATCGCCTCGATTCGGTGGGCATTTTTCCGCCGCCCGAGGTTCCGCTAAAACGTCAGGGCTTCAGCGACATCGTGCTCGATCCTGACAACGTGCTGCGCCGACATCTGGTGGCTATGGAGCCTGATCCGGCCTCTCCCTGCATAACGCCCTATGCCCTCAGCGCTCAGCTCGCTTTTGACTATTTGGCGGCTCAAGGCACTGCAGCCGAGTATACGCCGACTGGAGAGCTACAAATTGGCGGTGTGCCCGTCAAACGCCTGCGCGCTTTCAACGGGGGGTATCAGGGGGTAGATACCTGGGGATACCAGACGCTGTTGAACTATCGGGCTACCCCATTTGCCTCAGAGGTTGCGCCGACAGTGACATTGGCGGAGGTGCTAGGCGATCGCCTTCAGCCCGCGCAGGTCAAAAATCGAATTGTTCTCATCGGCGTCACGGCCTCTAGCGCCGGAGATTTCTTTTCGACGCCTTACAGTGCCAGCGGTGGCCGTGCCAACCAAAACAATCGTCAAAACCAATATCAGCAGCTACCGGGCGTTGTGATTCAGGCCCATATGGTCAGTCAACTGCTGAGCGCCGTTGAAGACGGACGACCCTTGCTGACCGCATGGCCGCGCCCTGCCGAACTGGTTTGGATTTGGGTGTGGGCGGCGGTGGGCGGCGGTTTGGCTGGGCGCTATTCGTCTCGTTGGCAAGGTGCAATCGCCGCAGGCGGAATCTTCAGCAGTTTGTTTGCAATTTGTTTTGGGCTGCTCATTGCAGGTATTTGGGCACCGCTGATTCCGGCTGGGCTGGCGCTGTTGTTAACCGGTGGCAGCACTCGTTTTTATCTGTCCAATTCTTTCTCCCCCGAAGAACTATGACAATGACCCTTCCATCTCTGTTAATAGCAGTGACTTTGCTGAGCAGCTTTCCAGCTCAGGCACAAGAGAACCTGCCTGTTGAAGCTCGACCGGTTGCCTCGTTTCGCGACACCCTCGTATTTGCCGCCCCGCCACCCCCCCCAAACTTGGGCGCACCGGGTCAGCGCTCCGATGGTGCAGGTAGCCGGGGCTGTGGCCATGTAGCTCAAGCACCCGCCGCCACAACAGCACCGCTCACGGCCCTCATTCCCCTTTACGAATCGCCCGATACAACCTTGGCCTTCGCAAAAACTAGCGCAGAACGGCCCACACTTTGGATTTATGTCCCCTATCAGCCGCCCAACATTGCCCGCTTTATCCTCCAAACCTCAGCCGGAGAGACGGTTTACCAGACAGACGTTGAACTACCGGAGGCACCGGGCGTTATTGGCCTAGCTTTGCCTGATACAGTACCGCCCTTGGCAGCAGCAGAGTCCTATCACTGGTTTTTTAACGTTTACTGTCAGTCACCGCCGCCGCTCGCCTACGTAGAAGGTTGGATACAGCGCGAGGCTCTGTCTTCAGAGGCAGCCGCTCAGCTCGCTCAACTATCACCACCTGAACAAGCCAACTTTTATGCTGCGAATGGACTTTGGCACGATGCGCTAACGACCGCTGCTGCACTGCGCCAAAGCCATGCCTCAGACAGTAGCTGGAATGATTTGCTTCAATCTGTTGGTCTACAAGATCTTGCCGTTGAGCCCATCGTAGATTTTTAAGCTAGTCGTACCTACCCACACACTTCATCAGCTTCCTATGACGGTTCTGTTGCAAAAAATGTAGTCAGTTGAGGATGAATTAGTTGAGGATGAATTAGTTGAGGATGAATTAGTTGAGGATGAATTAGTCGAGGATGAATAGGCTCTACTACATTGTTATTGCAATTATTCTTAGCACAAGCATTGTCTCATCGATTCTCTCATGAACATTGCAGGGACAATGTTTATCTAGATAGCAATGCTGTAGAAGTTGTCGAGTGACAAGATAGGGAGACCTCAAGCCATGACCGCCAGCCCCATCCCTAGCAGTCGCCAACTGATCGATCAGCTCTACCGCACCGAGTCGCGGCGGGTGTTTGCCACTCTGATTCGGCTGTTGGGTAGCTTTGACCTGGCCGAAGAAGCCCTGCATGATGCCTTTGCTGCCGCTGCTGAACAGTGGCCCCAGCAGGGTGTACCGGCAAATCCCCGCGCTTGGCTGGTGTCTACAGGACGCTTCAAGGCGATCGATACCCTGCGCCGTCGAACCCGCTTCGATGCTTCCCTAGCCGACCTGGCAACTAAGCTCGATACCGCCGCCAATGCGCTAGAAATGGCCGACGATAGCCAGGTCGAGGACGATCGGCTGCGGCTAATTTTCACCTGCTGCCATCCGGCCCTCTCGCCTGAAGCGCAGGTGGCGCTGACGCTACGAGAAGTCTGTGGCCTGACCACCGAAGAAATTGCCAGTGCGTTTTTGGTGTCTGCTTCAACCCTGGCTCAGCGGATTGTGCGGGCCAAGGCTAAGATTCGCGATGCGGGCATTCCTTACCAGGTGCCGTCTAAGGCCGACTTGCCGGATCGCCTAGAGACGGTGCTACAGGTGATCTATCTGGTCTTTAACGAGGGCTATGCGGCCTCTTCGGGCGCTGCGTTGATGCGATCGCACCTCTCAGCAGAAGCGATTCGACTGGGACGGTTGCTGATGGCGCTGCTGCCCGACGCCGAAGTGATCGGTCTGCTGGCCCTGATGCTGCTGCAAGAGTCGCGGCGAGAGGCCCGTACCGCTCCCACCGGTGACCTAATTTTGCTCACCGATCAAGACCGCTCCCGGTGGCATGGCGAGCAGATTGCCGAAGGACGGGCTTTGGTGCAACAGGTACTGGCTGGGGGACGCGTTGGGGTGTATACCGTGCAGGCTGCGATCGCAACTATCCATGCCGAAGCCCCCAGCACCGCCGCCACCGCCTGGCACCAGATTGTTGGCTGGTACGACATCCTGTTACAGCTCCAGCCTTCTCCGGTGGTTGAGCTAAACCGAGCGGTAGCCGTTGCCATGCGCGATGGTGCCGCTGCTGGCTTGCAACTCATTGATCAGGTGCTGGCACGGGGCGACCTCAAGGCTTACCACCTGGCCTACGCCGCCCGCGCCGACCTCTGCCGACAGTTGGGCAAAACGAATGACGCCAGGGACGCCTACCAGCAAGCCCTGACCCTGGCCAAGCAAGACCCAGAACGCCGGTTCCTTGAAAAACGCCTCCAGGAACTGGGTTGAAACCATCTGTAGAAAATGATCCGTAGAAAATGATCCGTAGAAAATAAGTCGAAAAATTTTCGCTTGCCTGTCGATTTCCCACTGCATCAAACGACTACGTCATGACAGCAAGCATTCAAACTTAATTTCAGACTTAATTTCAGACTTAAATATGGGAGGTCAAGATGAAATTTGTATGTTTGGGATACTACAACGAAACCCAGTGGAATCAGCTATCCGCAGCCGAGCAAGCAACCCTGATGGACAACTGTTTTGCCTACGATGACGAATTGCGACGGGGCGGCCACATTCTCGGTGGAGAAGCGCTACAAAGTATCCAGAATACGGCCACACTGCGGTACCAAAATGGCCAGGTTGTCGTCACCGATGGTCCCTTTACCGAAACCAAAGAACAGATCGGCGGCCTCCTGATGCTGGAAGCCAGAGACCTCAACCACGCCATCCAGTTAATGTCATTGCATCCCGGCGTGCGCAACGGCCCCTTCGAGATTCGCCCGGTAGATGAGGCCATTAACGCCCAATTTGAAGCCCGCAACCAAAGCTTCCAGCACCGTTAAGCCTGAAACATCCTTTTGGCACCAGATCTCTTGAAGGAGAAACCCCCATGCAAAGCACCCCCGTTGCCCACCCAGCCATTGTGTCACCCGAAGCCTGGTTAGAGGAACGTAAGGCACTATTGACTGAGGAAAAAGCATTGACCCAACAGTGCGATCGCATCAATGCCCAGCGGCGACGATTACCGATGGTCAAGCTCGAAAAACCCTACAACTTCGACGGCCCCCAGGGTAAAACCAGCCTGCTTGAGCTATTCGCAGGCCGTCGCCAGCTAATCGTCTACCATTTTATGTTCGACCCCACCTGGGAGAACGGCTGTAAGGGCTGTACCGGATTCGTCAACGCCCTCGGCGATCTGAGTCTGCTGAGCGAACGGGACACCACCTTTGTGCTCATCTCCCGCGCCCCGCTGGAAAAGCTAGAACACTACAAAGCCGCCCAGGGCTGGCATTGGCCCTGGTTCTCTGCCTTTGAAAGCGACTTTAACTACGACTTTCACGTCAGCCAAAATAGTGCGATCGCGCCAATCCAGTACAACTATCGCGACCAGGCAGAACTAGAAAGCCGACCCGGTGGAGCCTACTTCACCAAAGGAGAAGGCCACGGCGTCAGCGTCTTTTTCCACCTAAACGATCAGGTCTTTCACACCTACTCCACCTACGGTCGCGGCGTTTGAAAGCCTGACCGACAGCTACAGGCTCCTCGACATCACCCCCTACGGTCGCCAAGAAGACTTTGAAGACTCACCCCCCGGCTGGCCCCAGAAGCCAACCTACGGATAAGGAAAAACCCATGAAATATATGTTGCTTGTATACAGTGACGAAAACACCTGGAGCGAAGCTGAACGGGAGCAGTGCTACGCCGAATCCATCCAGCTCACCCAGCAGCTCCAGGCCAATGGCCAATATCTGGCCGCATCGCCCCTACAGCCCATTGCCACCGCCACCAGCGTCCGGGTGCGCCAGGGCAAACAACTGATCACCGATGGCCCCTTTGCCGAAACCCGTGAACAGCTCGGCGGCTACTTTTTAATCGACGCCCGCGATCTCAACGAAGCCATCCACATCGCCGGACGCATTCCCGCCGCCCACAAAGGCACCATCGAAATTCGCCCGGTGATGGAGCTTTCGGGTCTTCCCGAAAATCG
>JAAUPS010000003.1 GCA_012033015.1 Phormidesmis sp. RL_2_1
CCTTCTTCCATCTCCCTCTTCTCCCTCCCCTTTTCTCCCATCTCCCTCCTTCTCCATCTCCCTCTTCTCCATCTCCCTCTTCTCCATCTCCCTCTTCTCCCTCCCCCTCTTCTCCCTCTCCCTCTTCTCCATCCGCTGCGCCAGATCCCCCGATGGTCAATCCACCGTCGAGTCCATCGGCTTTAGCTAGCGATCACATTCAGCCGGATAACACTTCTAGCGGACATTCAGCCCATGACCAAAACAGTCCGCAGAATCAGCATTCTGCCCACTACCAATCGTCTTCAGCAGAACCACCGTATGCTTCAACCCCACCGCCATCGCTACCGTCCGAGTCCACTGGTTTAGAGCCTGCTGATTCAAAGTCGCCTGCCCATCATTGGGAAGTGAATCAAGATCTCAACAACATCAAGCGGTTTGCCCAATTTTTCAATGGTCAAATTGTTGATTTAGATGACGATCTCGCAGCGCCACCCAGTGGAATGGAGCCACAAAAGCCTTCTGCCCCTGGTTCTGATCCTGGGCCAGACGTGCCTTTCTAATCCGCCTAGCCCACGCTATCGCCTAGCTACGCAAGTTCACTTGGTAGGTTTTCTCCAGGCTAGCCCTGATCTTTTGATGCACCGGTTCAATGTCTTTGTCGGTCAGGGTGCGATCGCTCGCCCGATATACCAACCTAAAGGCCAAAGATCGCTGTCCGGCTGGCACACTTTCCCCGCGATACTGATCAAACAGTACGACTGACTCCAGCAGCTTACCGCCAGCCTTGTTCATCACTTTTTGCAAATCAGCCACCGAAATGGCTATCGGTGCAAAGAAGGCCAAATCGCGATCCGACGATGGATAGGTCGAATAGCTCGCAAACTTCACTGCCTGACGACCCTTGCCCGTCAGGCACATCACCAGCACCGACCATTCCAGCTCAAATACATACACTGACTCTGGCAAGCCACGCTGCTGACGGAGCTGCGGATGAAGCTGGCCAAACTTACCCAAATTTGTCCGCCCCCTGACCCAAAGCGAAGCAGTGCGCCCCGGATGCAGTCGCTCATCGCTATCATCCGCGCGATACTCTACCGCCAAATCCAAATTGTCGAACACCCGCTGCAAAATGCCCTTAGCCTCGAACCAACTCAGCGGCTGTGCTTGATTGCTAGTGACCCAGCGGCCCCGCCGCCCATCGCCACCTACAATCCCTGCCACCTTAGTCGATTCAATCGGAGCGCCCTCAAGGTTATCAGCCGGTTTATTAAACACATTGCCCATTTCAAACCCGTTCATCGGCTCATTGCCGTTATCCAAGTTGAACTGAAAAGCCTCAATCAAGCCGTCAATCAAATCCAGCCTCAGGGCCGAATACTCCTTGAATAATGGATTCGCTAGCACCACCTGATGTTCAGAATGGGTACTGGTGAGCGAATAGTGAATGGTCTCTGTCAGGCCCGCTGCGCGAAAGGCAGCGCGGACTTGGCGGGTCAAGGCAGCCTCTTGCGAGAGATAGCCCCTTGCCGTTTGAGTGGGCAGGGTATTATCAAAGCGATCATAGCCATATAGGCGCGCCACTTCTTCAATCAGGTCAATCTCTCTTTCCAAATCTTGGTAGCGATAAGGCGGCACAGTGACGAGCCAAGTATCTGCTTCAGGTGCTGATATCACTTCACAGCCGAGTTTTGTCAGCAGATCAACGACCGTGGCATGATCAAGCGTGCTGGTTTGGCCCTCTGCGATTTTTATGCGTCCCAAAATTTGGTTGATGCGGCTCAGGCGCAAAGAGATTTGGCGCGTGGGCGTGATCCGACCGATTTCTGTACGATCTTCACTTTGGCCGATCAGGGTAGCTCCGGTGATGTCTTGCAAGAGAGCCAAGGCGCGATCGCTAGCCAAACTCAGCTCAGCCGGATTCACCCCCCGCTCATAACGGGCAGATGCTTCTGTGCGTAATCCTTGCGACCTGGCCGATTTGCGAATCGCCGCCGGAGAAAAATAAGCCGCCTCTAAAAAGACCTTTTGAGTGGTCTCAACCACTTCTGTTTCAGCTCCACCCATCACCCCAGCTAAGGCAACGGGCACATCATTAGCCGTAATCAGTAAGGTTTGTGCCGCTAGCGCTCTGGTTTGATCATCGAGGGTGACTAGGGTTTCATCGGACTGCGCTAAACGCACACCGACTGTCACCGCATCGCCTTGGCCAGCAGCACTGAGCCGGTCAAAGTCAAAGGCGTGCAGCGGTTGGCCCCACTCCAACAGCACGTAGTTGGTCACATCTACCACGTTGTTAATCGCCCGAGTGCCCGCCGCCACTAGCCGCTGCTGTAGCCAAGCCGGAGAGGGGGCAATTTGAATATTGTCTAAAACGCTGCCGATATAAATTGGGCAGGCTTTAGGGTCGCTCAGTTGGATAGTAATGCCCTGGGGCAGCTCTTTTGCCTTGGCCGCGACCTGCGAAACCGGCAGCTTGAGCGGATTGCCCGTAATCGCCGAAATTTCGCGGGCAATGCCGATCATACTCAACGCATCGGCCCGATTCGCCGTAGAGGTCACATCCAGCACAACGTCATTGAGCCCTAAGAGCGATCGCACATCCTGCCCCGGCACGATCTCACCGCGCTCAAAGCTGGCTTCATCAAAAATATAGATCCCCTCAGAATCTTTCTCTAGTCCCAATTCTGCCAATGAGCAAATCATGCCAGATGAAGGCACTCCCCGTAGCTCGCGGGGCTTAATTTTAAGATCGACCTTAGGCAGGTAGCTGCCTACCGTAGCCACCGGCACACACATCTGCTGATCGACATTGGCCGCCCCGCACACAATCGTTGAGTACGCCGACGCGCCAATATCCACCGTACAAACGCTCAGCTTTTCAGCATCAGGGTGGGGCCGCCTATCCAAGACGCGGCCGACCACTACGCCATCGGCCCAGCTTTGGCGATCTTCAATATCTTCCACCTCAAAGCCTGCCATCGTCAGCACCTCGGCTAGTGCCTCAGGAGAAAAATCAAACTCGACAAGTTCTTTAAGCCAGTTAACAGAAACACGCATGGGGAAATTGGCGCTCGCCACCATAACAAAAATAAAGGCCAAATGGCCTCGACTTATCGTACTATGGCTGACTGTTTTTGCGGGGGAGCAGCGACAAAGATAGGGGAACACTGAACCTACGGCCATGCCAAGCGGATAATAATGACTTATTGCACAGCCACTGGCTGCCCCAAACCTAAAAATGCGCCCAATGCCCGTATCTGTGAAACCTGTGGCAGTAAGCTCTGGCTGCGCGATCGCTACCGAGTGTTAGGGGCTTTGGGGCGAGGCGGCTTTGGGGCCACCTTTCTCGCCCGAGATCAGTCTTTACCGGGCTATCCATCCTGCGTCATCAAGCAGTTACGGCCCACCACCTCAGCCCCTAATTTACTCGAAATGGCCCGCGAGCTATTTCAGCGCGAAGCCAACATCCTCGGCAAAATCGGCAATCATCCACAGCTCCCCCGCCTGCTCGACTATTTTGAAATCGCCCAAGAATTTTACTTGGTACAAGAATATGTCAGCGGCTCCACCCTCCAGAAAGAAGTCAAACATGGTGGGCCATTCACCGAAGTCGGAGTCAAACAGTTTTTAAGCGAAATTTTACCTGTTGTTCAATACATTCATAGCCACAAAATCATCCATCGCGATATCAAGCCTGCCAATCTCATCCGCCGTGAACAGGACAAACAGCTCGTGATGATCGATTTCGGTGCAGTTAAAGACAAAGTCAATCCGCCACAAGTCAACCCCTCTGACCAAACTGCCCTGACCGCCTATGCCATTGGCACACCGGGCTATGCTCCGCCTGAGCAAATGGCCATGCGCCCAGTCTATGCCAGCGATTTGTATGCCATTGGCGTCACCTGTGTCTTTTTACTCACCGGGCGATCGCCCAAAGACCTACCCTATGATCCACGCACGGGTGAACTGCGCTGGCAAAACCACGCCATCGTCAGCGATCACTTCGCCACCATTATGCACAAACTGCTAGATATCTCAGTGCATAGCCGCTATCAAATGGCTGAAGATGTTTTACGCGATCTCGACATGGAGCCTTACTTGGAGAGCCTGTCGCAAAACTTGGCATTTGCCACCATCGAACCCGTTGCCGTCACCGCGACAACCAACAGCGAAAACCGTATTTCTCCCTCTTCGCGCATGGCTGAGGCCATTCGGGCCCGTAAAGATCGCCGCTCCCACAAAAACACCTCTGCCTACAAAGGTGTAGAACGCCGAAAAAACCATAAATTCACCCCCCAATCTGTCAAGGAGTCCTACGAAAAAGGCCGTCGGGATTTTTCCGCTCAAAACCTCAGCAACCTCGACTTGCATAAACAAGTTTTAGCCGGTGCCCGCTTCACTAAAGCTGATTTGCATGGCACTAACCTGCTCGGAGCCGATCTGTCCCATGCTAATTTGAGCCGCACAAACTTAACCCAGGCAACCCTCAAAAATGCCAAACTGCAAAACGCTTACTTAGGGGACGCAAATTTGACCGGGGCTGATTTACGTGGCGCTAACTTGACCAAAGCCAGCTTAGAAACCGCTAAACTCACCGATGCCAATCTCTGTGGTGCTGACTTAACTGGAGCCACAATTAGTGAGGAACAAATCGCTGCCGCCCGTACCAATTGGTCAACAGTGCATCCCAACGGTCGCAGACAGTTTCTTTAGCAAGCCATTTCGCCAGACTACCAAAGCTCCATTTTGGCCGCTAAACTAGTGATCGCATAACCTGATCACAGATAGCCTGATCACAGATAACCTGATCACAGAGCCCGCAGATGTCATCTGTATGCTAGTGATGGTCACTTTGCCTTTAGTGTTGCCTTTAGTGAGGAAAGCGTAAATTATGTTTGTCGATGAGCTCACCCCATTTTTACAAGAGCTAGCCCGTCAGCCTGTGGCCTTTTGCGGCGGCTTTTTCTCAGGACTTTTTCGCCTAGATTTGGCAGAAGATCCGGTTAAAAGCTGGTTGAGCAAACAAGGGGCCGAACCGACGAATGCTGGTGTGCAAACCACTAACAATTCATCTGCCTCTCAAGGGCCACAGTCTATTGATATCGAATGAGCGATATTGAAGTAGGTGACTGCTCACTAGTCACCTACTCAATATCACCATCACCCTCGCCATCACCCTCGCCACAGGTATAGCCAAAGCTCCCCATCCACTTGAGAACACGACGATTCACCTGATTTAGCTGCTCGCGATCGGCGCTGCTGGTATCGGCAGCGAGGTCTAGCGCTTGGCTATAGTCTGTGATTGCGCAGTTCCAATCCCCTTGAAGATGGTAAACCCGGCCTCTTTCGGCATAGAGCGTGGCGCTTTGGGGTTTAAAAAACATGGCGATATCTAAACAAACAAGTGCCTCTTCGTACTCACCCATTTCGCGCAACGTAATCGCTTGATTTAGTCGAGCGCGAATATTAAGCGGATTGAGATCAATCGCCTCATCGTAGTCTGCCATCGCCGCTAACCACTGCCTTTGGCTGGCGTAAAGGTTGGCCCGATTGCTGTAAGCTTTACCCAACCTAGGGTTAAGTTCAATAGCATGGTCATAGTCGCTCAGTGCCTGGGCCCACTGGCGTTGGTTGTAGTACATCAGCCCGCGATTGACATAATGCCCCGCATTGTCAGGTTCGTAGGCCATCAGGCGCGTTAGGATCTCAATCGCGCTGGTGTATTGTTTACGTTTAGCTTCTAAGCTCGCCCGCTTATTGAGCAACAAATTAGCATCGCTCACAGAAAGCCAACTATCGGGCCTGAAGCGGTAACGGCAGATGGTTTTGCGGTGATTTTTTGCCCTATAGCCCGTTTTAAGCTGATTTTTAAGCGAATGATTTATACAATCCGGATGTATAGAATCAGAGCCAGTAGATGTTAAAGAGTGCATGGCCTAAATATCCTAAATATCTTAAAGATGCTGTAGCACTGGCAGGGGCAAGTGATTGCCAAAGTATTAATCGATTGGTCAGCGATTGGTCAGCGATTGGTCAGCGATTGGTCAGAAAGTATTTTTACAGCTTAAAAAAGTAGACCGAAAAAGTAATTGGGGCTGAACGCAACAATTTAATTTGCATATAGCGTTCTTGATGAAATCCTCTCACGAAGATTAAGCCAAGCTAAACCGAAAAAGAACGTAGGAATTGGTGACTTACCCGCAAAAGAAAGTTGATATGTAAGTACAAATGCCGAAAAAATCTGAGAAAGTATCGTCGTTTTTGAGGCTGAATCAAACAGATCTCAAGAAAGTTACGGATTACACCTTAAAAAGCGCCAACAAACCTGAATTAAGAAACTTGAAAAGATCCCATTAGGAGGTTGGATGGAGAAGCTCTAGTGTATCTGTCGAGTTGCTCAGGACAGTCTCATCGGCTCTAGGCGTTATCGGACAACAGGCAACTCGACAGAGGCTATAGCATCAAAAACAAGCCATAAAAAAATGCGACTGTCCACTATAGTTTGGGGACAGTCGCATTTTTGCCTTTTGTAGAGAATGCAGGCGGCTGAGATATTTTGTTAGGGCCTCTGCTACAGCATATTTGGAACGCCTTACTTGAAGCCAACAGAAGCCTGCCAGACAAAGGCCAGCAGTAAAAAGAAGATAGGAAGTATGGGCAAAACATCGATTAAGGGGCCAAAAGCGCGGTAAGCCTCAGGCAAAGTCGCTACCAGCATTGCTGCGTCCATAAATCCAGTGTCTCCAAATGTTTATGTAATAGTTTAATCAGCATTTTATCACGATCTGTTCAGCACACTGTCGCTCACCTGCAAGACACGGCACGGAATTTCAGCCCAGCCAATCGGCAAAGGTTTCAGCAAAATGATCGTTCAAAATAGCGTCGCGAATGGCGGTAGTAAAGCGAATGAGTTCAGTGATGTTGTGAATGGAGAGCAGGGTATAGGCTAAGAGTTCTTTAGCGTGAATCAGGTGGCAGAGGTAAGCGCGGGTAAAGTTTTCACAGGTGTAACAGGGACAGTCGGCATCAATCGGTGTTAAATCACGGCGAAAACGAGTATTCTTCAAGTTCCAACGTTCGCCTTGGGTTAAGGCGGCACCGTGGCGGGCCAATCGAGTCGGAATGACGCAGTCAAATAGGTCAATGCCAGATGCGATCGCCTGAGCCATTTCTTGATAAGTGCCTACCCCCATCAGATAGCGAGGCTTATGCTCTGGCAGTAGTGGGGTGGTTGCCTGGACAATTTTTTCAATGAGTTCTGGGGGTTCTCCTACACTGACGCCACCAATCGCATATCCGGGCAAATCAAGTTCAGCCAGTTCTTGGGCAGCGACTGCCCGTAAGTCTAAGTAGGTACCGCCTTGAACAATACCAAAAAGGGCTTGATCAGAACGCCCATGGGCATTCATGCAGCGTTTTAGCCAGCGATAGGTGCGCTCAGTCGCAGCGACGATAGCCTCTCGGGGGGCCGGATAGGGCGGACATTCATCGAAGGCCATAATCACATCGGCCCCCAATAGATTTTGAATTTCTATAGAGCGCTCAGGGGGCATGGCAATAATGCGGCCATCTCGAGGTGAGCGAAAGGTGGCCCCCTCATCAGTCACGGTGCGCATTTCACTGAGGCTAAAAACCTGGAATCCGCCAGAATCGGTGAGTATGGGGCCAGACCAACCCATAAATTGATGGATGCCGCCAGCTTCAGCAACCAAGTCCTCGCCCGGCTGAAGGTGGAGGTGATAGGTATTGGCCAACACCATTTCCGCTTGACAGTGCTTGAGCTGAGCCGGGGTGACCGTTTTGACGTTAGCCAGCGTCCCGACGGGCATAAATCGTGGCGTATGAACAGTTCCATGGGGCGTATGGAAGATACCCGCGCGGGCTTTGGTCAGGCTACACTGCGCCTGAAGCTGATAGGTAAATGACGACATTCTATCCTTAATTACGGGATATAACGGTCATCGTCAAGCGAGGCATCCCAGCTAGCAGAAAGCGCTTCTGTGACGATTGCTTCCAAAGCCGCAGCATCTATAGAGCGGCCTAAAGAATCTTCTAATGGGGATGCAATGGGCGTGAGGCACAAACAGCGATCGTCTTGCACTAGGGCAAAGGTTGTTTGTTCACCTGTTGTAACGAGTTCTAAATAGTCGAAGCTGTGGACGTTGAGATACAGACTGCGATTGGCAACAAGGGTCGCTTGAGCTGGATCAGCAAAGGCTTCCATGACGCAGCCTTCGCCCGTATTCGCAATATCGTTGCCTTGCTTATGGACGTAGTGGACGCGCCGAAGACCTCGCAGTAGTCGAAGCATGTCGGCTTTGTGCACAACAATGCCATTGTCAACAATGCATGGTGCTGGCAAATTGCTTGAGTTGGGGTGGTTCATTGGAGGGGCTGCACGTTGACCAATAGCACTGGCCAATAAACAATTTTGCGAAAGTAGAACCTTGTATGAGCGAACGTATGAGCGAACTCAACATCAAGATGCACTCTACAAAGTTTGAGAATATACCCTCACAATATACGAATTCTATAAGTTTGCAATGTCAGATCCGTAAGATCTTGAAATACTTCATCAGGAGAATTTTGCCTGTGTAAACTCATTACTTGAGGCGGAACTGAAATTTTGCATCATAGTCATTACGTAATGGCATTCATCCAGAAAAACTTTGTTTTAATTGTCAATTATGCGCTATGAGAAAGCGCGTAATTGACTCTGCAAACTCTTTCAGTTTTAGCGTCTTTTAATTGATGAAAGTTTAGATGATTTATCCCTGGTAATAGATTTATAGCAAAGTTAAGGATGCATTCTGACGATACATGAAGGATTTACTCTGGAGCGTTTTTACGTGGTGAAGCCCGTTCAGTGGCTAAAGATTAACTGCCTAGCGGTTTGGGCAAGTTGGCACAGCGCGCTGATGTTTTATACGTGTTTGCCAGTCTCTAAAATTTGGCCGCAAAGCTGGCCGCTGGAGTTTCGTTGGATTGCTCGCTGGGTGCCTTGGGTGGGGTTGGTGGTGGGTGGGGTGCTAGCGCTAGCAGATGGCATTCTAGCCGCTGTACACATGCCTACGTTAGTGCGTAGTGCGATCGTTGTGGCCGTGGCGATTGGGCTAACTGGTGGGCTGCATTTAGACGGCGTGATAGATACAGCAGATGGTTTGGCGCTGCCACAGCACGCGCGCGCTAGGCGCTTGGCGGCGATGGCGGATAGCCGTATGGGAGCGTTTGGCGGGATGGCTGCGATCGTCCTCATTTTATTAAAGGTAACGGCGATCGCCGCACTTATCAGTCACAGAGCCTTCGTACTGATTGCTGTTTCAATTTGGGGCCGTTGGGGACAGCAGTGGGCGATCGCCCGCTATCCCTATTTAAAAAAAGAGGGCAAAGGGGCTTTTCATAAGGCGGCGCTGCCTTCTGTGCGCTACACGTTGCCTAGTTTAATCGCCATGGTGATGCTCAGTTTGCTGGTGGGTAACTGTGGCATAGTGCCTTGGTCTGTCGTGTGGCGTACAATATTGGGCGGGTTTTCTCTATCGCTGTTAACCAGTGCCTACTTTTATCAGCAGTTGGGGGGGCATACCGGAGATACCTATGGTGCAGTCGTCGAATGGACAGAAGCGCTATTGCTTTGCAGTCTCACGATAGGCCAGTAATATAAGTACCTGCCCATGTATATCTGTCCTTGTATATCTGGTAGATAGCGGGATAATTGCAACTCCTAGCGTCTATTTTTAACCTTAAGACACTCTCTTTTTTTGACCTGATTGAGCCCCTAAATGCTCCTAAATGCCCTTAAATACTCCTAAATGTTGTTGAGGTAAGCGATGATAAGCAGTTCTTCTGAGGTTCATGCGATTTCTGGCCGAGGGCTGCCCTTAGTCGGCAACGATATCGATACCGATCGAATTATTCCGGCTCGTTTTTTGCGGGCCATTACGTTTGACGGACTTGGCGAGCAGGTCTTTGCCGACGATCGTCAGCAGTTGGCCTCCCATCCTTTCAACCAGCCCCAATATCAAGGGGCTAGCGTGCTGGTGGTCAATCGAAATTTTGGCTGCGGCTCTTCTCGCGAACATGCTCCTCAAGCGATCGCTCGTTGGGGCATTCAAGCTTTGGTTGGCGAAAGCTTTGCCGAAATATTTTTTGGCAACTGTGTGGCCATGGGCGTACCTTGTCTGAGTGCCGACAGTGCCGGGGTGGCGGCTTTGCAACAGCTCATTACCCATACACCTGCGATCGCGCTCAAGATTGATTTAGATGAAATGACGCTGCAAGCTGGAGATTTTTCGCTACCGGTGACTATGGCTGCTGGCCCTCGGCAGATGTTTGTCAAAGGGACATGGGATGCTTGCGGTCAGCTAGTGGCGCAGGCCGATACGATCGCCCAAACGGCTGCCCAGCTCCCCTATATCCATTGGGCAGCAGGATAGTTTCAAAGAGGGTAGAAAGGGTCATGGCATAACTAGGGGGTTGGCCACTGGGAATAGGGATATTTCACCAAACTGGCATTGTAATATTGGGGTTTGCCTGAGACTTCCTCACCCAGCCATTCGGGCCGCTCAAAGGGCTGATCCTCACAGTGCAGTTCGACTTCTGCCACAATCAGCCCGGCATTTTCCCCTGCAAATTCATCAATGTCCCAAATGACATCGCCCAAGGGTAATCGATAACGCGTTTTTTCAATCAGCGGTTTGGCGCACAAGGTTTCTAGCATTTGTTGCGCATCACCCAAGGGAATTTCATATTCAAACTCAGAGCGGGTGAGTCCTTGGGTGCCTCGAATCGGCCCTTTAAGGGTGAGATACCCTCGGGTGCCAGCCGTGCGTACCCGGACACTTCGACCTGATTGAACGGTAGGAATATAGCCCTGGCAGTAAGCTAAACCCGTAGCGAGTGCTTTCCAGTTGTTATTTTTGACCAAAAACTTTCGTTCAATTTCTTGGGCCATCGGCTTAAATAGGGATTAAATCGGGAGAAATGGTAATCGGTTTGAGCTGAGCCAGTTGAAGAAACATCAGTTGAGATACAAAAATACCTCTACTTCTTTGGGCGAAGGCAGCGCTGCGATCGCCCCTGGTCGAGTAGTTGTCAAAGCGCCTACCGCACTGGCGTAGGTAACGATCTCGCGAACAATATTGGCATCTTTTAAGCAGCCTGGGCCTTTTTGCATGAGCCGATGAATAAACCCAGCGGTAAAGGCATCACCGGCCCCTGTGATCTCTTCTACATCTACTTTAAATTCGGGAACATGACCAGAAATTTGCCGAAAGCAATAGGTGCACCCTTGCGCTTCGGCCATGACTAAAACACCCTTCAAATGAGGAAATTGTTGGGCAATTGCTTGGGGCGAGTGCGTTCCAAATAACCACTCAGCCTCGTCGTCAGAGACCTTTAAATAGTGCACCTGTTTAAGTAAGTCATACACCCGGCCAGGTGCTTCTGCCGGGTTTGGCCAAAACATAGGCTGCCAATTGACATCTACTAAAATCGATAGCTGATTCGCTTTCGCCAGGCTCAGGGCCTTTTCGACCGATTGGCGAGTATCGCTGTAGGCCATCGCTACAGTGCCCAATACTAAAAAATCAGCACCAATGAATAGGTCATCTTCAAGGCCATCAGCAAATAAGTGGGCATCGGCAAACACCGTCGGATCGCTTTCGCTAAAACCGGCAAAAGTGTGATGGCTATGCCCCAATGCAGACGACAGGCTGTCGGTCTGGCTGGTGGTATACAATACCTGACGCGTAGGCGCTTTGAGCCTGCGCTGTACGCCGCGATGGCCAACGCCCATATCAGTGAGCAATTGCATCAGGGCATCGCCCCAGTGGTCACTGCCCACCGCACCGACAAAATCAGCGCGATCGCCCAACTTAGAGATCGCACAAGCCACATTCGCAGGTGCCCCGCCCGGTAGCGGCAGCCAGCGCGTCACTTCACTACGAGGCACCCCAGGGCGCTCAGCAAAGCAGTCAATCAAGATCTCTCCTAGACAGATAGCACGCTTCACAGGCCCTTTCAGTGACGACTTCAATGGTTAACGCTCTTTAAGCATGTGTTATTTTAAGCGTCGCAGCACATATTTCGAAATATCTTCCAGCGCCTGACGAGACTCTGACGGCCGTAGTTCACCCAGACAATCAAGCGCGTGCTCCACATGATGCATCGCCAAATCGCGCGAGCGGCCAATGCCTTGGCTAGAATGTACCCATTCAATCGCCTGTTCAAAGTCGTCGGGCTGAGAAAACTTGCGATCAATCAAAGCCTTGAGGTAAGGCATCTCTTCCATGGCATAGAGCACCGGGGCCGTGAGATTACCGCTCAAGAGATCTGAGCCTGCTGGCTTGCCCAAGACCTCGCTCGAGCCCGTGAAATCTAGAATGTCATCGACCACTTGATATGCCAAGCCCAGACTACGACCAAACTGATAAAGATTTTCAGCCATCGCTTCTGGAACGTTACTCAGCACCCCTACCGCCTTAGCGCTGTTGGCAATGAGCGTTGCCGTTTTGTAATAGCTTTTCTCTAGATAAGCATCAATCGATAGCGTCGTGTCAAAATGCTTCAGCCCTTGCCGAATTTCACCTTCTGCCAAGTCCATAATCACCCTCGAGAGCAGCTTAACGACTGCCAGATTATCCAGGTTGGCTAAGTACCAAGATGATTGGGCAAAGAGAAAATCACCAGCAAGTACCGCCACCCGGTTATCAAAGAGGCTATGAACAGTAGGCACGCCTCGTCGAGTAGCTGACTCATCGACGACATCGTCGTGAACCAGACTAGCCGTATGAATCATTTCAGTAATTTCGGCCAAACGACGGTGCCGTGAGGTAATGGCACCGTCAGGTTGGGTGGCTCTAGCGAGCAGCAACACGATAGCCGGACGGATGCGCTTACCCCCTGCACCAAATAAGTGCTCGGCAGCAGCATACAGAATCTTGTGGCGGGCACCCACAAGATTTTTCAGATTATCAGTAAGGAGCGCTAAATCGGCTTCTACGGGCGAAAAAAGGGAGGTTGCTGAGGTCATGGAGTACGCGACTCAGGCGGATTAGGTTACGAAATTTTAAGCTGTCTTTCTTTATTCTAAGCTATCGTGCTGGCAAAGGGACTTTTCCATGAATGAGTCCAAGCGAGTTAGCCCCAAAATGCTGCTCAATAGGCGATATGCGGATAGCTTTTGGCCGGACTTGGATACCCAAAAGCCAATGAATCAGGCTGATGGCTGGGCTCATTGAGGCGTTCATCGCTGGGCTGAAAGGGATCATCTAAGGCAAAAGCTAAAAACATTCTAAAACGCCTAAAAATGTGAAAAAAAATTCAATCAAAACCTTTCAGATAATTAATCCTTATGATAGTATTGAAATACAGAAGACTTATGTGACAGCTTTAGTTCCTAATGTTTTTTGCACGTTTTGCTGAGTTACTCATCTTATCTCTTTGATAAGAGACTCGTCAGAAAGAGACCCGTCAGAGATCAGTTTGATATTTTCATTCTTACATCCATATTTTGTTTTGGATGGAGAGACAAATATCTCAAAAGCGTGCTTTAGGTTTAACGCTTCTGCAAAATCCTGTACCAAACTTCGATCACAGCACACCTTTTTTAGGTTGCCTGATCGTAATAACTTTAAGTCTTAGGTTGTGTATACCAAAGACGGATAGCTTGGGGTAGGTTCGCAGCTCTGCGACACAGAACTGTTTACGCTACAACACTAACGTTTCAACATGGTTTCCCATGGGTGATGAAGTGCTTCAGCTTCGTCGATTTCTTGGGTGATACTTGTTACGTAAGTGAACCGCTGAGTAATCAGAGTTTGTGGTGCCGGTTTAGATATTAGGAAGTTACGTGAGCAATCATTTGCCTGTGGTTGCTTAGGTGGAGCTTTTGATAAGACTTTTTGGCTAGGTGGTGGAGTTTTTTGTACGTGCTTTAGTCCGTTTTTAGCTTGTTGTTTGCCATGTCAACCCTTTCTTTTAATGCCAGTCCGATTGCGATTGTTTTGCCTGCTTTAGGATATTTGCTGACGGTTTATTTTGTGATGATGTGGATGAGTTCGAAGACATCAGACTTTTAGTGATTATTTTGATCCTAAAATGATGAGCTAAGCTGCCTTTAATCTCAGTCTTTAATGCACCATCTTTAACCGTTTTGTGACTCGTTTTTGTAATTTGCTTAGATACCTATATTGCTTAGATACCTAATTGCTTAAAGAAGCTCTCACGTCATCTGTGAGGGCTTTTTTTATGCGATGGCTTTGGTGCGATGGCTTTGGGGTTTGAGGAGGCTGTTAGCCAAGTGTAAAGGCATTCACACTTGGCTAACTCGACCAAAGCTATAGCTTTGGTCGCTTGGCTGAGGTACAGCGCGCTGGCGTAGCCTCGCCGTCGGCGTTATGCATCCGGGTACCGCTATATAGCGTTTCTCACTTGGCCTGATGGTCCATTGGAGGTAAGGGTTTCATCACCGCGTTCAGCAGACTAAACCTCTGGAGAAGAGGCCCCGCTCATGCTGAGTGATGCCCTAGTTGATGCCGGACTCTGCATTGTTTCTAATGTGGCCACGGGCACTTGTGCCACGTCTGGACGATATCCTAGCCACTGTTGCGAAACATGGGCAAATTGCTCTGGCTCACCACTGACATAAAACTGTGTTTTTTGGGGCAGCTTTGGATGATTTTTAGGTTGGGTGTGCTCTAGGGAGGGCAGTCGGTTGAGTCTCAAAATAGCTAGCTCTTGAGCTGCCGCAATGGTTAGGTGCTTGGCTGGATCAACTAAGGTGATGGACTTAGGCAAAAATTGCTTGAGGACAGGTGCTAGGTGGGGGTAATGGGTACAGCCGTAGACCAGGGTGTCAATGCCTGTTTCTACCAGCGGCTGGATGTACCTTTTGGCAACAGCTAAGGTGTACGGATCGTGGATGCGATCGCCCTCAATCAACGGGACAAATTCCTGACAGCCCACCTGCCAAACTTCAGCAGTGGGATTAATTTCTAAAATGGCTTGTTGATAAGCATTACTCTTCGCCGTTGCCTGGGTTGAAATCACGCCAATTTTTTTGCCATTTTTGACCGCAGCACGAGCACCAGGCAAAATAATGCCCAAAATAGGAATCGGAAATTCTGAGCGCACTTCTTCTAGGACTAAGGCTGAACTGGTATTACAAGCCATAATGATCATCTTCACCTCGAGCCCCATCATCCAAGCAATGATTTCCCGCACAAAACGTAAAATCTCACCCTTGGAGCGATTGCCATAGGGCACTCTGGCCGTATCCCCAAAGTAAATGACTGACTCATGGGGAAGTTGAATGAGCATCTCGCGTAATACGGTAAGACCACCCACGCCACTGTCGAAGACACCAATCTTGAAATTGGAGCGCAATTGGCTGGACAGGGCTGGAATGCTCATAGGTAAATATGCTCACTTTATGAAGCGCGTGAATGTTGTATAGAGTTTAGTCGGATTTGGAAATTTTACAAGCCTTAATTTTTACGTTTCGAGCAGCCCATGTACCAAAATGGGCCTGCGAGCGTTAAAAGCAAAGCTAAATAATTCCTACAAGGCTTACTGATGAAAATACGGAACTTTTTCTCAAAAGATGTGTAAAAAATGATCAACATGCATTTGATCCCACTGGTTATTGGATTGCCCATAGGGCTGCTGGGCAACCGCAACGGGCAAAGCGATTGAAATAACTAGCTGAATAATCAGTGGAATAGCCAGTGAAATAACCAGTTATTCAGCGCGATTAGGGGGATCGCGCTGAATCCATTGACAAGTTTTTTACATCACAAAGGCTTCACGCCGTAAATTCACTCAGTAGCAGATTCAGTGGCCGCGATTACCTCAGCAGTGGCAGTCGTTGCGCCTTCTGTCGCCCCAGCTATTTCAGCAGATACGGCATCATCTAGGTCATCGTCGCTATCAAAGACGAGTCGCAACAAAGGCGGGGCAATAAACGTGGTAACAATCACCATAACGATAATAGCGGCATCTAGCGATTCTGAAAGCACGCCACTAGCAGCACCAACCCCTGCAAAGACTAAGCCAACTTCTCCCCTCGGAATCATGCCGAAGCCGACTGCCAGCCGATTAATACCAGGTTGGCCGAAGACCGCATAGCCTGTAATAGTTTTCCCAATAATGGCCACAACCACTAGAAAAGAGGCAATAATCAGCCCCTCACGATTAGCGGGCACCAGTGGGTTGAGCACGCTGATATCGGTGCGAGCCCCCACCGTGACAAAGAAAACCGGCACGAGCATATCAGCAATCGGTGTAATTTGCTCTTCTAGCTCTTTGCGCTTAGAGGTTTCTGCGAGAACCAACCCAGCGGCAAACGCGCCTAGGATAGTTTCTAGCTGAATAGCCGCCGCAATGTAGGACAGCACAAACGCAAATATCAGTGAGGTAATAATGAGCTGCCCGCGCGTTTGTAGCTGATCGACTAGGAAAACAAATAGCGGGCTGAGGAGGCGACCAATGAAAATAGAGCCAATCAGAAAAGCAGCGGCTCCAAGCACTAGGTAAACAACGTTTGCAATTTCGATTTCGCCTGTTTTCGCCAAGCTGGCAACAACAGCTAAAACGATAATCCCGAGGACATCGTCCAGCACGGCTGCACCGATGATAATTTGCCCTTCTCGGGAACTGAGCTGCTGCATTTCAGCCAGCACTTTAGCAGTGATGCCAATGCTGGTAGCTGTTAGGGCCGCACCGGCAAAGACAGCAGGAATAGTGCTGATGTTGAAGAAAAAGATCAGCCCGGCTGTGCCTGCAATAAACGGGGCCAGTACACCAACAACCGCGACAACCGCAGCCTGTGGCCCAACACGAATGAGTTCTTTGAGATCGGATTCTAGGCCAATCTCGAACAGCAGGATAATGACGCCGAGTTCGGCCAATACGGAGAGTGCTTCGCTTTCCCCACTAAAAACCTTGAGCAGCCCCTCAGGCTCTATGCCAGCCGTCATTTGAACCATGTCCATCAAGGCAGAGTGAGGAATATTCGCGCCTTCTGGAAAGACAATCAGATGTAGAGCAGAGATGCCAACGACGACACCGCCAACGAGTTCTCCTAAAACAGAGGGTAGGTTGAGGCGAGCGCAGATCTCACCGCCTACTTTTGCCGCAATAAAAACGGTAATTAGGCTAAGTAAGACACCCGCTAGCACTAGCGAGCCGACTTCGGCTTCATCTACTTCGGCGAGCAAAGGGGATAATTCCGCCAGGAAGCTTGAGTCAACAGGCTGAGGCCATAGGCTGATTAAGCAACCTCCTAAGAAAAAATGACTTAATGAATCTGTAAAATGGTCTGTCAAACCGAGCCATCCGAGGTCAATCATGCTGTTTGCGGCTACTCATCGTTGTCTAATGTACATGAGTTGCCGGGGTATGGTGTGTTCATTTGGTCATAAGTCAAAGCCTAAAATTGACTTACTATTAAGGGTTTGGGCAAATGATTGACGTCAAACGGACGCAAATATATCGGCTGCTTTTCTATCCGAATCTTGAAGTAGCGTTGCCCAAAGTTTCAAAGTTTCATGAATAATTTTTATTCATGGATAATTTTTATGACCTCATCAAAGCCCATCCCAAAACAGAATCTAGCTAAACGAAATCTAGCTCAACAAATCTAGGGCTCAACGAAATCTAGGCTTAGCGAGTCTAGGCTAGCTCATAAACCCCTATCCAAAAACACGATGCTTGAGCGAGGGCATTTGGCGGCGTACCTGCTCTAACCTAGATGGGTTAATCTCTGCGATCGCCATGCCTACATTGTCGCCTGCATCGGCTAGGGTAATGCCCCACGGATCGATAATCATGGCATGGCCATGGGTTTGGCGGCGGGCATTGTGAAAGCCGGTTTGCGCCGGAGCGATCATATAGCAGGTGTTTTCGATGGCCCTAGCTTGTAATAAAACCTGCCAATGATCTTTACCGGTGAAGGCTGTAAAGGCAGCCGGGACAATCAGCACTTCAGCGCCATCTTTTGAGAGCTGGCGGTACAGCTCAGGAAAGCGGACATCGTAGCAGACTGAAATGCCGATATTGCCTAATCTGGGGGAACTGTACACTTTGGGCAAAGCGCTGCCGGAAGTGACATCTGCAGATTCTTGATAGGTATTGCCGTCAGGGAGATTAACGTCAAACAAATGAACTTTGTCATACCGAGTAAGTTCTTCCCCATTGTCATTGACCAGCAAAGCCCGGTTGTAGGTGCGGCCATCAGGGGACGGGACTGGGTAGCCGCCGCCTAGGAGGGTAATGCGGTAGCGCTGGGCCATGGTTTTGATAAACTTTTCGCTCGCTTTGCAGATTTCTTCGGCTCGTTTGAATTTGGCATTTTCGTCACCGAGGAAAGAAAAGTTTTCAGGTAGGGTAATGAGTTCGGCACCACGACGGGTGGCAAGGTCAATTAATTCTTCGGCTTGAGCTAGATTGTGATCTAAATCAGGCACGCTGGTCATTTGTAACGCCGCCGCTAGATAGGGCTTCATAGGTCTCGCAAATGCTTTTTTAGGACAGACAAATTTTCGCAGGCAGATAGGTTCGATCAGCAGATTCCATCAGCAGAAAAGCAGGACTTATTTTGCTAACGCTATAGTCAGGGCCTTACAGGCTGTGCACTGCAGGCTTTATTGTACGGGCTAACTGTACGGGATGGATGATTTCTTGTTGAAAGGCCCCCTTGACATTGAGGGGGGATTACTCAGACAATGTTAGCCTTGTGAAAAATGCTCGGATCAGGTGAAAAGGCGATCAGTTAAAGGATGAGCAGTTGAAAAGGTAGTTGAATAAGGCATTGTCTGCAAAGGCAATATTTCAATTATCGTCAATTATCGTCTTAGCTGATATGGTCTCAACTGTCTCAGTAGCAGTTATTCGATTTGACACTTGATTTGAAGGTCATCCGACTAAAGATCATTTGACTGATGGGCGCTTGCAAGTCGCTCTTGATGGCTGCTTTTCATGGTTGTTGATGCCAGTTAGTGTTGGCTTTGCCTACCTGTACGGCAAAAGGAAAAGATAAGGAATTATGGCTTACGCGATTATTGCAGCGGGCGGCACCCAATTGCGGGTTGAGCCAGGTCGCTTTTATGATATCAACCGCTTGCCGGTTGAGCCCGAGGAAAAGATTACAATTGACAATGTGCTGTTCGTTGAAAATGACGGCGATGTGACGGTTGGTCAGCCTTTGGTTGAGGGGGCAACTGTCAGCGGTACGGTGATGAGTCACTTGCGCGCGAAGAAGGTGATTGTCTATAAGATGCAGCCCAAGAAAAAGACTCGTAAGAAGCAGGGTCACCGGCAGGACTTAACCCGAGTCATGATTGACTCGATTACGGTAGGCGGTAAAACGATTACGGTTGAGGACTAACCCGGCTGCCTTAGGCCAGTCGGTGTTGAGCCAGTCGTTCAGCGTTAGTGCAACCGGTATCCTGCCAACTGATTGCACCGCCAACTGATTGCACCGCCAAATGACTATATGATTTGCTTGCAATGCTCGTGACTTGCAAGCAGCCGGTACTAAGAGATTATTACAAGTATTACAAGGAGCATATTGAGAAGATGGCACATAAGAAGGGCACAGGAAGTACTCGTAACGGTCGCGATTCTAACGCTCAACGGTTGGGCGTGAAAAAGTACGGTGGTGAACAGGTCATTGCAGGCAATATTCTTATTCGCCAACGGGGGACTAAGTATCACGTGGGTGAAAATGTAGGCCGTGGTGGTGATGACACGCTGTTTGCATTGATTGATGGCGTCGTGAAGTTTGAGCGCAAGGGTAAGAGTCGTAAGAAGGTCAGCGTTTATCCATTGTCTGTATAGTTTTGATGCTAGTGGTCTTTGAGGCCAGTAGTCTTTGAGGCCAGTAGTCTTTGAGGCCAGTAGTTCTTGAGTCTAGTGGTCTTTGAGGCTAGTAGTTTTTGAGTCAATGCTGTTGGTTGACTACTGCTGCTGTTGTTAACTTTGTTTAAGCTTTACCAGCTTTACCATAAAAAAACCGTCCATATGTTGTTGGTGCGGCCAAACTTTGATCCAACCTTGTGCTGTCTGTGGCATACCAAAAGTTGAATCGGGGGGCTGTATTGCCCAGCCTTTGTGCTCGCTCAAAAACCACTGAATTTGTGCTTCATTTTCGGCAGGATGTAACGTGCAGGTTGCGTAAACCATCACACCGCCGGGTTTTACCCAGGTAGATACATGGCTAAGTAGCTCTCTTTGCAAGGTGACGAGTCCTTCGACTGTTTCAGGTGTCTGTCGCCAGCGGGCGTCGGCATGGCGGTTTAAGGTGCCTAGGCCAGAACAAGGGACATCTAGCAGTACGCGATCAGCTTTGCCTACAAAAGCGGGCTGGTTGCGGCTGTCGCATGTGATGGGGCGAACCGTGGTTGCGCCTAGGCGGTCGATGTTTTGTTGAATTTTTTGGGTGCGGGCGGCTGTGCGATCGCAGCTCCACACAGTCCCTTTGTCTCCCATTAGTTCAGCCATATGCAAGCTTTTGCCGCCCGGTGCACCACAGGCATCAATAATCATTTCTTCTGGCTGCGGATCTAGCAAATAGCTCACGAGCTGAGCGCTGCTGTCTTGCACAGCCCACCAGCCATCGGCGTAGCCCGGAAGATGGGTGATCGCACCTGTATGACCTTTGAGCCGTAATGCTGAAGGTAACGCTGCGGCTACAGGTACAGCCTCAAGTCCGGCTGCGGCGAAAATCTCTATGGCTTCAGTCAAAGACTTTCGCCGCAAACTAATGCGTAAATCCAACTGAGGCGTTTGGTTAAACCATTCACAGAGCGCCGCTACTTGATCGTCTGGCAACATTGAACGCCAAACTTGAATGATCCAATCTGGGTAGCTATGGAATATGCCCAATCGTTGAACGGGCTCTGCTGGCAGCGGTAGCGGGTCAGCAGACGGTTGAACAGACGGTTGAGCAGATGGTTGAGCAGATGGGTTGGTTTGACGGATGTACCGACGCAACATGCCATTGACCACACCGCTAAGCTTACCGAGGCGCTGGGCTTTGGCCAACTGCACGGTAGTATCGACAACCGCATGATCCGGCACATGGCTAAGGTAGCGAAGCTGATAAAAGCCCAACCGCAAAATTTGCAGTAAGTCGGCTTGCTGTTGATGAACTGCTCGGTTGCCAAAGTGCTCAATCAGCGCGTCTAGCGTACGGCGTCTTCTGACGGTGCCGTACACCAATTCGGTCACAAAGCCTTTGTCTTGCAAGCTGAGAGCAGATTGATTGAGTTTGCGATCTAATACCACATCAGCAAAAGCGCCCCGATCAATCTGTCGGAGCGCTTCGAATGCAATTTGCCTGGCTGTATTGTTTTGACTCAACGTAGTTTGATTCAATTCCCTGATCGGTTATTTTTTGCGGCTACCTTTCAGACTGGGCATGGCATCTATGTCTCTGCCTCGCCTGCGGCGATCACGCCATTCCACCGCCGTCAGGTAAGCGACGCCAGAGGTGACAACAACCAACAGCAAAAAAGCCAGTATGGCTAAAACAAGCAGCACTTGGCTCTGCGATGCTAAATCCAAAAAAGAATTCAAAGCCTATTACTCAAAACTCGACAGCGAAAACTGAATCAATCTCGACCTAGAAGGTGTTCTCTCAAAAACTGGCGCTAGAGGCCGTGTTCTTCTAAAAGCTATGTTGCTGTTCTAGAAGTCTTGTCCTATAGGCTCTTTTCTAAAAGCCCCATTCTAGAAGTCCCATTCTAGAAGCCCCATTCTAGAAGCCGTTCCGTCCCCAAATAACCATAGAGATAGAAAAGGTAAAACAAGCAAATAGTGAAACCCAACCCAGTGTCAAAATGTCCATAAGAAAAAGTTTTCAAGCCAAAGTTATTCCCCCTCTATCCTACGGTAAAGTCAGGGCGAAGAGATGTTTTTTTAAAAATTGCAACGCCTCCTAAAATGATGTCAATGTCTCTAAAATAGCGTCAATGTATCAACGAGGCTTAGCGTGATCGGCTCCAAGGTATCCCATGCAGAACCCTCATCTGCAGAACTTTCGATAGCAGCTATGCGGCAAGAATCCATCAAAGCTGGGCTCTTGGGTTCGATTGCGATTACGTTTGCGGCCAGCTTGGCTTGGGCTATCACCTTTGTCCTTGCTTTGCCATTAGCGCTGCCAAACACACCTTTAGAATGGCTGGTTAATCTGGCGGTCGCTTTATCTTCTGGTTTTTTCTTCGGTGTTACCTATCGCTACATTGTGCGACAAGATGACAATTTGCATTTAGGCAGTGGCGCGGTAGGAGCGTTTGCTTTGGTGCGATCGCTCGCCCAGATCGAAGCCACTTGGCACGATACTTTCACTATCCTCCCTTGGCTGCTGCTCACTGGCGAAAGCTTCTTGTGGTTTGCCACCGCTCGTTACACCCTCGACTGGGCTACCCGCAAACAGATGCTTCAGCCCCTCGATTCGTAGTCCTGGCGCATATAAACGCTATATGCGCCGAGCATATTCTTTTGCCGAGCATATCCTCGAGCAGATTCTACAGATCAAACACCTCAACCACTGCTGCCGTGCGCTGCATCGATAAATCAATGGCTGAAAAATCTTGTTAACGGCCTTGTCACTACCAAGACATCGCACGGTTAGGGTTGCCACAGCCGCCCGAGGAATAGAACCTGCTACGGTTACATCTTCTGTTAAGATTTCTTGGCCCGTCGCTGGCTCCGACAGTAATCCGCCGGGACGAATAACCGTATAGGCTAGTCCGCTGGCTGCTAAATAAGCCTCTGCTTGAGCCTTTTCCTTCAACACCGGCCCCAAGGTCTCAATCACATTGGGTGGCAGCGCTACTACACTGTTGCCGCTACCGATAGAGCTAATCAAAATAAAGCGCGGGACTTTGGCACCAACTGCAGCATCGATTAAATGCTTATTGCCCAAAAAATCGGCCCGCACACCGCCATCGCTGGGCAATCCGCCAATAGTGCTAATGACCGCGTCTAGCGATCGCTCCCCCATTGCCTGTGCCATAGCATCTGCATCGAGCGCATCTCCTTTGACGACGATGACACCTAGTGCATTCAAGTCAGCTTCGGCTGGCGCACTGCGCAGCAAAGCCACAACGCTATTGCCACTCGCCCCATTGCCACTCGCCCCATTGCCATTCGCCCCATTGCCATTCGCCCCATTGCCATTCGCCATGAGCTGCTGCGCAATTTCATAGCCCACGCCTCTACTGGCACCCGCTAGGAAAATATTCATCGAAAATACAGCTCCCCATTATGAAAATTTGAAAATTTGAAAATTTGAATCGCTAGCTTGGATCGTTCCTTACAACACTCTTCGGGTTATCCACACCTTATCAAAGCCCGACAAAGTTGAAGCCAAGTCTGTACAATCAAATGAACGAATATACTGATCAAGAAGCTTCTAAATGATTCCAACCGTTATTGAGCAATCGGGTCGCGGCGAACGCGCCTTCGACATTTACTCACGCCTGCTCAGAGAGCGCATTATCTTTCTTCATGGGCAGGTTACCGCTGATTCCATGAATCTGATTGTTGCTCAAATGCTCTTCCTAGAAGCTGACGACCCCGATAAAGATATCTATCTCTACATCAACTCTCCGGGTGGTTCTGTTTCTGCAGGTTTGGGCCTGTACGATACCATGAATCACATCCGCCCGGATGTGGCCACAATTTGCATGGGATTGGCGGCTAGTATGGGCGCGTTTTTGCTCAGCGCTGGGGCTAAAGGCAAGCGCATGATTTTGCCCAACGCTCGGGTGATGATTCACCAACCTTCTGGTGGTGCACAAGGTCAAGCGACAGATATTGAAATTCAGGCCAAAGAAATTCTGTATCTCAAAACGATGTTGAATCAGGCGATGGCGAGCCACACGGGTCAAACCCTAGACAAAATTAAAGAAGACACCGAGCGTGATTTCTTTATGTCGCCAGCAGAAGCGGTGGAGTATGGTCTTGTAGATAAAGTGATTGACCGCCATGCTGTAGGCTCTCGTCCTTTATCTGTCGATTGAGCCGCCGATTCGTCTGGGCTGATCCTATTCACCTCGATCAAAAGAGCACTCAACTGTAATGCTGAGGTTGCTTTCAGCCGCGCCTTTGGTCACGTACGGAATTCCGGCTTCGCCGCCAACTCGAATGCCAAACTGCAGGGTGACTTTGTCGATGTTGGCATCGGACATATCTTTGAAGGCATTGAGTGTGTGGCTGGTGTAGGTTCGGATGGTACCTTCAATGGCTTTGAAGCTTTGAGCTGCCATTGCGGCTGCATTGCGCTGGCCGCTTTGGGACCAGCCTTTGGCACTTCGGGTTGTTCCTTCTTCTGCTTCTAAGTCTTCATGGTCAGTGGAGGTGGCTGTAGGGGAGACATCCACATCTTCGGTGGCCTCAATGTATAGAGTGGTGCCATCTTCGAGCGTGATCGGAACAAGCTGAGCCATGATCGGTAAGTCTCTTTGGGGAGATGCGTTGTGGGACGTGGGGCATCTGGGCGTCGTTACAGACAATTACGAATGCCGAACAGATGCCGAAAAGTAGGTTTAAGATGCCCAACGCAAAACACCAAATATCAAGTTCTGCTGTTGTCTTCGGTTTTCTCTAGCTGGTTTTCCTCCTCTAGCTGGTTTTCCTCACTGTGCAACCACTCAAAAGTTGGCTATAAGATAGAGGTAGGATTTTTTGCTTTTCATGCCTTTCATTATTTAGTTTTGGCTTGAGTCTAGCTGCATTCAGTCTGGCTGTTGTTGACTATTTTTTAAGTCTGACTATACTGATTGATCTAAATCTATTGACTATCTAGCCCCGACGCACCCATGGCCGACCTCTACGCTAGTGAAGACGCTCAGCAGATATTGCAGATCGCGATCGCAAAAGAAACCGAGTCAGGCGATCTTACCCGCACCCAACTCGCTGAGATCGCGGCTGAATTAAACATCGCACCAGAAACGCTGTGGTCAGCCGAACGGGAATGGATTAATTTGAAAAGCGAATCCACCCAGCAAATGCTGTTTAATCAGCAGCGCCGCCAAAAGTTTCAACACCACCTCATCCGCTACGGCATCTTTAATAGCTTTTTACTCTTGCTAAATTTATTGGCAGGCGGCTATGGCTTTGCCCTTTTTGTCGCACTTGCTTGGGCAATTCCCCTGGTGCTCCATGGTTGGAGAGCCTATCAATCTTCTGGATTTCGCTATCAAAAAGACTTTGAAAACTGGCAGCGGCGTCAACAAGTCAAGCAATCGATGAGCAATTTCTTTAATCGCTTGTTGAAAGCTTAGCTTGATGTCTATAGAGTCTATAGATCAGACACATCAGATCAGACACATCAGATCAGGCACATAGGCACATACCAGGCATATAGAGCGCTCCTATATTGAAGGATGAGCGAGCCTACATAAGGATCGATTTAGTATAAGGATCGATTTAGGCAGCTTAGCCAACTTCTGCCGGAATTTTCTCTAGCATGAGCTTAGAACTCTTGACCTGTGCTGGAATATCAATCGGATAATCACCCGTAAAACAGGCTGAGCAAAAGCTATTGGTCGCGACCCCCGTTGCTTGCAACATGCCTTCCCAACTGAGGTAGGCCAAGGAATCTGCGCCGAGCTGTGCTTCTATTTCCTTGACAGATTTGGTGGCTGCAATCAAGTGATCCTGGCTGTCGGTATCAATGCCGTAAAAGCAGGGATGGGTCACTGGGGGCGATGAAATGCGCATGTGCACTTCGGTAGCACCAGCGGCATAGAGCATTTGTATCAGCTTGCGGCTGGTCGTGCCTCGCACAATGGAGTCATCGACGATCAAAATTCGCTTGCCTTGGAGCACGTCGCGCATGGGGTTGAGCTTCATTTTAATACCCGCCTCGCGCATGGCTTGGGTCGGCTGAATAAAGGTACGGCCCACGTAGCGATTTTTAATCAAACCTTCGGCATAGGGAATGCCTGAAACTTCTGAATAGCCAATGGCTGCAGGTACGCCCGAGTCGGGCACGGCCATTACCAAGTCCACCTCAACGGGAGATTCTATGGCCAGTTGCTGACCGATGCGCTTGCGATAGCTGTAAAGGCTCTCACCGTGAAATACGCTGTCAGGGCGCGCAAAGTAAATCATTTCAAAGACGCATAGCTTGCGTTCGGCCTGGGCCCAATGGATCGATCTGACGCCGTTGCCATCGATCCATACAAGTTCTCCTGGATCGATATCTCTGAGGTAAGTCGCACCTACAATATCTAGGCCACAGGTCTCTGATGCGACTACAAAGTTTCCGCTTCTGTAGCTTTGATGGTTGGCTGCTGTTGTGTCTGCTGCTCCGTTGTCTAATCTGCCTCCTAGAGGGGGCGCAGCAGCAGCAGGCGATTCTAGGTAGGACTCAGGGGCTTGATGCCCCATGTAGCCTAAGACTAGGGGCCGAATGCCATGGGGATCGCGGGCAGCAATAATGCCATCTGGGGTGCCAATGACTAGGCTAAATGCGCCTTCACATCGCTTGAAGGCTGCGATCGCACCTTCTACCCAGTTCTCGCCATCGTTGATTGCTTCCATCATGGCAAAGGCAATCAGCTCAGAGTCTGAGGTGGTCACCAAGTTGTAAGCCTCTCGCTTGAGTAAGTCATTGCGTAGGCTATGCACATTCACAATATTGCCGTTGTGGGCCAGTGCCAGTGGCCCCAATCGAGTCTCTAAGACAGCCGGTTGGGCATTGACAACGTGACTAGAACCGGTGGTGGAATAACGGGTGTGACCCACCGCTAACTGACCAGGAATCTCTTGCAACGCCTCAGCGGTAAACACCTGAGAGACCAAGCCCATCCCCTTTTGCAGGTGTACCTCGCCGTTGTCAAAAGAGGCAATCCCGGCAGCTTCTTGGCCTCGATGCTGCAGCGCATATAGCCCAAAGTAAGCCAGCGTTGCCACTTCTTCAGTTGGGGCGTACACGCCGAACACACCGCAGGCTTCTTCGGGCTTATCGGGTCGTTCCTCGGTGGGCTGAGTCGCCGTTGGAGAAGGGTTAATCGGCACTTGACTGGGCTGTTGAGCTGCTTGATTAAGATTCACAGCAGAGTCAGGGGACTGAGACATGCTTGGTTCAAACTCCAATGGAAACCAGTTTTTATCTACCACTCTTCTAACAAAAATGGCCCGCTATCAACCGTACGCATGGCCTAAAAAGAGCGCCAGAAATGGGTTACTGTTATTGTTCTTTAGATTTTAATGTTTTATTAAACATCTTCAAAATCCTATCACTCCCTGTAGTGATGTTCGTGCCAATCCATAGGAATCTAACGTGCTTTTTTATACGCTTGCCTTGCTCCGGCCAAAGCACGTTGATGATTGTCAGGCTCTGCTGACGATTCCTCTAGATTTGTTGTTGAATGGGGCCAATCGTCAGCATTTCATCTTATCAGTCTGGTTATCGGTCTAGCGTTTTATCGGTCTGGCGTTTTATCGGTCTGGCGCTAGCGCTTGATCGATGGCATTGCCCCAAGACTCTGCTAGGGCTGCGACTTTTAAAGAAATCAAAGGAATGTCATTGTCACTTTTGATCGTCAGTGATGATTCTGCTGCATCCACTGTGCCAATGAGTTGATGGTTTAAGCTGTTTAATTGATTTTGTTGACAATAGCCTTCCCAACTCAACTGATGCTCCGGTGCGATTGTGACCAAAATCCGCCCTCCCCCTTCTGCAAACAATAGGGTGTCGGTACGTAAGGAGCCTTGAGCAAGGGTGACAGTTGCGCCTTTGTTGCCGCTAATACAGCATTCGGATAGCGCGATCGCCATCCCTCCTTCTGAACAATCATGGGCCGAGCGAATCCATCCCTGCCGGATGCCATCGCGGCAGGCAGCCTGCACCTGTAGCTCCACTGCCACATCAACTTTAGGTGGCTGGCCTGCAACAGTTTGATGCAACTGCTTGAGATACTCAGATCCACCCAGAGTAACCTTGCCCTCGTCGGTGCGATTGGTGCCGACCCCGAGGAGATAGATCAAGTCACCTTCCGCCTGAAAAGCTTGCCCACAGACCTTCGTCAAATCGGGAATTAAACCCACCATCCCCACCACTGGCGTCGGATAAATGGGCTGAGGGTTGCCCGCGCTATCGAGCGTTTCGTTATAGAGCGATACATTACCGCCTGTAACCGGCGTCGAAAACTTGCGACAACCGTCAGCTAACCCGCGACAGGCTTCGGCAAGCTGCCAGTACCCTACCGGCTTTTCGGGGCTGCCAAAGTTGAGATTATCGGTGACCGCGATGGGCTCTGCACCAACACAGCTCAAGTTACGGGCCGCTTCAGCTACAGCGGCCAAGGCTCCCTCATAAGGATTTAAATACACATAGCGGGCGTTGCAGTCTACCGTAGCAGCAAGTCCTGCGTTGGCTTGAGGATCGGGCTTAATTTGAGACCGTAACCGAATCACAGCAGCATCAGCCCCACCGGGCATTATCACCGTATTGTTTTGTACCTGGTGATCATACTGCCGGTATACCCAGCGTTTAGAGGCAATCGTTGGTGTTGCGAGTAAATTCAGCAAAACCTGATTCCAAGACTTACCATTGATGCCTTCAGCCGTTGCCTCAGGCAACTCACTCTCCTGCCATGCCCATGCCTTTTGCGCATAGTCAGGCGGCTCTTTGAGCAATTCCCGATGGTAAATCGGCGTATTGTCTGACAGGGCTGTCGCCGGAATTTCAGCCGCTATGGCCCCTTCAAACAAAATCCGCACAATTGGCTCTGCAATAACGGTGCCAGCCACGACCGCCTGTAGCCCCCAGCGATGGAAAATCTCAATCAGCTCCTGTTCACGCCCTAAATGCGCGACCAACAGCATTCGCTCTTGAGATTCTGAGAGCAAATACTCATAGGGCACCATGCCTGGTTCCCGCTCTGGAATCAAATCTAGATCTAGCTCAATGCCCACGCCGCCATTGGCAGCCATCTCAGCGGTAGAGCAGGTGATTCCGGCTGCGCCCATATCTTGAGCTGCCGCTACGCCGCCTGTTTTAAAAGCCTCTAAGCAAGCCTCTACCAAAGATTTTTCTAAAAACGGATCGCCGACTTGCACCGCCGGTCGATTGGCTTCTGATTCGTCGCTGAGTTCGGCGCTAGCGAAGCTAGCGCCGCCCATGCCATCGCGCCCTGTGGTGGAGCCGACATACAGCACCGGATTACCAATACCTACGGCTCCAGATTTGACAATTTCTTCAGTTTCCATCAGACCAATGGCCATGGCATTGACCAAGGGGTTGCCGCTGTAGGCTTCATCAAAACAGACTTCGCCGCCGACAGTGGGCACCCCAAAACAATTGCCATAGTGGGCAATGCCAGCAACGACACCGGTGAAAATTTGTCGCGTGCGCGCATCTGCCAAATTGCCAAAGCGCAGGGAATTAAGCACGGCGATAGGGCGAGCCCCCATAGTAAAAATATCTCGCAAAATACCGCCCACACCTGTAGCTGCGCCCTGAAACGGTTCGATGGCAGAAGGGTGGTTGTGAGATTCTATTTTGAAAGCAACCTGCATCCCATGACCGACATCGATCACTCCTGCATTTTCGCCGGGGCCGACGAGGATGCGCGGCCCTTCTGTCGGAAATTGACTGAGCAAAGGGCGGGAATTTTTATAGCAGCAGTGCTCCGACCACATTACCCCGAACATACCTAGCTCAGCGCGGTTGGGATGGCGACCTAAGCGACTCACAATCTCATCGTATTCATCGGGCTTCAGCCCTTCTGAGGCAATATCTTCAGGCGAACAAGCAGGAGTTGCCATATTTTTTGCGGTTGCTGGATGCAGCGTTGAGAGAAACAGCTATCAATTCTATCGTTCTATGGAAAACTGCTAGCGGCATTTACCCTGCTAGTAGCCGGTTTCATCCGGGCGGCTATCGGTGTATTGTGATGAAAGCTTAATTATTTCTGTAATAGTTAACACCAATCAATTTCTCATATCAATTTCTCATCTAGAGGGCTTTCCATGGCGACTTACAAAGTCACACTCATCAATGAAGATGAAGGTATTAACCAAACTATCGAATGCGCCGATGATACCTATATCATCGAAGCGGCTGAAGATGCTGGCCTTGATCTGCCTGCCTCCTGTCGTGCTGGCTCTTGCTCTAGCTGTACGGGCAAACTCATTTCTGGCAGTGTTAACCAGGAAGATCAAGTTTTTCTAGAAGATGATCAAATAGAGGCAGGCTTTGTGCTGACCTGCGTTGCTTACCCCACCTCTGACTGCACGATTCAAACTCATCAGGAAGAAGCTCTGCTGTAGTGGCAGCCCGCATTGCAGCCCGTAGCTGCAGCCTGTAGTGGAATTTGGGGCTATGGGGATGAGCCATTTCGATAGTGCTCTATCGAATAGTAGGTGCTCTATCGAAATAGTCTCATCCAAACAGTCTGCTCAAGACAAGTCTGCTCAAGACAAGTCTGCTCAAGACAAGTCTGCTCAAGACAGTTTTATCAGAACAGTCTTTTCAGTCTTATCAGAACAGTCTTATCAGAACAGTCCTATCAGAGAACGGTATGGCCACAGTGGCCTATCGGTTCGTCTCATTTTGCAGAACAACTCGCCTTGCAGGGCAGGATGACGAATGAGATCTACAGGATGATCTCGTCGGCAAAGCGCTGGACTTTATCAAATTCAAAAGGGCCTGCAACTGAGCCCCATTTCAGCTCATCGGTTTCAGGGTCGCGGCCTCGGTCGTAGCTGGTCATGTGATCTTCGGTGACGATGAATTCGTTGTCGAGGTAGGTGTTCATGCCTTTGCGGACGACCTGGCATTTTTTGCCGGGTTCTACTTTGCCGCGAAAGCTATTGCCAGTCCACTGCACGATAATATCGCAGCCATCCATGGGTTCTAAGTCGTCGGGTGTGAGGGTGGCTAGTTTGGTGCGATCGCGCGCCGCCCCGTAAAATTTTTCTTCATCCTTGACTTTATAATTTTCTAGCAGCACATCTGTTTCGCGCTGAATAAAGTGCAGTACCCGCACCCGATAGGGCCGATTGAGCTGATAGTAGTAAGCCTGCTCTAGGTACAGGCTGATGCCTGACTGAAACCCTTTGGCCAAAGGGCGCATACACACCTGAATGTGAGCAAAGAATGGGGGATTGTCGATGGCTTGGGGCTGATTGCTAAAGTCAGCAGCCATCCAGCGGGTGAGCTTTGCTACATCCGTGAATTGAGTCATGGGTTAAGGGGTGAAAGGTGAAAGGGTAACAAGGGTGATAAGGAGCAGTGTAGTCTGCGATCTCGCTGTCAGTGCTAGGGCCGAATTATCTGGCTCTGCAAAGGGTGATAGGGACTCATCAGCTTTTTGATTGCCCTAGGGTTTTATTGGGGTTAACCACAGGATTTATAAAGGTACTTGTCATGGCAAAGACCATTGATCTTTGAATATCGTTTATCTTCGGAAGATTGATCTATCTTAGGAAGATTGATCCCCATCAAATTTTAGGAATTGTAAAGCTGACTCGCATTCATCCACTCAAATTCATCCACTCAAATTCATCCACTCAAATTCATCAAAGCGGGTGCGCAAGCTTACCGTATTTAATCCAGTGCAGCTTGGCTTTTTTGCCGTTGTAGATGGCCAGAATAGATGGCCCAGAAAATAGTTAATGAATATTTCCGAAATCAAAACCCTGCTCGCTAGCGAAGATCCACAACAGCGGCTGCGTGGGCTTGTCGCCCTAAAAGATCACAACAGTGAATCGGCGGTGCCGCTGCTGATTGCTCAGCGGCAGGACGAGGCTTTTTTGGTGCGCTCATTTGTGGCCATGGGACTAGGGCGCAAGCGCAATGATGCTGCCTACAAGGCTCTACTAGAGATGCTGCCAACGGAGTCGGATATGAATGTGCAAGCTGAAATTGCTAATTCGCTAGGACTGTATGGCAAGGTTTCGGTAGCGCGTTTGGTGAGCTTATTTTTTGAGAATCACCATTGGCTGGTGCGCCGAAGTGTTTTGGCGATTATGCCAGAACTAGATAGCCCTGAGCCACTATTGACAATTGCCCTAGAAGCCCTTGCAGACAAAGACGAAACGATTGTGCAAGCGGGAATTGCAACCTTGGGAATGTTGGCAGAAACGCATAATGCCTCGGTGGCGATCGCCGCCCTATTGCCACTGGTCACCGATGAAAATTGGCGATCGCGTATGGCCGTAGCCTACGCGCTTAAACCCTTTAGCGCTCAACGCATAGACGTTGGGCTAGCTACTCGCGCCCAAACTGCACTAGTGACGCTTCGCCAAGACACCCACCACCAAGTCGTAGCGGCTGCTTTAGAAGCACTGCTACCGGCGTAGCCGTAGCGATGGATACGACTTAATAGCGATATCTATGAGTCAATTGGAACCGGCTTTGTCAATGGCAAGAGCCGCAGCAGGATCCATGGATTGCTGCTTTGGACTAAATAGATTATCTTGTGATGTGTAAAGAAATGTTTCTTTGCGAAAAATACTGGCTTGCTTATGCATGTCAGCCTTGAGAGGAGTAATTACGATGATACTGACGGCTACGGTACAAGATATTGAAGCGCAGGCAATGGCCTTTTTCACTCACTCGGTCGGGAATTGGCTATCTCGCCGTCGTTACTACACCCTTGCTAGCGGCGATACCCAAGAAGTGGTCAGTGACATCAATATTGAGTTTTTAAACGCTGATTGCCATGATCTGTGTGAGCTAGCCAAACGTCACGAACTAGATGAATCACTCGTATGTGGTGCAAAAGTCACATGGGAGAGTACCTACATTAGCCCTAGCCGAAAACCTTCTGTCGGCTCAACCATCTTTGGCATTCGTGGCGATATTATGTACCGTGATCGCGGATTTGCTACGCCCAAGCCCGTGACGGCACTGTATCAGTTCACAGGCGATCGCACCATGGTGCTACGCACTGAGTACAACGGCTCTGCCTTTGAAGAAGAGCTGAAGCTGATTGGTGAAAACTACCGCACCCGGCAAACCATTATCTCCCGTGCAGGGGCAGAAATTATGATTGGTCAGTACTTGGAAACTCGCTGCTCCGCCCTAGCGGCTTAACAACATTACTGGCTTAACAACTGACGACAGCCTCTGTCGAGTGAGTTAGCACATATAGTACTAAGGAATAGTGCTAAGGAATGCTCACCAAGACAAAGTCAGAAGGCATCTTTACTTTGCCATAACAAGAAAAATCGTTGAATGATTTGTTCAGCGATTTTTCTTGTTAGTCACTTCTGTCGTGCAATATCTGCGCTGCAATATTCTGCTCTATTGCCCTAGCGCTACAGCGCCTAACGCTATTGCTCTTGGATAAGACGCATGTAGTTTTGCTTGATTTGAAGGGTGCTTTTGGCCATTTTCTCAGAGAGACCTGCTTCGGCTTCACTGAGACTTTCGTAAAATCTGGCCGATCGCTGCACCGAGAGATATTCTTGCCAAAGCTGCTTTAATAGCTTGCTAGCCATAGGACTTTCGCTGTTGATCTGCGCTAGCAGGGCGTCGAATTGTCCCTTGGCTTGATCATAGTTTTTGCCGTTTTTCGCTAGGGCGATCGCACCTGAGAGTGTCACCTCTAGCAAACTCTTTTCTGGTGCTTCTGTCATAGCCTGTTCGTTCAAGTTGGGAGCCTCCAAGTTGGCATCTGGTGAGTGAGATAATGGGGCCGATGATGGGTTGCTCATAGCAATCAAAGTTTGTAGTTATGTAAAGACTTCTCCATCATGAGTCATTTAGCGAATACTTGCCTCTACAAAAACGCAGAAGTATAGAGCAACGCAGAAGTATAGAGCAACGCAGAAGTATAGAGCAACGCAGAAGTATAGAGCAACGCAGAAGATAGAGCAAAGTCAGAATGCATCCGGGCACTGCTATATGCCTTGCCGGCAATAGGTGGTGCAGCCCCAATGCTGACTGCGTGGTAACATTGGGCCTCGCCAACCCCGCTGGCGAAGCTCATCGGCAATCAGTCGATTGATACCGCCATGGGCCACAAGCACCACCGAGGCAACGGTTTTAGATTCATTTTCCAATAGGTTCGCGGCTGCCTGCGCCCGTTGCCGGGTGCGCCTAAACGACTCACAGCGTGAACTGTAGCCAAGTCGCCACAGGGTCAGGGCAATCACTGACCACGTCAGCGCCGAAAACCGAAAATGGCGAGAGAAATCGACCGGGAACTCAATTTCGCGAAACTGCGGATCGACCATGGTTGGCGCACTCACACCCAATAGCTCGGCAGTATGCACAGCCCGCGGGCGGTTGCTGGCAAAGACCAAATCAGCGTTTGCCACGACCTGTCGAACGGCCAGCGGTGGCAAAGCCTGTTGAACGATACGGGCCGCATCATAGCGCTCTACAAACTGCCGAAACTGATGGCCTCGCACTCGCTGACGCAAAGAAACTGCAGGCGGGCCATGGCGAATAAGCGTAATCGACTGTTGTCTGTAGGGGAGAATCAAAGTCATGACAGGCGAGATGACGGGCCTAAATAGCAGGTTGGGATAAAAGAAGCGGCAAGCAATAGCGTAAGATTTTTACTGACAGATCTGGTCATCGCCGATCTGGTACTGGTAACTTGTCATTGACAACCTGCACCCGTAAATTAGGTTTAGAGATTCTATGGTGATTGCGGCTTCCATTCCAACTCCTGCCTCTGTCTCAACGATTGGCTCAGCGCTAGACGTCCCCAACTGGCAGCAGCTAGCAGACAAATCACTAGCCGGAGAACAACTCACCCACACAGAAGCTTTAGCCGTTTTAACCGCTCCTGATGAGGTCATTTTGGAGCAGCTCGCGGCGGTTTATCGGGTGCGCCGACATCATTGGGGTAACCGGGTCAGGTTGCATTTTTTACTGAATGCTCAAAGCGGTCTTTGCCCCGAAGATTGTCACTATTGTTCCCAATCTAAAATTTCGTCGGCAGATATTGACAAGTACCCGCTGATGGCCAAAGAGTCTATTCTAGCCGCTGCCGATCGTGCCTATCAGATGAATGCCGGTACGTTTTGTATGGCAATTTCTGGCCGCAGTCCATCACCCAATGTACTTGAAGGCGTTTTGGCGGCGGTACGCAGCGTCAAAGCAAACTATCCCATGCGCGTATGCACAACCTTGGGTTTGCTGAATGAAGAGCAAGCAAGGCAGTTGGCAGAAGCTGGTGTAGACCGGATCAATCACAACTTAAATACAGCCGAGTCTCATCACGAAGATATTTGCACTACCCACACCTTTCAAGATCGGCTTTCGACGGTGCAGGCAGTCAAGGCTGCGGGTTTAACCACTTGTTCGGGCGGAATTTTTGGCATGGGTGAGTCCGACCCAGATATTGTTGATCTGGCTATGTCTTTGCGTGAGCTAAATGTGACTAGCGTGCCGCTGAATTTTTTGATTCCGATTCCGGGGACGCCATTTGCTGAGAAAAATGAGCTAACGCCGCAACGATGCCTGCGAATTTTATGTTTGTTTCGGCTGCTGCTACCCGCCCAAGAAATTCGTATTGCAGGGGGGCGAGAAGTTCATTTGCGATCGCTTCAACCCCTTGGCCTATACGCAGCTAACTCTATTTTTGTGGGCGACTACCTAACGACCCCTGGTCAATCAGCCCAGCAAGATTTTGAGATGATTCGCGATGCTGGCTTTGTTATTGAAGAGCCGGTTATTGAAGAGCCGGTTATCGAATAGCCGGTTATCGAATAGCTGTGAGTGCCGAACAGTTATTGAATGAACCATGACTGTTGAATGAACCTTGAAAAAGGCACTATCGTGATGAGGCTTGCCTGACCTGATGGGGCTTGCCTGAGTTGTTTTGTGTATCCAACAGTTATCAACAGTTATCAACAGTTATCAACAGTTATCAATCGTGGGTCAATATGGCTTTGAGCCAGACTTAAAGAACCAAGAAGACATTTGGATAAACTGGCAGGTCGCTGGCCGAACATTTGAAATCCAGGCAAAGGTGACCAGTCGCCGAAAAGAAGTTTATGTGGATGGCAAAAACGTGGTGCTCAATATGAGCGATCGCGAAAAGACACAATTTTCTGCCATTTATCCCAATGGCCTTGAAGCGTTGTTATAGCAAAGTAAGGATGCATTCTTACTTTGCTAGTCGAGTTAGCTGCTGCTAGTCAAGGCTTCTAGCGATTAATATTCTCCTAACTAACTCGACAGAGGCTATAGCAGGCGCGAGTCTTTTCCTGATGAGAATATTTTTAGAAGCTACAGATAAAGAGGCTCTTTTTAAGATTCAGCAAGCGATTACCCAAGGTGAGAAATTGCTTTGTAGGCAAAAGCACTTGCCTGAACACCGCTAAATGAAGCCGCCAAAGTGTAGCAAAAGGCCGGTGGCTCCGCCTGCAAGTACCAGCCAAGCCGAATTTATCTTAAAGCGAAATACTGCGATCGCACTGACAACCGCCAGCCCAATGGTTAACCCATCCACCAAGGCTGCTCGCCCCAGGGTATAGGTGACCCCTGCCATCAGCCCCAAAGCGCCTGCATTAACCCCATCTAAAAAACTGCTGGCCCAAGGCGATCGCCGCAATTTAGGTACCCAGGGGTTGACTAAACCCACCAGCAAAAAGGCCGGTAAAAAGATACCCACAGTGCCTGCTAGTGCGCCTGCGTGACCGGCCAGCAGGTAACCTACAAAAGTAGCCGTGGTAAAAACGGGGCCAGGGGTTATTTGGCCAATTGCGATCGCATCTAAAAGCTGCTGTGACGTTAGCCAGCCATGATGCTCCACCAAGTCTCGCTGGAGAAACGCCAGCAGCACATAGCCACTGCCATAAAGCACACAGCCAATTTTAAGAAAGAACAAAAAGACACTGGCCCAACCCAATGAAGTGGCCGTCGTCGTTGCCGTTATGGCAGTAGAGCCAGCCTGCGCGAGCGTGCTGACAAAAGATCCTGATATTGGTAAAAGTAACGCGCCTACCGTTGGATTTCTCGACTGCCAGTTTTGACCAGCATGACAGCCAAGCCTGCGAGCAGCAACAGTAAGATTTCATTGAGACCGGTGAAGTAAGCTGCGATCGCCAACAGCCCTACCACCGTTGTCGGTCTATCTTTCGCGGCTTTTTTACCCAGTTTCCACAGGGCTTGTAGCACCACCGCAATAATCACTGGCTTGATGCCATACAGCAGCCAGCCCATCTGGGGCACCGTTTGATAGCGTACATAGAGCGCTGCTAGCAGCCAAACCAACACCATCGCTGGCAAAATAAAACTTGCCCCCGCTACAAAAAGACCGCGCCACCTAGCCCTTTCAAAGCCAATGTGAATGGCCAACTCAGTCGAATTTGGCCCCGGCAACAAATTGGTCACCCCAATCAAATCCAAAAGGCTTTCCCGGCTCATCCACTGCCGCCGTTTCACCACCTCATCATCCATCATGGCGATGTGAGCCGCAGGGCCACCGAAGGCCACTGTGCCTAAACGAAAAAATACAGTTGCCAGCTCAATCAGCCGATATCGCTGTTGCTCTGGTGGTAGCACTGCATAAGCCATAGAGTCTGCAGCTACAGAGTCTGCAGCTACAGAGTCTGCAGCTACAGAGTCTGCAGCTACAGAGTCTGCCGAATGTTCTTCTTTGCTTGGATTCGCCTTTGGAGCCATAGTTGTCTTAGCCGTTAAGCAGCCTAAAGTACTTGACTTTTAAGATATCGCTAATTAGCTGCTGGGTGTGACGAGTATCTAGTGTGGCGGATACCTAGTGTGACGGATACCTAGGGTGACGGGTCATGATCTCAATCGCCCGATAACCGCTTGAGTCGGCTACTAATATCGCTCATCAATTTTTCAAGCGCTTCTTTCAGCTCTTCCCAAGCATCGCCTGCTGCTGCAGAAAGCCCCTGCATATCAACATTAGCTTGATCTAGATACTTCTCCAAATTTTCTATTTCTTCGTGTTGTGCCGCTAGCAGGGTTGCTTGCCGCTCAGCTTTCAACTTTTCAAGTGTTGTTTTTGTCGTTGTGATTTTCTCTTCTAGCTGTCGTACATACTCTAGCTGTGCACTCATAGTGAAAGTCTCCTTGAGGATAATCCGTTTCTAAAACTCAAATTCCAAAAGTAGTGACGAAAAATGTCATTTTCGCGCAATTTCCTTAGCTCAGCGCCGTAACCCCTAGTAGCAGCCCAGGCACCAAGAAAAACACCACGAGAATATATAAGAAAGCTAGATATTTGCGTTCAGAGGCGATCGCAGCCAAAGTCTCGGCACCCACAATTGGCAATTGACAGAGAAAAGGAACACCGTAAATGAGGATGACACCCAGTGTGTTGTAAAGCAGGTGTACCATAGCAATCTCTAACGCAGGGACTGCCTCTGCGCCAGAAACAGCGGTGGCTGCCAGCATGGCCGTAACACAAGTGCCGATGTTGGCACCTAGGGTAAAAGGATAAATTTGCGCCAAACTAAAGACGCCCGCGCCTGCCAAAGGCACCATCAAACTCGTCGTCGTCGATGAAGATTGCACCAAAATAGTAATCAGCGTACCCGCCAAAATTCCTGCAATTGGGCCACGACCAATGGCTGTGTGCAAAATATCTTTGGCACGGCCAACCATGAGTACCTTAAGTAATTTGCCAATGAAGGTAATCGTCAAGAAAATTAGGCCAATACCGAGAAAAATCAGTACAATCCCATCGAACGGAGCGGGCAAAATCTGCGTAGCTTGTTGGGCCACGTTCACCACTGGCTTGGTCACCGTTCCCACGACGTTAAGATCTTTCATACTCATCGATCCACCGCCAACCAGCGTGTTTGCCAAAAACAATGCGCTTCTTTCTAGCGGATGGAAGAGAATTTCGAGCGGTAAAAAGATCACAACGCTAAGGAGATTAAAAAAATCGTGAACCGTAGCCGCAGCAAAGGCTCTTTTAAACTCTGACTTTTCGGTAATGTGACCTAAGCTCACCAGGGTATTTGTGATGGTGGTGCCAATATTAGCGCCCATCACCATCGGGATAGCCGTCATCACAGGCAAGCCGCCAGCGACTAGGCCCACAATAATAGAGGTGACTGTACTAGACGATTGAATCAGGGCCGTAGCGACTGTGCCGACAATCAGACCTAAAAAAGGATTTGTCGCGAAGGCAAAAAGTTCTTCAGCCCTTTCCCCGGTTGCAGCTTTAAATCCGGAGCCGATCATGCCAACGGCAACAATTAAGAGATAAACGAGTAATATAACGCCTAGCCATTTGAGCAACGGGAGCTTTTGGTTGCGGGTAGCTGGCTGCAGTTGATTAGCGGCTTGAGTCATCGTAAGTGAATTTTCCTCAGCTCGGTTAACATAAGAGACCCAATATAGGGCCGCAATGACAAGCAGAAGTTAATTAACGCACCTTAAGCTCAACCGATGATTCGATTAAGCTTTGCCTAAGCTGAAATCCTGATATTTGCCGTAAATGATCTTACCCTATGCCCATTTTCGCTCATTGAGCCCAGTTGATGGAACTTAACTTAGGTGATGACATAGTCTGAGCTATTGGCCAATAGTCTGAACCAGTAGATGATCTTGTCCGGTAGATGATCTTGTCCGGTAGATAGTCTGAGCGTGAGACCACGGCCAAAATTGGAGCGGTTAGCGATCGTAAAGGTTGGGCAATAACGCTATGCAAGGTAAGCCACTCAGGCGCGATCGCACCACAAATTCCCACGTATCGGCTTCAACCACACCACTGGCGACTAGACCCATCTTGCGCTGATAGTCCATGACGGCTTGCTGGGTTAGTTTACCGAAATGACTATCTAGCGCTAGCTGAATATTTTCTGTAAATAGAAGCATTTGCTGAATGGCCAGTACCCCCGTACCGCGACTCCCTAAATCTAGCGTTTCTAGGCCAGCTAGCCATGGGCGACAAAAGCCTGGGTGCGCTCGTCAGCATGGCCATTGACGGGCAATCCGCCGATGCACTGCACATACTTTAAGCTGAGCATAGTTTCTTTACCAAAGAGGCCATCGACCAGTACAAACATATCTGCAATCGCATTTACAGATTGCAGCAGTCGATTAAGATCGCGCTGAAATTGTCGAACAGCAGGGCCTTGAGAACCAAGAGTAAGCAATTTTAGGTCGTTAGAAACAGCAACAGACATAAGGGAAAGTTCCTAGCGTGTAGGATAACGTTGAGCACTGAATGGGGTGAACATTGAATGGCTAAACCAGCATGACTAAACCAGCATGACTAAACCAGCATGACTAAGTCAGTAGCTTTAATGACTAAATCAGTAGCTTTTTGTACACGCTTAAATGATCTATCAGGGATACGCACAGATGTTATGCCGGTTTTAGCTGTTTTTTAGATTTTTAGAGGGTGAAGCGAGCAGCCCTTGGCGATGAATTTGCCTAGCCGTCCTCAAACCGGCAGCCTTCAAACCAACCGCCTTCAAACCAACCGCTTTCAAACCAACCGCCTTCAAAATGGTTTTGCAGCTCGCTATATTGAAGGAAAGACAGCACTTTGCGCACCTATGTTCCGATCTCTCCAGAGTCTGGCAATTTTCGCTCTCAAAGACTGCGCGATTGTGCTAAGACTCGGCCTTCAGCTCATCATTTGCCTTCAGCTTGTCGCCTGTCATCCCATCCAAACCTATGAACATATTTCCCATAGACCTATTTCAGCAGAGACACTAGCTGCATCTATAGAGCAGGGTACGGCACCTTTGATTTTAGATGTGCGATCGCGCGCTGAGTACGCCGCTGGTCATATTCCTGGAGCCATCCATATTCACTATCACGATATTCCTCAGCAAATCGAGAGCATCTACCGCTTCAAAAATGACGACATTATCGTTTACTGTGAACGGGGTATCCGTGCAGGCATTGCTGAAAAACTGTTGAGCGAGGCTGGTATTTTCTCTGTTATTCGGCTCACAGGGATATGCCAGCATGGCGAGCAGCTCATTTTGCAATCGAGTTCTCAATCGAAATAGGCGAGCATCGTGAATTAGGTCTGACTCTATAGGTTTAATGGTGCTCGCCTCGTTAAAAACCATTTCACCAGTAGCCTCAATCCAGCAGCCTCAATCCAGCAGGCCTCAATCCAGCAGCCTCAATCCAGCTAGTCAGACTTATTTCAAATGGTGATCAAAAAATGTCATGGTCTGAGCCATGATTTCGGGTGCGATCGCTTCTTGATGGTCGCCTTTCGTGTCATGCCCTCGCTGTTCATCCCGATAAAACTCTACTGGAACATTTTGCGCCTGTAGCGCTTCTACTAACAGCTCACTTTGGCTGATGGGCACGACCGTATCTTTTGTGCCATGCAATATCCAAAATGGTGGATCATCGGGTGTGATAAAGCTAATCGGATTGGCTAATGCCACTGGCTCCGGGTTGTCTGCCACTGTGCCACCGATGAGCTGGGTGACCACTCGGGTCAAATGGGCCCAAGGGCGATCTTTGAGGGTTTGAAATTCTTCTGGGGTCGGAATGCCCTCATAGGCCAAGGGGATTTGCGAAAAGTCTGTTGGCCCAAACCAATCGACGACTGCCTGTACCTCGCTTGAAAATTCATCATACCCATGCTCACCCTCTAGCGCCAAAACGCCAGCGGATGTGCCTAGTAGTGCGCTCAAGTGTCCGCCCGCCGACAGCCCCATGGCTCCAATTTTGTCAGGATTTAGGTGATAGATATTGGCGTTGGCCCGCAGCCAACGCACCGCCGCTTTTACGTCATGAATTTGAGCGGGAAAGCGTGCCTCTTGGCTGTAGCGATAGCTGATGCAGGCGACTGTGTAGTCATATTGGGCGATGGCTTCTCCCGGACAACTTTTGCGGGTGAACTCTTCCCAGCCACCGCCATGGATATACACGATCACAGGCCAGCTTTCTAGCTGCGATCGCACAGGTTGATAGAGATCTAACTGTAGCGACTGACGTTTCGCCTCACCGGTCTGTTGATCTATCTGCTCATAGGTCGCGAATTCGATATCTGCTGATACCGTGACATTGGATGAAACAGCAGATAAATCTTGAACAGAACTGCATCCTGAAAGGAGGCCCCCAGTCACTATCAGCGACAGGAAGCCGCGTTGATATCGCGGTGATAGGGGGCTGTGCAATTTCTGGGCCTTGCCTGTGTCAATAGATTCTGTATCAGTAGCCCATTATGCTATTGAATACGGTGTAAGGTGCTGCCGCGCTGCCTTTGATTTATAGAAATTTTATGAGCCGCTTTGACTAATTTTCCTGTTGTTTATCATCCGGCCTACGTCACGCCGTTACCCGCTGGCCATCGTTTCCCGATGCCCAAGTTTCAGCGCTTAAAAGAGCTGCTGGTGCGCGATCGCATTATTCAGGCGAGTCAAATTTATCAGCCCGGTACCCCACCCTACGAATGGCTAGAGCTGGTGCATCACCACGACTATGTTCGCGCATACTGCGAGGGAACTTTGGATGCAAAAGCCCAGCGGCGCATCGGCCTGCCGTGGAGTGCAGCGCTAGTGCAGCGCACCTGTACGGCGGTCGGCGGTACGATTTTAACGGCGAAGCTCGCTTTGCAGCATGGCTTAGCCTGTAATACTGCAGGGGGAACCCACCATGCTTTTCCCGACTACGGCTCAGGGTTTTGTATTTTTAATGATTTGGCGATCGCAATCAAAGTTCTACAGCAACAAAAGCTGATCCGCACGGCGCTAATTGTTGATCTCGATGTGCATCAAGGCGATGGCAGCGCCTTCATTTTTAACCACGATGCTAGTGTGTTTACCTTTTCTATGCACTGCGACACTAACTTTCCTGCCCGTAAGCAGCAGAGCGATTTGGATGTGTCTTTGGCTGAAAATACAGGGGATGAAGCGTATTTAGCTATACTGCGATCGCACCTTTTGCCTTTGCTCACGCGCCTTCAGCCCGACATTGTTCTCTACGATGCAGGAGTAGATGTGCACCAAGATGATCGGTTGGGCAAATTGGCGCTGACCAATCAAGGCATCTTTGAGCGCGATCGCACCGTCCTTCAAGCCTGTAAAACCGGTGGCTACCCCGTGGCCTGCGTCATTGGAGGTGGCTACAGCGACGATATGGATGCCCTAATTTATCGCCATTCACTCCTCCACCGAGCCGCCAAAGCCATCCTCACCCAATCATGCCAAAATGATGGATAAACTGATCTTCTCCTGATTTGCCCAAACTTCTTCGCCAGACTTCTTCGCCAGACTTCTTCGCCAGACTTCTTCGCCAGATTTATCGACCAGACTATCGACATGTCATTCACCGTTGCAACCTTTTACAAATTTGTAGAGCTGACTGACTACGCCGACTTGCAGCAGCCCCTCAAAGACATTTGCCAAGCTCAGCAGGTCAAAGGCACAATTCTACTGGCTGCAGAAGGGATTAACGGCACGATTGCAGGCCCGAAACAAAACATCGACACCGTGTTTAACCACATCAGGGCAGACAACCGGCTCACAGATATTGACATCAAAGAATCTCCTGCCCACACCCCTCCCTTTGAAAAGCTAAAAGTCCGCCTTAAACAAGAGATCGTCACGCTTGGCCTTCCTGAGATCAGCCCAACTCAACAAGTCGGAACCTATGTATCCGCCGCTCAATGGAACAGAATTATTTGCGATCCAAATGTCACCGTCATCGATACCCGCAACCACTACGAAGTGAGTATGGGCACCTTTCAGGGAGCACAAAACCCTGACACCAAAACCTTCACCGAATTTCCTGAGTACGCTAAAAACAACTTAGACCAAGCCAAGAACCAAAAAATCGCTATGTTTTGCACAGGCGGTATCCGCTGCGAGAAAGCTTCCTCCTATTTGCTTTCTCAAGGTTTCAAAGAGGTTTACCATCTCAAAGGCGGCATTTTAAAATATCTCGAAGAAGTTCCTAAAGAACAAAGTTTATGGCAAGGTGAGTGTTTTGTTTTTGATGAACGCGTAGCCATTAAGCACGGCCTCGAAACCGGCTCATATGGAATGTGCTACGCCTGCGGCCATCCCGTTTCCCCAGCAGATCAAGCCAGCAGCCAGTATGAAAGTGAGGTGTCTTGTCCGCACTGTTGTGATGACTTAACTGAAGCGCGGCGAAATATCTTGCGCGAACGGAAACGCCAGCGTCACTTGAATTCAACGCACTAAGCACTATTTTCAAAACCCTCCTTGTCCCCAAAACCCTCCTAGGCTTGGGCTAGGAGGTTATTTCTGCTGCGCAACCCCCTTACTGCTTGAGTGCCAATAGTAATCCATCTCCGATCGGTACTAAGCTCATCATTACACGCTTATCATCGCGAACTTTTTCATTTAAAGCGCGAATGCACTGGGTTCTATTATCTTGCACGTCAAGGTCGGCGACGCGGCCGTACCAAAGGGTGTTGTCTACCGCGATGAGGCCGCCGGGGCGGATGAGCTGAAGGGCGCGCTCGTAATAGTTGTCGTAATTGCTTTTATCGGCATCGATAAAGGCGAAGTCGAAGGTGCCGCTTTCACCCATGGCGATCAAGTCGTCTAAGGTCTCTAGGGCAGGGGCAATGCGTAGATCAATTTTGTGAGCGACGTTGGCTTTTTGCCAGTAAGACAGTGCGATCGCCGTAAACGCCTCACTGATATCACAAGCGACCACCCGCCCTGCTGCTGGCAAAGCCATTGCTACACTCAAGGTACTGTAGCCCGTGAATACACCCACTTCCAAGGTTTTTCGAGCGCCCATGAGCTGTACTAATAAAGCCATGAACTGCCCTTGTTCCGGCGAAATCTGCATCCTTGCTTGGGGATGCTGCATCGTTTCATGGCGTAGCTCAGCGAGTACGTCAGCTTCTCGTAACGTCGCCTTCAGCAAATAATCGTACAGCCGATCATCTAAACCAATGGTTTGATTGGACATGTTCTGAGGCAAGATATCTTACTTGCGTGAGATATTTGGCTTGCGTGAGATATTTGGCTTGCGTGAGATATTTGGCTTGCGTGAGATATTTGGCTTGCGTGAGATATGTTGGTGTGATTATGCTGCACACATGACCTGGCGCATGGTTTTCATATTTCCGGGCAAATCATGGCGGATGGCCTGTTCAATCAAGAAGCTAGGTACCGGGATCAAAGGGGTTGCTTTGACAGAATAGATAATGAGCGTACCTTGTCCGTAGTCTTCTAAGGTTAAATCTGCTGAAAAGTCTGAAAAGGTGCCGCGCTCAAAGCGAAATTGAATCTTTTGGTGAAGCGTTTCAATCACCTGTAGATAAATTTCGACCTGGGCTGAAAACATTAAAAAGGCTTTGCGAGCGACCTGATACAGACGGCGGGTCATCGGATGCGTTTTAGACTGCCGTTTGACCTCTAGCACTTGGCTTTGAACAATATCAGGAAAGTAGTGAACCCATTTGCTGTAGTCAGTGAGCTTTTGCCAAGTTTGCGATCGCACCATCGGCACATACATGGTGGCTGTCACTGCGGCAGAGCCCGAAACTGTTGCTGTTGTCGAAATCAAAACATCGCCCTGCAAAAGGGACTTCTCCTGCTGAGACGTCATGCTCGTTTGCGTAGATATCAGATCAACAGACTCTATAGAGACACTCAGGGAAGCAACCATAGACAAAAAACTATTTTTAGGACTGTTCGGTAAGCGTTGGAATGAAATCAGGTGCTCAAAGATTCAAGCTGGGAAGTATCCATTCCCTTGGTCTAAACGGCAGAATTCTTAAGAAAACCTTACATAACTGCTGTCATTATTACTTGATCCCACGGAGGTAGGGTTAAGCCTATGCCACTTCTCAGTAAATTTTCAGTGAACTTATGCCATAGATTTTCCACAGGTCACATTGTTTAAATCCGCGTTTAAATCCGGTTTAAATCCGCTTTCATGGGCTGAAAGCCCTGCAGGACCATGGATAGAGTTATAAGCGAAGGGCGCAGAACTGCATTTTTTATGTCTGGTGCTATATCCGTTAAATTACGAATGCAGCGATGCTCCGCTAAGCTAGGTGGACTTAAATTAGGTGCGCTTAAATCAAATGCGCTTAAATCAAGTGCGCTCAAATCAAATTTGACAGCTTGATAATGCCCCGTTTTCTTCTCGGACGTTGCATCATCTTTAAGTGTTCCGACGAAAATGCCAGCTCAAACCTATCAGCCTAGATTCACTCAAAGCGTATTCAATAGAACCAAACCTGTATCAAGATAAAGATTTATCCGTTTCAGGCGCTGCATGTACGGCCCATTACCCTAACCACCATGGCTAAGCCCTTTCAACTCAAACCCGGATCTCAGCTACTCCTGTTTTTAATCTGCTTTACGTTGGGCATTTGGGTCCTCCGTGGCCTGACGCTGCTATCTTTTCTCCCTGGCATTGTGCTGTATCTGCTGATATTGGCCTGCTTGGCAGTTTTTGTCATCAACAGTGTGCGCTCCATGCGCTAGATGCGAAGACTGGCGAGGACTTACCTCACGCTGATGGCGGTAGCCCTTTCAACCATGGCCTTGCCCACTGTCAGGTTGAGCAAATCTCCAATGAGCATGACTAAAGCGGTGATCCACAGCCACAGCAGTAGCACAATTACCGTTGCCACTGCGCTATATACAAAGTTGCCAAAGTGAGAAACGTACAGTCGAAATAATCCAGAAATCACTGCCCACGAGAGTGCGGCCAACACGGCCCCTGGCATCAGTGGCTTGCCTGAATTCCATTGGCTAGGGCCAAATCGGTATACAAAGGCAAAGGCTGTTGACATTACACTTAACGCTAATGGCCAACGAAATAGGCTCCAAATTTTTGAGACCCAGTGACTCACCTCGCCACTGCTGCGCAGCACCAACTGCTGCACGATTAAATCACTGACAAATACGAGACTAGAGGCCGTAATCAAAAGGGCAATTGTTCCCAAGGTCAGAGCAATTGAAACCAGTCGAGCCTTCCAAAAGGGGCGTCTCAGCTTAGGTGGAATTTGATGCATTTGATCTAGGGAGCGCATTGCTGCGCTGATGGCTCCGGATGAGGCCCACAGGGCAAAGGCAAAACTCACCGAAAATAATCCCCGGCTTTGGTTTTCAGTGACGACGTTTTCAAAGCCGTTGATCAATTCGGGGACGCCAGCCGGGGCGACTTCACTCAGGCTAGCTGCCAAATTGATGAAGGTAGATTTTAGCGGGCTGAATAGTCCGATGGCGGTGAGAAAGGCCAAGATTGCCGGAAAAAGTCCCAGCATTGCGTTATAGGCCATTTCTGAAGCGAGGCTAGGCAGCCGCTGACGAAAGGTGCCTTGCACCACTAGCCGTAACGTTTGCAGGTTGATGTAGCCCAAAAATCTGGCAAATTCAAGGGGCGAAAGCAGACGCCAAATTCTTCGCAGCGGCTTTTGCTGACGATAAGACGCGTATATTTTTTTGGAAAGGGTGCGGGGACGTTCGGACAAAAGGGCTACTGAATAATGTCTGTACGCTACCTGTATAGCCTACTTTGTTACGGGAGTAGCAATCTGTGTTCAACTCGATCAAAAAGCCTCTTCAGCTTGAAAAGCCCTGATGAAAAAAGTCTTAGAAAAGCTGTGTTGACTCGACTTTGCAGTACTGAAAATCTCAGCTTTGCGCCTACAAACTTGCCCACCTTTGTCCGTCGGGCGATTCAATAGGGCGGCAATACCTACTTATTTGAGCCGTGAACACCGAATCGTGAAAGTGTTTGTGGTTTTCTACAATACAGGCATCACAAGTAGGGGGGGAAACCGATGCAACCAAATGATCCTAACCAATTTACTGAGAAGGCTTGGCGTGCGATCGCCCTTACCCCAGATATCGTTAAGCAGGCCGGTCAGCAACAGCTAGAGCCCGAACACCTGATGCAGGCGCTATTAGAGCAAGGCGGGCTCGCTGCCAGCATTTTTCAAAAGGTGGGCGCACCGGTACAGGAAGTGCGCGATCGCACTATCGCCTTTATCCACAAACAGCCTAAAGTCAGTGGTAGCAGTGATTCGGTGTATCTAGGCAGCGCCCTCAACACCCTATTGGATCGGGCCGACAACTACCGCAAAAGCTTTGATGACGACTACATTTCGATTGAGCACATCGTGCTGGGCTACGCCCAAGATCAGCGCTTTGGGCGAGACTTATTAAAATCGTTCAGCATTACCGAAAAAGATTTAAAACAAGCCATTGAGCAAATAAGAGGCAACCAAAAAGTGAGTGATCAAAACCCCGAAGGCAAATACGAAGCGCTAGAGAAATATGGCCGTGACCTCACTGCCTATGCCCGTGAGGGCAAGTTAGATCCAGTTATTGGCCGCGACGACGAAATTCGCCGCACCATTCAAATTTTGTCACGTCGGACGAAAAACAACCCGGTGTTGATTGGTGAACCTGGAGTCGGAAAAACTGCGATCGCAGAAGGACTCGCCCAGCGCATTGTCCGCGGCGATGTGCCCCAATCTTTGCAAGATCGCACCTTGATTTCACTCGATATGGGATCGTTAATCGCCGGGGCCAAATATCGCGGCGAATTTGAAGAGCGGCTGAAAGCCGTGCTCAAAGAAGTCACCGAATCCAGCGGCCAAATTGTTCTGTTTATCGACGAAATTCACACCGTTGTCGGGGCCGGAGCGACTCAGGGAGCCATGGATGCAGGCAACTTACTCAAGCCCATGCTGGCCAGAGGCGAACTGCGCTGCATCGGTGCCACCACCCTCGATGAATACCGTCAGCACATTGAAAAAGACGCCGCCCTAGAACGTCGCTTCCAACAGGTCTACGTCGATCAACCCTCCGTAGCCGACACCGTCTCCATTTTGCGCGGCCTCAAAGAACGCTATGAAGTGCACCATGGCGTCAAGATTGCCGACAGCGCGCTGGTTGCCGCTGCTACGCTCTCAACCCGATACATCAGCGATCGCTTTTTGCCAGACAAAGCCATCGACCTTGTCGACGAAGCTGCCGCCAAGCTCAAAATGGAGATTACCTCCAAGCCCGAAGAGCTAGACGAAGTCGATCGCAAAATTCTTCAGCTAGAGATGGAGCGGCTCTCCCTGCAAAAAGAAAGTGACAGCGCCTCTATCGACCGGCTCGAAAAACTGGAAAAAGAGCTAGCCGATCTCAAAGAAGAGCAAGGCGAACTCAGCGCTCAGTGGCAGTCAGAAAAGGACACCATCGGCAACATTCAAACCATCAAAGAAGAAATCGATCGGGTGAATGTAGAAATAGAGCAAGCTGAGCGCGGCTACGACCTCAACAAAGCTGCAGAGCTAAAATATGGCAAACTCACCGAGCTGCAGCGCAATCTCAAATCTGCCGAAGACGCGCTGAGTGAAACCCAAGTCAGCGGTAAAACCCTGCTGCGCGAAGAAGTCACAGAAGCCGACATCGCCGAAATCATCTCAAAATGGACAGGTATTCCGCTCAGTAAGCTGGTCGCTTCTGAAATGCAAAAGCTGCTGAACTTAGAAGATGAGCTGCATCAGCGGGTGATTGGTCAAGACGAAGCCGTGACCGCCGTAGCCGATTCTATTCAAAGGTCTCGCGCCGGACTTGCCGATCCCGATCGTCCCATGGCCAGCTTCATTTTCCTGGGCCCTACGGGTGTCGGTAAAACCGAACTCGGCAAAGCCCTCGCCAGCTACCTGTTTGACACCGAACATGCAATCGTTCGCATCGATATGTCCGAATACATGGAGAAACACTCGGTCTCTCGCTTGGTCGGCGCGCCTCCTGGATATGTCGGCTACGACGAAGGCGGTCAGCTCACTGAAGCCATCCGCCGCCGTCCCTATTCAGTCGTGCTATTCGATGAAATCGAAAAAGCCCATCCCGATGTGTTCAACATTCTGCTGCAAGTGCTCGACGATGGTCGCATCACCGACTCCCAAGGCCGCACGGTGGACTTCACCAACACCATCATCATTATGACCAGCAATATTGGCTCTCAGTTTATCCTCGACATTGCTGGCGACGATACCAAATACGACGAGATGAATGCCCGCGTCACCGACGCTTTGCGCGCTAGCTTCCGTCCTGAGTTTCTCAACCGCATTGATGAAATCATCATCTTCCATGCCCTCATGAAATCTCAGCTTCGCGACATCGTCAAAATCCAAATCAAGCGCTTAGAGAACCGCTTAGCAGATCGCAAAATGACCCTCAAACTCTCTGACGATGCCCTCGATTTCATTGCCGACATTGGTTACGATCCCACCTACGGCGCTCGTCCTCTCAAGAGGGCGATCCAGCGCGAAGTCGAAACCCCCATTGCCAAAGCCATTCTCCGCAGCGAATTCGCCCCTGACGATACCATCTTTGTCGATGTCGAGAACGAACGCTTGGCCTTCAAGCGACTTCCTGCCGAGCTGATTACCGCCTCGTAGTTGCTCGCAGGTTCTAATAGCCGTTGCACGGATACATCCGACGACGGCTATATGTCATTTTCTTGACATCTTTTTCCCTCCTGTTACGCAGACCAAACCTGATGGGTAACTTATGCCAAGAGCCCACCTTAAGTTGGCCTAATCCGCTGCCAAAGGATTCAAAAAATCCCTACCACCAGCTGCATCTTTCCGCCATCACTAACAGGTTTTCAAGCTTATGAGCACCTCCTTCCTATCAGCTGAGCGGGCCTATACCAACGTCATGGAGCGACTGGTGGCCGAGGAAGTTGAACGCCAAAAAACAAAACTGCCGCCTAAACTTCGAGAATATATCAAAACCGTTGAGGTTGAAACCTACGCCCTCAATCGCCTGCCCGCTTTATACGCCTCCAGCGAAAAAGGCTGGCAAATGCAGTACGAAAAAGCGTCTAAAACTCACGCCGAAACAGTCTATAAAGCCGTTCGCCAAGGGATTGCTGCTGTTCAAGTTGATCCTTTAAGGGCCTCTCAGCCCCTTTCGGTGCGCAACCATGACGAATCGGAAGCGATTTTAACCAGCTTTCGCAATATGCTCAATCAGCCCGATTTGACCTGGGATGACATTTTGTATAAGTGCAAGCGCATTTTGCTTCCCCGCAACCACCCCGACCGGCCGCCTTTGAAAGATGAATCCCAGCACAGGGCCTATTGGCAGCCCAGCGCCCATGGTGGTAGTGAACCTTGGGAAAAGAAACGGGTGAGTGCCCAAAGAAGCAGTGGGCCCTTGAATCCGAGCAGCACAGTGCAGAAAAAATCTTGGTCAGATCCTCAGTATCAACGGTAGTCTAGGGCGTTGGGGGCTGGCGCGAAAATAACAAACATCCCATTATCCAAGGCTATCGAGACCCAGCTCATGCATACCCTGACGAATGCGATCGCACTCGCCAGGATCTATGTTTTTCAACAAGTCGAGTGCCCGCTCAAAGGCCCGCTTGCTTTCCGGCAGCTTACCTAGCTTAAATAGTACCACCGCCAAATTTTGATAGGCCGCCGCATAGTTGGGATCTAGGACTATGGCATATTCATAGGCCCGCAGCGCTGGCTCCAAGTACCCCCGCGCCCGATGCACCACCCCCAAGTTGAAATAAATCGTTGGCGATTGAGGATCAATTCGAGAGGCTGCCTCATACTGGGCTATGGCCCCTGCTAAGTCACCCTTGAGCTTGAGCAGTGCGCCTAGGTTGAGATAAGCGCCTAGCTTTAGTTTTCCAGAAATTGGCACAGCAACCGCCGCGCGATAAGCAGCCTCAGCGGCCTCCATTTGTCCTGCCATGGGGATCAAGTGCCTGTGGGCGATCCCCAAGTGATAGTGCAGTTCATACTGAGTCATCGGGTCAAAATTACCCGAACCCAACGCCCGGTTCAAAATGGTGAGTGCTTTATCCCATTCATCATTTTGGGTGTATAGCGCCCCTAGTTTATTGGCGATGTAGGTGTCTTCAGGATGTCGGCTCAAGTGGGCTGACATAATTCGCTGCGCCCGCGAAAATTTATCCTTGGCGGCGATCGCATCCACGCTATAGCCCGTATGGGCTATAGCCACCTGCTCAAAATGGGCAATCTGCCAGTGTTCTTCGGCAGCCATCAGCGCTTCTACGCTCTCATCTACACCCTCGTGATAGGGCCGCACATACTTGATTTGGGGCAAGTTGCGAAACAGCCGAGAGACCTGGGTATAGGGTGCTTGCTGCGCACCGATTTCCTGGCGCAGCATCGTAATCAGTAGCACATCTGCCGTTTTCGTTTGGCCCAAAGGCTGGTCTGCCTTGAGGGTCAAAATCAGTTGCCTACCCTGCGGCGTCAGTGTTTCATCCGCATCCAATACCAAGATCCAATCTTGAGTGGCCTGATCGAGCGATACATTGCGGGCATGGGCAAAGTCATCGCCCCACATCAAAAAGTTTACCTTTGCCCCAGCGGCTTCGGCTAACATCGGCGTATTGTCTCCTGAGCCAGTGTCAATCACGACGATTTCATCCACCAAATCCTTCACGCTTGCTAAGCAGCGAGGTAGATTCACCGCTTCATCTTTAACAATCATGCAAAGGCTTAAAGTCGCCATGGGTAATGATGATATTTTGTCTTACAGGGCGTTGTGCTCATCAGCATGGACGCTGAAAGAGGGCTGAAATATGGCTGATGAATATGACTTAAGTTGAGTATGACTTAAGTTGAGTATGACTTAAGTTGAGTATGACTTGAGTTGAGTATGACTGAAGTACGACTGATGTGATTAGGCTGCTAATTGTAGCAAAGACTGAGCGCGGCTTAAGGCAATTCGGACTTGCTCAAAGCCAGTGCCGCCTGCACTATTGCGTGCCGAAACAACAGTAGCAGGGGCGATCGCCGCATAAATGTCTGCCTCAAAGGCCGGATGTAGCGCTTTCCACTCTTCCATAGACAGATCCTTCAGCAGCTTGCCTGCCGCCAAAGACGTTTTTACCACCTTGCCGACCAAGTTATACGCTTCTCTAAAAGGTACGTCTTTCGTGACCAAATAATCGGCGACATCTGTCGCGTTGGAAAAATCTTCTGCCACGGCCTGATTCAGCCTATCTGTGCGGAAAGTGATGCCCTCTTGCAACAGAATAGTCATTGCCTCTAAGCAGCCCGATACTGTGGCCACGGTATCGAAAATCGCTTCCTTGTCCTCTTGTAAGTCTTTGTTGTAGGCCAGCGGTAGACCCTTCATCATCACCAGCAAGCCCTGGAGGTGGCCAAAAGTCCGCCCTGTTTTGCCGCGTACTAACTCAGGCACATCCGGATTTTTTTTCTGAGGCATAATGCTTGAACCAGTTGAGCAGGTGTCGCCCAAGGTGACAAAGCGAAACTCTTCCGAAGCCCAAAAGATAATCTCTTCGGAAAGGCGCGAGAGGTGCACCATAATTAGGCTGGCTGCGCTAGCAAACTCAATTGCAAAATCGCGATCGCTCACCCCGTCTAGGCTATTGTGATAAATGTCATCAAAGCCAAGCAATGAGGCTGAATACTGCCGATCAATGGGAAATGTTGTCCCTGCCAACGCGCCACAGCCTAATGGCGAAATATTGACCCGCTTAAGCACATCTCCTAAGCGCTCCCAGTCTCGTTGACTCATTTCAAAGTAGGCCAACAGGTGATGGGCCAAGCTCAAAGGCTGCGCCCGCTGTAAATGCGTATAGCCCGGTATCAAGGTCTCGACGTTTTGCTCGGCAAGCTCGACAATCGCCTGCTGAAATGCTTTTATTTTTTGTCGAATATCTATGATTTGCCCGCGTAGGTATAGCCGCAGATCTGTGCCGACTTGATCATTACGCGAGCGGGCCGTGTGTAGTTTTTACCCACTGCGCCCACTAACTCAATCAGGCGATGCTCTACGGCAAAGTGCACATCTTCTTCTGCTACACCGGGCGTGAACTTGCCCTGATGATAGGCCTGGCGGATGGCCTCTAGCCCTGAGACAATTTGCTCGCATTCGGCAAGAGAAAGGATGCCGACTTTTGCCAGCATTTGAGCATGGGCGATAGAGCCTGTAAGGTCACAGTCTAAAAGCTGAATGTCGAAGCCAATACTGGCATTAAACTGTGCGATCGCAGGATGCAAAGCTGACTCAAATCGCTGGCTCCAAGTCTGTTGCTCTGGACTGTTGTAAGGGCCTGTACTGGTCGCCTGCTCCGATGTGTTAGCCACGATGTTGTATGCGCTCCCGCTGGTTCTCCGGTAAATGCATACTTGCCTGCACAAATGACACATCCATCACTCAGTACATGCAAGTAAGCTCACCATACATTAACAGCTTGTGAGCTAGGCGCGATCGCTCATCAAGCACTTATCGGGCACTTGTCTATATCGGGCACTTGTCTATATCGGGCACTTATCCATAAGAAAACATCGATTTGAAGGTGTAGCCCAAAACCACACCAATCAGCAGTGCCCACAATTGCCCCGAAGCATAAAATCCATGCAGCATCGTACCTGTAGAGCCAATCAAATCTTGATCAAAATAGGTTGCAACGACCAAAAGTTCGGCTGTAGCAGAAGTCTCTGAAGGCTCAGCATAAAAGTCAAAAGAATCCATAGCGTCCACAAAGAAGTATGCAAATGAGTACCGTCTAATGCATAGACACCTCAAACATGCCCAAGCCACTGAGCCATCCAACAGATCCTTACCGCCTGTAAAATTTTTCCTTTGTTTGCTGGTGTTTGCTGGTGTTTGCTGACCTTACCCCTTTTCCTTTTTCCCTGACTCCTTTTTCCCCTAACTTCTTCTATCCAAATAGCTTGTGCTCAACCGCTTAATCCAGTCAGGACAACGTTGAAAGCTGCCTAAATTCTGCCGGTTGAGTAATTCGCATGACGACTAACGTCGTATCGTCTTCTGCCTCGCGATCGGTTCCAATAAAACGTTGCAGCGTCTTAAACAAATAATTCAAAATCTCATCGGAGTTGGGCAAATTGCGACAGGCCCAGCAAAAAGACTCGATTAAATTTTCTTCGTCAAACCGATGACCGCTACGATCAGAAGCCTCTGTAAAGCCGTCGGTGTAGTAAATGACCGTATCCCCAGGCTGCAACTGGATCTGATTTTCCTGATAGTGGGTATCCATATCTAGGCCCAGCAGCATACCATCCGCATCTAAGCGTTTCACCTGCCCGGTTTCTGCCTGCCATAGCAGGGGCGGATTGTGCGCCGCATTGCCGTAAGAGAGCATTTGAGTGCGTGGATCATACTGGGCACAAAACAGCGTAACAAAGCGATTGGAGCTTTCTAAATCAGTCCGCATGACCCAATTGAGATGCTGCAGCAGATGGCCCGGAGAATGGCTGTTCAGCACTTCTGCTCGCAGCATTCCTCGCAGCAATGTCATCATTAGCCCTGCAGGCACACCCTTGCCCATGACATCGCCAATTGCAAAATTCCATGGTTTTTCTTGAGATGCAGGCGAATGAGGCTCTCTGAGCTGATCATAGGTCGTCGGAATAAAATCGTAATAGTCACCGCCGACTTTGTTAGCGGTATTGCATCTAGCCGCCAAGTCTACCCCTTCAATGGTGGGACACTGCCGAGGTAACAGTTGAGCCTGAATCTCAGCACCTAGCTCAAGCTCACGGTCTAAGCGCTCCTTGTGGCGAACCTCGTGAGTGAGCTGGTTGTTTTCAATCGCAACCGCAGTTTGATCGGCTACTAAACGCACTAGCTTTTGGCGGGTGTCGCTCCAGGTGTAATCCCCTTCGTAGCTAAAAACGTATAGCCGACCTCGCTCTACATTTTGCACAATAATGGCGGTGCCAAAAATTTGGCAGTCAGCCCCTAAATATCGACTGGCTTGTCTATCCAGTGACACCATAGTGGTTTCGCTGATGGTAGCTGGTGCACCGGCGGCAGCTTCTGCAGCCGCGATAGAGGCTGTAATTTGCCGCGTGGCCATTTCTAAGGCTAGGCGAACACTCTGACAGTCGTCATCGTCTGTACAGTGAAGCTGCTCTAGCCGCAGTTGCCCGTCCGGCTGAAACATGACTAGCGCACCACCCGAGGCGTCAGTCACCCGGCTAGCGATCATGGGAATCAGCTCTAAAATTGACTGAGGTTGTTGAGGCTACGAAGGGCAAACCCCAACGAACTCAGCAAATCTTGAATTTTGGCCTGTTCTCTTTGCAGCCGAGAGACTAGCTCTCTGAGCGCATATACAGACGCCCCATTGGCGACAGTGGCGTTCGCTACAGCCGTACTAGGAGCATTACTCCCAGACAATGACACCGTGTTTGCGGCTGTATTTGCGCCTGCATTCCCAACGGTTGCATCAGCGGGCATAGCAGCCCCGCTAGAAACAGCACGACGACTTCCCTTTGGCGACGAATTGATTGGTGGAGTCGGCCTAGATTGCATAAGGGGTGGCTAGGGGCATTTATAGAACGGATAGCTCAGAACGGATAGCTCAGAACGGATAGTCGGCAAAACGCGGGTTGGCGAGCCAAAAGTAGGTTGGGCGGGGGCAAAGGAAAAATATGGTAAATAGGTAATGATAGTAGCGATCGCAGGTATTAACCCAGTCACGTTTCGACTTTAGGCACAATTTCATCCAGTAAGCCCAACTGACTTGTATAAATGCCAAAAGTAGCCATCACGATATCACTTTTGAGATCATAGTCAAGCCAAGCAGAGGACAAACTATTTTGACAACGCCAAGTTGGACAACGTCAGACTTAGGTTCAAACGAATAGGTTCAAATAGGTTCAAACTAAAGGGATAGCCTAGTATAAGCTCAGTGTTTCTACACAAAATTTAATAGCCTCCCCTATTGAACTTGTGCAATTGGGATAGCTCATCGGTGGTCTGCCCAGTAGTACCAATTGAATGCCCAGTGCTGCCGCTGCTTGCCGCTTGATGGCCTCACCGCTCGGCTGCCCCGAAGCTTTAGCTACGACCACAGAAATATTCCACTGCTGCCATAGGGCTTTTTCGAGCGCCAAAGAAATGGGCGGACGCAGGGCAATGATTTGCTCTGCTGTAAAGCCAGCCGCTGTTGCCCCTGCTAGGGCTGTTGCAGAGGGCAGTATCCTAGCAAATAGTTTGGCCGTTGGGTGCAGATGTGAAAACCGTAATAAATTCCGATAGCCCAGTGCAAAAACACGCGTTGATTGCGAAGCATTTCGCTGGCCAAAATAGCTTCGATGGACTCGACAACCATGACTGAGCTGTGATTTTGGGCTGCTAGTGCTTGATTTTGGGCTGCTTGAAGAGTAGGTCGCTCATAGCGTAGGTAAGCTTTCTTTAAACTAGCCGCTACCAGCATTGCCTGACGAGAAATGTCACAGGCAAATGGGTGCGAAGCATCTAAAATGCAGCCTATCTGTCGCTCTCGAATAAACCCTGGCATTGCCTTTAAGGTTAACTTTCCCACCACGACTTGAGTGGTGGGTGAGTATAGTGTTTGAGCCTTAGCAGTGGTGATAGTGACGACGTAGGGTACATTTTGGGCTGACAGCGCCTGGGCCAGTTGACTGCTCTCGCTGGTCCCGCCAATGAGCCATACCCGAGCAGTTGTCATGGCAGGCTGAGATGGCACGCTGAGATGGCACATTGAGCTTTAAGACCAACGCACTTTATAGAGATGAAAGAGTTCGCCGGGCTGCTGTTTGACCACTCGGGCATTAACCGTTTTAATCAGCGATTGCCACTGACTTAAGCTTTCTAAAAAGACATCTGCGCCCAAATATGTTTCCAAAATTGCCCAATTCTCAGCAATGGCTTGCGCAGGATCAATCACATCAAAAACCAAAAAACCACCGGGTTTTAGCAAGGGCCTCACCGCCTCCATCACGGCCTGCCAATAGTCCATCGGGTAGTAACAGCTAAAGCCTGTCGCCAATACCAAATCAAAGCTAGCCGGGGCGTAGTCGAGCTTATGCGCTGGGCCCTGTCTGACCTCTTTAAAGAGCTTGGAATCGAGCTGAGGGCCTCGCTGGTGCAGTGTTTTCGTCGCAAATTCACTGATATCTTGACCATGAAACAGCGCCTGCCAGCTTTTCCACTCGTAGATCAAAAAACTAAAGCCGCAGCCTAAATCTAAACAGTGCTGATTTTTCTTGGGCTGGGCAATCTCCCAAAACGGGGAGGCAATCCGGGAATTGAGCGAACCTGCTGCCCAATCTCGGAACACCGGCATCGCCTCTACCTCTTCTGGTAAGTCAAATGCTTGGCCTTCGTACTCTGCGTCAAACCGTTTGGCAACCGCGTTGATCATCGGTTGCCAAGGGACCGATTTGGCCTGCAATACTTCTCCCAATGCCCCTCTAGAAGCGGATGGCGATGAAGATGAAGATACGTTTTTGGGGTGCTGACTCTTCTGGCTCTGCTGACTTTTTTTCTGGCCCATGCGATGTGTGTCCTTAAGTTAATAGCAGTTAAGAGCAGTTAAGAGCAGTTAAGAGCCTTTAATGGCCTTATTAAAATTGCGGCGATAAGACTTATTTCCAATCAAAAGCACGGGCCACATCAACGTCAGGTACATTTTGCTGGAGCTGAAATCAGTGCGGCTAAAGCCTGCCCAAAACTTCCAAGCTCCGATGCCGTAAATACCTAGCAAAATAATGCCAATTAAAGTACTCATTAACGCCTTCCTAGCGTAGTTTTGTCATCACTATACTAGTGATTTACTTGTGATTTTTGGGTGATTTTTCGAGAATTGTTGCGTTTGCTTTTGCGACCTTATCTCGTCAAGTGCTGGGGCCGGAAGTATCTGTAAACATCTATGTCAAGCATGGTGTTGAGCATAATATCTCCCCCTTCACTGAGCAGCGGTTTTTGCTGCCGTATTTTCAGCGCTCTTATAAAATGTCTGTCAGTGATTCTGGAATGTCGGTGATTCCAGCTAAATGAGCCGCCAAGCTTCCATATCCCAACTTCCATATATTGAGTAAGCACAGCCTGACAAAAATAGTTCCAATGATCAGCACTAAAAGATACCTCCGATAAAACTTCTTAGGAAAATCACTACTATGCGTGCAGTCCTTATGGCTGGTGGTTCGGGTACGAGGCTAAGGCCATTGACCTGTGACTTGCCTAAGCCGATGGTGCCTTTGCTCAACCGTCCGATTGCTGAGCACATTATTAATCTTCTCAAGCGCCATGGCATTACCGAGATTATTGCCACGCTGTTTTACTTGCCCGATGTGATGCGGGACTACTTTCAAGATGGCAAGGATTTTGGTGTCCAAATGACTTATGCCGTTGAGGAAGATCAGCCCCTAGGTACGGCAGGCTGTGTCAAAAATGTTGCCGAACTGCTGCATGACACTTTTGTGGTTATCAGTGGCGATAGCCTGACTGATTTTAATCTGACTGAGGCGATTGCCTTTCACCGGGCTAAAGGCGCAAAAGCGACACTAGTGCTCAAGCGCGTTCGTAACCCGATTGAGTTTGGGGTTGTTATCACAGATAAAACCGATAGAATTGTTCGGTTTTTGGAGAAGCCTTCCACCAGCGAAATTTTCTCAGATACGGCAAATACGGGGACGTATATTCTTGAGCCAGAAGTCCTTAGCTATATCCCGGCAGGTCAGTCACAAGATTTTTCGAAGGATTTGTTTCCGCGGTTGCTAGCAGAAGGTGAACCGATGTATGGCTATGTGGCTGAGGGGTATTGGTGTGATGTGGGCCACTTAGATGCCTATCGCGAAGCACAGTACGATGCCTTGCATGGCAAGGTACATATCGATTATGCCTATGGTGAAACCACTCACGGACTGCGTGTGGGTAAAAATACATTTATCCATTCCAGTGCCAAGCTTCAGCCGCCAGTGCTGATTGGTGACAACTGTCGGATTGGCCCTAGGGCAACCCTATCACCGGGAACGGTCGTGGGCGATAATGTCACTATTGGCAGCGATGCTAACCTCAAAAGACCGATTATTGGCAATGGTGCAGTGATTGGGGACGATACCCACTTGCGGGCTTGCATCATTGCTCGGGGTACCCGTGCTGCTCGTCGTGCCCATGTGTTGGAAGGGGCTGTGGTCGGTTCGCTTTCGACTATTGGTGAAGAGGCTCAAATTAGTCCAGGGGTTAGGGTTTGGCCTAGTAAGCTGATCGAAGCTGGAGCCACGCTGAATATTAATTTGATCTGGGGTCAAACGGCTCAGCGCAATCTGTTCGGTCAGCGGGGGGTTTCGGGCTTAGCCAATATTGATATTACGCCTGAGTTTGCTGTGAAGCTAGGCGCTGCCTACGGTTCGACGCTTAAAGCGGGTGACCATGTGACGGTTTCGCGCGATCAGCGCAGTATTTCACGAATGGTGACGCGATCGCTCATTGCCGGACTGATGTCTGTGGGCGTGAATGTAGAGAACCTAGACGCGGTTGCTATTCCTATGGCCAGAAATGTCCTGCCCACGCTCAATGTTGTTGGGGGCATTCATGTTAGGTTGCACCCTACTCGCTCCAATCATATTTTGATTGAGTTTTTTGATATCCAAGGCATAGACATTTCTAAAAGCCAAGAAAAGAAAATTGAAGGTGCCTATTTTAAAGAGGATCTGCGGCGAGCCCAAATTCATGAAATTGGCACAGTGACCTATCCCAGTAGTGCGGTTGATATCTATACCACTGCTTTTGAGAAGCATCTCAACGTCGCTTCGATTCGCAATAGTAAGTCGAAGGTGGTCATTGACTATGCCTACGCGGTATCCGGCGCAGTGCTACCGCAGCTTTTGGCAAAGTTTGGCTGTGATGCGGTGGTACTCAATGCTAGCTTAAGCGCGGCGGCACCCTCACTCGATGAAAGAGATGTGCTGCTAAGTCAGTTAGGTCAGGTCGTACAGGCGTTGCACGCCACTTTTGGGGTACAGGTTTCAGCCAATGGTGAGCAAATGGTGCTAGTCGATGAGGTCGGCTCCCCCATTCGCGGTGAAATGCTGACAGCGCTGATGGCCCATATGATTTTGACGGCGAATCCTCGGGGGGTGATTGTGGTGCCGGTACATGCATCGGGCGCAGTTGATGAAATTGCCCGTCGGCATGATGGTTGGGTGCTACGGACTAAGGCCAACCCGACAGCTTTAATGGAAGCCTGTGCGACCCATCAAGATGTGGTGCTAGGGGGCAGTGGAGATATGGGATTTATTTTCCCTCAACTGCATCCTGGGTTTGATGCGATGTTTTGTATTGCTAAGCTCATCGAGATGCTGTTGATCCAAGAGCGCTCTTTAGGCCAAATTTGGGAGGAGTTACCGCGAATTTCGCACCGTTTACAAACGATCCGCTGCCCTTGGACGGTTAAGGGGGCGCTCATGCGCTATCTTGTAGAAACCCATTCGGCAGATAGCTTGGAGCTGATCGATGGTGTTAAGATTATCGATCCTGAAGCGTTTGCAAATCAATCGGTTAATCAGCCGGTTAATCAGCCGCCCGATAGTCAGCCGCCTGTTAATCTAAGTAGTATGGGTTCGTCGGTTCATCGGCAACGCAATCCACAAAACTGGGTGTTGATTTTACCGGATGCGAGTGAGCCGTTGGTACATATTTTTGCCAACAGCGAGGATCGTAGCTGGGTTGATGGGCAACTCCAAAACTACCGGCAGCGTGTTCAGCACTTTATTGAATCAGAGCAGGGAATTAAGGAACAGATCGTATGAATAACTGCATCTTGATGGCGGAAATTATCCAGGCTCCCCAACTGCGTTATACCGCTGATACCCAAACGCCAATTGCGGAATTTGTGGTTAAGTTTCCGGGGTTGCGAGAGCAAGATGCATCAGGTCAGCTCAAGGTATTAGGCTGGGGCAATTTGGCTCAGGAAATTCAGGAGCGTTACCAAGCAGGCGATCGCGTTTTACTCGAAGGCCGACTGGGCACTCACACCGTAGAGCGCCCCGAAGGCTTTAAAGAGAAACGTGTGGAAATGACCGTACAGCGGGTTAGCCCGATCGATGAGTTGCAGTCAGTGGCCATTGCCGAGCCTACTCCGATAGCCACAGGCAAATTTGTGGCCACAGGGACAGGGGCGTCGTCGTCGTCACCGGTTGCCTCAACGCCTTCAGCCGCTACTGCCGCCACTGCCGCCACTGGAGCATCAGCGTCTTCTGCTAACGCTGAGACTCCTGGCCTAGACTATGACGATATTCCGTTTTAGCCCTAGGGGCATAGGGTTGATTGTTTGACTGACCGATTACCTGACTGAGTGCCGCTGAGTTGATTGTCGCCGACCTGGGCGTTACTAAGTAAATCCCATTGACTCAAGGTGATTTACTGGGCTGCTTCGAAGGCTTCGCGGTTTTCAAAAATGGTGAAAACGCGATCCATACTGGTGAGTTCAAACAGCATTTTGACCTGGGGATTAATTGAGCATACGTACATTTCACAGCTATTTGAGCGCACCTTTTTCAGCACAGAAACCAAGGTGCCTAGGCCAGAGCTATCTACAAATGTGGTGTCTTTTAAGTCCATTAGCAGGGTTTTGGTGCCATTGGCAATGGCAATCTCTACTTGAGCACGAATTTCTTCAGTCTTAGTACTATCTAAAATGCCAGCGGGTGCCAATACCTGAACAGTCGTGTCCATATTCACCGAGATTCCTTTATCTACTGAGGCCTTTATCTACTGAAGATAGTTTACTGGTTTGTGCTATCAGTGCAGTGATCGCTCTAGCTATGCGTTACGGGCTGGCTATATCTATAATTGACTATATCCATAATCTAGACCCGGTGAGTATAGTTTACCGAGGCTATGATCTGGGCGAATATTGACCACTAGGCTAGTTTGGGCGCTAACTGTTAGGGGGGTAATGAAAAGCTCGGGATGCAAGGCTTTCCAAAAGTAGGTGACAAAGTCAGCAATGTCTTGTTCACAAAGACCTGGTTTCCCTTGGGCTTGCATGGCTCGCTCAGCGTGCTGACGCCACTGCTGTGACAATCGATAGTCTTCTGGGTAAAGCACGATGAGGCTGTCTAAAAATTCCCATAGGGGGAGGTAGGCTTGCAGGCGGTGGTTGCAGTCTCGGGCAAATTGCCGATCGCTTGCGGTTATGATGGGCGCTGGTAGGGTGGTGTTTTCGTGAGTAAAGAGGCTATCTGCCACTGGGCGTGCGCCGACAAACCACCCTTCAAACAGGGTAATGGTGGGGGCAGGATGGAGGCTCGAAGGGATGCGATCGCCCTGCCCTGCTTGTAAAGACTTATCGAATCGCGGCACCTGTATCTGAGGTGATTCTGCAGGCGTATCTGTAGGACTGCAGGGAGCAGTCTGTTTGATTCGTTTTAATGTTTGCACGCCTAGGTCAATATCGTGAGTGCCAGGTGGCCCCCGCCAAACCAAGCGCGGATCTGCCTGCTGCAATTGGCAGCGCTGAGCATAGGTAAGATACAGATCATCAATGGAAAATGCGACACTTTGGTGCCCTAACTGTTCTAGGAGCAGGCACAGAATTTGTGTGAGTGTGGTTTTACCTGTGCCCTGAGCGCCCAAAATACCTTGAATGAAGGGTGCACCTAGTGCTCGCTGCTGACGATCTAGCTTATCAGCGAGCGGCAGCCAATAGGTCCAAAGCGGCACTATCCAATCTGTCCACTGACCCGGTAACGGTAACCCAGGATCTAATAGCGTCCCTGACTGGCAGAGTGATTGCAGTAGCTTTGCTCGACGCTCGATTGCTTCACCAACAAGGCTATGAGAGATTTGATGATCATAGATTTGATAATCATAGATTTGATGATCACAGATCTGATGATCATCAAATCTATGATCACAGATTTGCCAAGCCATTACCCGAGGTAGAACGCTCAGCTCCCAGTCAATTAACTGCTGTCGCTGGCTGGCAGAAGGTATTTGCCCTTGGCCTAAAGCTGTGACAATCGTGTTGAGAGGGTTTAGTGCATTCATGGCTAAGGCCTGTTGACGCGAGCCGCTGCTGACTTAAGCCGGATAAAAAAGCTAACATTAACGCCGTCATTAGCGCCGTCATTAGCGCCGTGGCGCGTCACTGCTAGGGTATCTACCCGCGAGAGTAAAGGGCGAGCTGTCGTCTGAATTTTGTTAAAGGCCGGTACGGTTTGGCCAGCAATAGCCGCGATTGCCGAACCGTCTATATATAAATAGCCGTCATCGGCATTGTCTGGGTTCTTTAGGCTATCGGTGGACTGCAGGGGTGCGATCGCTTGCATAAAGTGCTCTGTGCTCAGCAGTGACGTTTGATTCATCTCTTGCAAGCAGGTGGTGCATTGCCCCCAAAGAGCTAGCGAATATTTCGCGATCGCCTTGTGATAAGTGCAGCCCCAAAATTTCAGTTTCTAAACCACCAGAGAACTGACGCTGCCCTGCTAAGCGCGCTTTAAATCGAGTCCACGTGACGGCTGTGTGTTCTCCAATGGCCACTGGTACGGCGCTGTATCCTTCGGCCATGGCCGCTTCGTCAAGTTTGGCAATCTGCTCAGGATCGCGGGCGATCACCAAAATCCAATCATTTGTGCTGCTCTGTGCAGTGAGTTGACCCATGACATAGTCTGCCGTTGGCCAGTGATCTAACCGAAAAAAATCAGGCAGCATTGGCTTCGCAATCTTCACTGAAGCAAGTGCAGCGATCAGATGGCTGAGGTCATGGCCCGTTAGCGCGATCGTACTGTTAGCGGGCAAAAATTGCTCTCCACCGACCAGACGATGACCTGGCTGAGCGTCAGATT